>CACYGT010000006.1 GCA_902774075.1 uncultured Bacteroidales bacterium
CGAGATCGAGATCCGTACGCTCTTCACCGAGCGTCTGGAGTGGGTGAATACCCGCGCGAAGAACCTGAGTACGCTGAGTCAGGACCAAGTGGCCTACCTCGCGCAGAAGGACCAGCCGGGTGGCGCGAAGACCTGGAAGTCCTACCTCTGGAAGCTCGCGAAAGCAGCCGTCACAGGCGAGTAATCGCTACCCACCTATCGAAGAGCACCTCAAGCGAGGTGCTCATTTTTTATCCGTTATTGTCGGGGTTGGAGTGGTAGTCGAGGTAGCGCTGGGCGTCGTAGTTGCCTAAGCGGGCGGCTTCGTGGATCATATCGACGCCTTTCCATTGCTCGGATTTGACCGGGCCATCCGCGAGACGAAGACCTTCTTCGAACAGCTCTTGTGCTTTGTCAATAGTCTTACTCATATGCTTTGGATTATATATTATTCTAACAGCCACTCAATGGAGCGTTTGTATATCTTCTCGAAGTCCGTTACGGCCTCGAGCGGGAAGCCATAGACGAGGGATTTATGCGGCACTCCGACTGCTGCCGTACAGCGCATATCCATGTACTTGGCCATTGGAACGGCCTCTTCTGATTCGGGCTTGAGACCCTCCGGCGTGCAGGTGAAGAGTTGTTCTTCGTTGGGCGTCAATACCAGCTGGTAGAAGCGATGGAGCGGGCTGGTGATATGGCCGTTATGCGTTGCTTTTGCGGCATAATAGGAGGTGTGCAGTACCTGTTTGGTCCACACGGGATCGATAGCGCTCAGGTGGTCGGTGCTGAGCAGCAGACGTCCTCCGGTATGGAGGTAGTTCGCCAGTTCAAGGCTGCTCTTGAAGGGTATCGGCTGACGTTGCCGTCCGCAGATATAGTCCACCAGCGCAAAGGTGCTGTCGGCCCGGAAGAAGTCCGCGGTGCAGCTGACATAACTGATGCGCATCTTACGCAGCACATGTCCGTGCCGGGTACTCCAGTCGCGGGTGTTACCGATAGTGAGTTGGCCTGCGTGGTCGCGGTAACACGATCCCCAGCCGCAGTTATCGTCATTGAGCCACATACAGCTGCGGGTGAAGTTCCACTGCTCGCCGATATAGGCACAACTGAAGCGGTCCTCGCAGGCATAGCTGCCCGGCACGATACCGGCATAGGTCGAATCGGCGAACCACTCCGGACCATAGACATCGTCGAAACCGTCCACGATGAGGGCTGTAGGACTCTCGTCGCGCTCGCTCCAATAAGCGCTGATGACCGGCGAGGGTAGGCTCAGACCGCCGTCATCGCCTGCCACAACGTAGTAGTTATACTGCACGCCGCGCAGGAAAGGCAATTGGATCTCTGTTTTCTTCTCTACCTGCAGTACGTTCCACTCGTCCTCGTTGGCCTGCACATAGACCATGTAATAGGATGGGGTGGCCGTCGGCTCGAGTGTGTCAACAGGCGCCTGCCAACGCAGGATACCTTTGGTGTCGATGGCTAACTGCTGCACGGGAAGGGGCTGCACGACGGCGGATTTACCGTTAAGGTACTTGAGGATACCTTTGTAGAGCGCCCGCGCGGCGGTGAAACGGAACTTCGGGTCCAGACCGTATTTCATATCCGCCATGTTCTTGTGGCTGAGCAACTCCATCAGTACGCATGGAACGACCGGCACACGGCTCTCGCAGTAATTGGCTTCTTTGAGTTGGCGGCGTGTCCATTCGGGCGCTATATGGCGCACATCCTGTGTGAGTTGGGTCTGTATGAAATCGCCTAAGTTACGGTTGATACGCTCTCTGTCCCGGCCGTCTCGCAGCACGGTGTGACCGCTGTCATCCTTGGCGGTGTAGATACAGAGCGAGCCGACGATGGTGCTGTCGTCTCCGCTGTCCAGACCGTCCGTGTGCAGGGCCATACAGAGGTCGATGGGCACATCAAGCGAGTTAACCCACAACGCCCGACATTTCATGTCGTCTTTGTATTCATCGCCCTCGTAGAGGTCCCAGATGGTGGAATCGGCTCCTTGTGCGATGAGCCAATAGCGTGCGCCCTCGGTCCACTGCGGCATTCCGGACTGGCCCTGTTCCTGATGCTCAAGTCCTGCGCGGGGCATATAGACGGTCGCGCCGGCGTTCTCTAACATCTTACGCACCAGACGGATATACTCCTGCGAGTAGAGGTCTTCGACGGTCGTCCAGAGGGTGGCACGCTGCCATATCCACTCGTTGCGGTCTCTATTAAAATAGAGACCATGACTCGGCCAGAGCGCTATGTTCCGTTCCGTAAGGTCATTCTGCTTTCCGGTTACCAGGATGCCTTTGGCGCAGTCGGTGACGAGCGTCTCGATATCGGTATTGGCGCTGTAAATGGTGACGATACCGTTCTCATGGCCCAGTACCCACCGACTCACATCGCGCTTGATATCACGTATAAGCGCCGAGGTCCACCGCACATCTTTGAGCGTCGCGTTGGTCCTGAGCGTCACCTTATTGCCGTTCACCCGCATACTCTTCACACGTACAGGCGGAGACCACAGGCTGGAGAAGCCCGTGAAGGCAGTCAATGAATCGCCTAAATGTTCCAATTCTCCATGTGCCTGTACCGGTAGGACAGACAGGAGGCACAAGATAGCTATGATTAGTGCACTAATTCTTCTCATCTTTCTTAAATCGTATTCCTCTGTTGACGGGCCGAACACGGTATCCCGCCGCTCTCAATTGTTGGATCAGGCCCTTGTCCCCGCCCAGATAGATGGCATTGAGCGTAATAAACGCTCTGCCTTCCAAGAGGTAGGGCTGCAGGCGCTTGACCCATTCTTTGTTGCGTTGACAATAGACCTTATAGTCCGAAAAAGATATACTCGTTGTGTTATTCGGTCCCTCCACCTGGAACGCTATATCCGTCAGACGTCCGTCTCGATACATGTCCCGGATCGTGCGTTCCTGCTTGACCTCGTTCTCCGGATACTCGATGACCTTGAGCAATTCTTTGCATTGCCAGTGAAACGGCTCGCGGTCAAAAAGCATATACATCGTCTCTCCGATATTGTCCAGACCGATGACCGGTATGTTGCGTTCTGCCGCTACCGATTCAAAGAAACTCTCCATCGATTTCTGCTCGTCAAACTGCAGCCATTGCTTGAGCAATTCTACCCGAAACATCTCCGTCAGATAGGACGGTTTCATTCTACACAACTTATCCAAACCGAGCCCTAAGTTAATGCGAAGGCTATTGTCGATATACTCATACTCCTTTTCGCTATAAAAATTACTCAGTTTGACTGAGTCGGGTAGCACGGCTGCCTGGCGTAGTGCAGCGATGGCTTGGTAGTCCTGCATGGCGAACTCCGTGATGACTTTGTTGCACTTGCTAAAGCACTTGAAGACGTTCGGTATCGTGTCCAGAAACTGCATAGGCACGAGGCGATTTGTGGCCAATAAATACGACTTCTGCTTGCTACTACGCCCGCTGATCTCGTAGAGGACTTGAGCGTTGCAAACGGAAAGCTGAAAACTGAAAACGGAAAGGACAAATATGTATCGTAGGATTCTCATTTAAATCTTGTTATCAAGTTATATGCCTGGTAGATGCCGAGTTCGCCGGCTTTACTGAGGTCCGCGAGACCTTTCTCGTTCTCGCCGATATAAATATAGGTCAGACCTCTATTGAAATAGGACTCAGCAAAGTCCGCGTCTTTGTCTAAGGCCAGGCTGTAAAAACGGATGGCCTCGGTGTAGTCGCGTTGGGAACAGAGGATATTGGCTTTGTTGTAGTACGCAAAACTGAAGTTAGGCTGCAGTGTCAACACCTGGTTATAGTCCCGCAGGATCAGTTCGCGGTCTATCTCCTCCATGTGACAGCGCCAGTTGGCTCGGCAGAAACAGATGATCGGTTCCAAGTTCGCGTCTGCTATCACAACGGCCTTGGTGCAGTCATCCACGGCGCTGGCAAAGTCCTTGATGATCGCAAACTCCATCGCCCGCGTGAAGTATAAGATAGCGCTGGGTGCCTCGTCGATGAGCGCAGAAAGGCGGTTGATCTCCGCAAAATGGAAATCCACCATCTCCGCCGTGAGAGCAAGTTCCTGATTCGTGAACTGCAGCGCAGCCGGCAGTGCCTCTTGCTTGTTGAGCGCTTCTACCAAAGGGTGGTAGTAGTTCGTGCGCCTCAGACTCAGGTCTTGGCTGTAATAACTGAGTCCGATATTGGGCTCGTTCACAACGTCTTGGTACTTTCTCTGCACTTGTCCGCGTGTCTGCGAGTCGTATTTCTGCTCCTCGTCGGGTATGTCCGTTTGATTCTGTGCCGTAGAGGTAGAGAACTCCTTACGGCGGTCTTTCTTCTGCGGCTGGGCGTTAGCAATGAGCATATCGGTCTTTGGCTGCGCCGCTTGTTGGGCCTGTATCGCTTCTTTCTTAGCCTCTAAGTCATGCGCTTTCTGGCGGTATTTGTACGCCGCTACTTGATTTCCTTGTTGCGTCTTGGCCTGCGCCGCCAGGTAATAGCTCGGCAGGAAATACGGATAGCGGGCGATCATGGAGTCCATGTCCACGACGACCTCATTCCATTGCTTGAGCTGCATGAGTACCAAGCCACGCTGGTAACGTAACTCGGTGCGTTCCGGCGCCAAAGAGATGGCGGTATTGAAGTCCTCTAAGGCCTTGTTGTAGTCACCCACTTCCTGGCGCATGATACCTCTGTTGTAGTAGCAGTCCGCATCGCGCGGGGCGATCTTAACGGCTGAGTTATAGTCACTTAGCGCACCGCGGTAGTTGTGGCGACGATAATGAATCACGCCGCGGTTGATATAGTCTCCGGCCCATTTGCTGCCGAGGTTGATGGCTTGGGTGAGTTGTACGTAGGCTTCGTCTTCTTTATTAAGCATCAGATTCGTCACGCCTAAGGCAGACCATATGGCAGGGTTGGTCTTATCGTATTTGGCAGCCTGCTCAAAAGCCTCGAGTGCTACTAAAGTATCTCCTTTGAGGATGCAGACATGTCCTTTCTCGCTCCATGTGGAGGCAGAGTGGGGTTCACGACGCAGCAGTTGGTCGATATCGTCCAGCGCCGCCTCGTACTGCTTACGCTGCGCGCGCGTGTCTGCACGCAATAATAAATAGGTGTGGTTCTCCGGCGAGAAGATCAGTGCCTGTGTGTAGTCCTCTTCCGCTTTCTCCAGTTCGTTGAGCTGCCGGTAGATATAGCCGCGGGCATAGTAACAGCCGGGAGAGAAGGGGTTGCGTTCGATCGCGGCATTGCAGTCCCTGAGTGCGCCTTGGTAGTCCTCCAGTTGTATCTTGGCGATCGCGCGGTAGAAATAGGGCTCGCTTAAATAGGGCTTAAGCCGTATGACCTGGTTGAAGTACTGGATGGAGAGGACGTAATCCTCAAAATACAAGGCGTTCCTACCGATCGCGGTGATGCGTTCGGTATTGAGCTGAGCCTTTGCCGGAGCAAGGAATAAGGACAAAAGACAAAGGACGAATATGTATTTACTTACAGCCTTCATTTGGGTTAAACCATGCCGGCACGTCGAACTCCTCTTCGGGGTTATAACCTAACTCTTCATCGGCCAGCACTTTTTGCATATACAGTGCGCAGACAGGTAGGGCCATAGCGGCGCCTTGACCTTCGGCCATGTTATCGAAATGGATACCGCGGTCCTCGCCGCCTACCCAGGTACCGCAGACGAGCGAAGGGGTGAAGCACATGAACCAACCGTCGGAGTTGTTGTTCGTTGTGCCGGTCTTACCGCCCATCGGGGCCTTGATGCCATAACGGTAACGCATACGTACGCCTGTGCCGTGGTCGAGCACCTCGCGGAGCATATAAATCATCTTATATGCCGTCGTCTCGCTGATGATCTCGTGCGTACGCGGGGTGAAGGTACCGATGACATTGCCTTTGTTGTCCTCGATATGCGTCACATACAACGGCTCGGTACGGATACCCTTGTTAGCAAAGGTCGTATAGGCGTCTACCATCTCTTCCACGCTCACCTCGCACGGTCCTAAGCAGAGCGAGATGACAGGGTCTAACTGGCCTTGGATACCAAACGAGCGCATCATCTTGACGAGCTGTTCGGGCGTGAACATGGACATCAGATAAGCCGACATCCAGTTGGAGGACTCTTTTAAGCCCCACGCCAAAGTAACGGTGTCGCCTACGTATTTCTCGTGCGTGTCACGCGGTGCCCATACGTCTCCGTTGGGCAGTACGACCGATATCGAGTCATAGACCCATGTCTCGCAGGGCCATAAGCCTTCGTCCATCGCCAGCGTGTAGAGGTAGGGCTTGACGGTAGAACCGACTTGTCGACGACCTTTGGTACACATATCGTACTGGAAATGTGCGAAGTTAGGACCGCCTACATAGGCCTTCACATGCCCCGTATGCGGGTCCATGGACATGAAGCCGCAACGTAAGAAACTCTTCTGCCATTTGATGGAGTCGAACGGTGTGAGCACGGTGTCTATCATGCCTCTGTCGTAGGTGAAGACCTGCATCTCACGCGGAATACGGAACGATTTGAGGATAGAGTCATTGCTGATACCCGCACGTTTCATATTACGATAACGGTCCGTCTGACGCATCGAGCGGTTCATGATACCGTCTATCTCTTCTTTGCTGAGCGAGGACGAGAACGGTGCGGTCTTTTTTCTCTTCAGTTCCTTAAAGAACGCTGTCTGCTGGGCCTGCATATGTTCGCTCACCGCCTCTTCGGCATAACTCGTACTTAGTGCCGTCCGGCTTGCGGGTCTTCTCGATGAAGCCATAGAGCGCGTTGTTCTCCCACTGCCACAGGTCTAACTTATACTGCTGTTTATTCCACTCGGAATAGTCGCTCTCTTTGGGCTCTTTGGCGGTCAGGATACCGCGCAGATACTCGCGGAAATAGGGTGCAGGACCTTGTTTGTGGTCCAAGGAACGGAAATGCAACTCCAGCGGTAAGGCTGCCACCGAGTCACGGGTCGCTTGGTCAATGAAGCCGTATTTCTCCATCTGGCTCAGCACCGTGTTACGGCGGTTGGTCGCACGTACCGGATGGCGTACAGGGTTATAGAGCGAGGGGTTCTTACAGAGACCCACTAAGGTCGCCGCCTCTTCTAACTTCAGCGCACGCGGTGTGGTGGAGAAATAGACCTGCGAGGCCGACTGAATACCTACGGCGTTATAGAGGAAGTCAAACTGATTGAGGTACATGAGCAGGATCTCGTCCTTCGAATAGAGGCGCTCCAACTTGGTCGCGATGATCCACTCGATAGGTTTCTGCATGGCGCGCTCGAGTTTGTTGTTCGCGCGGGGCGACCATAACTGCTTGGCGAGCTGCTGGGTGAGGGTAGAGCCGCCACCTGCACGACCGAGTTTAAGGATCGCACGGAACATGGACTTGAAGTCCACGCCCGTATGCTCGTAGAAACGCACGTCCTCGGTAGCGATGAGCGCGTTGATAAGGTCCGGCGCGAGGTCATCGTACTGCACACCGATACGGTTCTCGTAACGGTAATAACGTCCCAAGGACTGCATGTCCGACGAGATGATCTCGCTGGCGAAGGTGTTCTTCGGGTTCTGTAACTCCTCCAAAGGCGGCAGATAGCCCAGCGCACCTTTTATGATCAACCACATCACTAACCAAATGACCAAAATGCCGCCAAGGAATAGCCCCCAGAACCATAGCATAAATGGCTTGTACCACGATTTCGTTTTCATATCATCAAATCTTCAATTATTCTGTTTAATATATGTAGTCCCTGCCGGGTCGCTACGATATGTCCGTCTGTTGTCTGATGCAATAGTCCCGCTGCTATCTGTGCGCTTATGTCGGCTCGTATCTCCGAGCGCAGGATGCCTTTGTTGGTGCGGAGCCCTAACATAATGCGCTCGTTATACCGGTCTTTCTCTGTGAGCGTCTCGCTTCCCCGCACGAAATCCCCTTGCATATATGCGTTCAGATCTGAGGGATTCCAACTACGCACGGCATTTATATAACTATGTGCACCCGCGCCTATGCCTATGTACGGCGTGCCGTCCCAATAAGCGCTGTTATGCTGTGCCTCTCTGCCCGGCAAGGCAAAGTTACTGACCTCATAATGCACGAACCCCGCTTGTTGGAGACGCTCACACAGGTAGTCGCACATGCTGATCTCCGTCTCTTCATCGATCGCCTCTATCTGCCCTGCCTCCAGACGCCGGGTCAGCACCGTCCCTTCTTCGTACATCAAGCCGTAACACGAGATATGCTGTATGTTCAAGCCTAATGCGGTCTCAATATCTTCTTTCCACTGCTCCATCGTCTGTGTCGGAAGGGCGTAGATGAGGTCGATGGAGATATTGTCAAATCCTGCCTCTTGTGCCCAACGCACGGCGTGGATGGCTTGCTCGGCATTATGTCTTCGTCCGATCAAGGATAACAAGTTATCCTGAAAGGTCTGAATACCTATCGACAGCCGGTTGATGCCTATGCGTCGCAGGGCCTGCAGGTACTCGAGGTCGGCATCTCCCGGGTTGAGCTCCATCGTCACTTCCTTGGCGTTCGGTGCATCGATGGCCTCCAGGATCCGCTGTATCGCCTCGATAGACAAGGTACTCGGTGTTCCGCCGCCTATATAGATCGTCTTGATCGGTTCACCTGCCTCGTCTCTGCGTGCGGCTATCTCTTTGAGCACCGCATCGATATACTCCGCTCGTCTCTCCAACTGCGTGGTAGAGAAGAAATCGCAATACAGACACCTCTTCTTGCAAAACGGAATATGTACGTACAGGCCTGCCATCAGTCTTTCTTCCAAAATACCGTGCCGACCAACTCGTCCGGCAGGTACTGCTGCGCTATCCAGTGATTCGGATAGTCATGCGGGTACTTATAGCCGTCCGCATAGCCCAGTTCTTTCATCAGACTTGTCGGCGCGTTACGTAAATGCAGCGGAACGGGTAGATTGCCGGTCTCCCGCACTTTGGCTAAAGCCTCATCGATGGCCAAGTAGGCAGAGTTATCTTTCTTGCAGGTCGCTAAGTATATGGTCGTTTCAGCCAGCGGTATTCGTCCTTCCGGCCAGCCGATCTTATTCACTACATCAAAACAGGTGTTGGCGAGCAGCATCGCATTCGGATTCGCCAAACCGATATCTTCGCTGGCTAAGATAACGAGCCGGCGGGCAATGAACTTGGGGTCCTCACCGCCTTCTATCATACGTGCCAGCCAGTAGATCGCCGCTTGCGGGTCACTGCCGCGTACCGACTTGATGAAGGCGGAGATGATGTCGTAATGCATCTCACCGTCCTTATCGTAGGCGACAGGATTCTGCTGCAACTGCTTGGTAACGGTCTCGTTATCAATGATTTTTGCACCGCTATTACTTACCAACTCCAATATGTTCAGTAATTTACGGGCATCACCTCCGCTGTATCGTAAGAGCGCTTCCGTCTCTTTGGCTTCTATTCCTTGTGCACGCAGCACCTCGTCTTGCGTCAAGGCTCTATGGAGTAACTCAAGCAGGTCCTCTTTGTCCAAGGATTTGAGGACATAGACCTGACAGCGGCTCAAGAGAGGCGTGATGACTTCGAATGAAGGGTTCTCAGTCGTAGCGCCTACCAGCGTGATGACTCCTTCTTCGACCGCACCTAACAAGCTGTCCTGCTGGCTTTTGCTGAAACGGTGTATCTCGTCGATGAAGAGAATAGGAGAGCGACCGTCAGTAGGCGCAAAGAGTCCGCTGTTGAGACTTGCGTTCCGTTTGGCTTTATCGATCACGTCGCGCACTTCTTTCACGCCGCTTGTTACGGCACTGAGCGTATAGAACGGACGTTGCAGTTGGTGCGCAATGATGCGCGCGAGCGTCGTCTTACCCACACCCGGAGGACCCCATAAGATGAAGCTGGCGATATTACCGCTCTCTATCATCTGCCTCAGGATCGCTCCCTCTCCAACCAGATGTTTCTGTCCTATGTACTCGTCCAATGTCTTTGGACGCATTCGTTCTGCTAATGGCAACATAATAGTTCTTTTGCTGTTTTAAGGGCTGCGTCTGTGACGTTCTTTCCGCTAAGCATGGTAGCTATCTCGGTGACGCGCTCTTGTTCGTTGAGCCGGCTGATATGCGTCTCCGTGCGGGTCGCTGTGTCGGCCTTATAGACCTTATAGTGGTGCGTACCTCGTGCTGCAATCTGCGGCAAGTGGGTGATGGCAATGATCTGTCTGTGACTCGCCATTTCGTTCATGATAGCAGCCATCTGGGTCGCAATATCGCCGCTTACACCCGTGTCTATCTCATCAAAGATGATGGTAGGCAGACCTTTCGTGCTGGCAATAAGCGCCTTGACGCAGAGCATCAACCGACTTATCTCACCGCCTGAAGCGACCTCGCTCACGTTGCGCAGGCTCTGGTTGAGGTTCGCGGCAAAGAGCAGTTGTACCTCGTCGCAGCCGGAAGGAGTAAAATTATCGTGCCTCGAAGGGGCTAAGAAGTCCGGGGTGGGTAGGATAGGTATCTCCACTTTTGCGTGTGCGACGCCTAAGCGTGTGAGTCCGCTCATTAGTTTCTCGCATATAGACGGGATCACTTTTTTTCGGCTCTCTGTAAGGGCTTTGGCATCCTTGGTTAGGGTAGCTTTCTCGCTCTCTACCGCTTTCTTGGCTTGCTCGATATCGTATTCGAAGCTATCGAGGCGGTTCACTTGTTCGGCCAACTCATCGCGGGTCTTAATCAGTTCCTCTACGGTCTCGGCATTGAACTTATGCAGCAGGCTGTTCAGGGCGTCCATTCGTTCTTCGACCCAACTCAGGCGTTCCGGATCCATCTCTATGCGTCCGGCCAGACGATCTACCTCATGCGCTATATCCTGTATCTCGATGCGGGCACTGTCTATACGTTCTTGTAAGTCCGGCGCGGCATCTTCGAGCCGACATGCCCGCAAGGCTTCGTTGGCACTGCCTTGTTCTCCGCTCAAAGCTTCCAGAGCCGTCTCCAAGGCTGCTTTGATCTCTTCGGCGTGACTCAACTGATACTGCTCCGTCTCCAGACTCTCCATCTCGCCTTCTTGCAAGTTCGCTTCGTCGAGCAGTTGGTAACGGTACTGGATATAGTCCGCGTCTTGTTGGCTCTTCTTGGCTAAGGTCTGCAAGCGTTGTAACTCCTCTACGGCTTTTGTATATCGCTCGTATTGGGCTTGGTACGCCTCTAAGACAGGCGTGTTGGCTGCAACGGCATCTATGACTTCCAATTGGAAGTCTGCGTTCTCTATGAGTAAGTTCGCGTGCTGGGAGTGGATATCAATCAATTTGTTCGCCAGCACTTTCAGTTCTTGAAGCGTCACTACACTATCGTCCACAAACGAACGACTCTTGCCATTGGCGTACAGTTCGCGGCGAATGATATAGTCGGTGAACTCCGCCTCTATGATACACTTGTCCTCGCCGTCGGTGATGGCTTTGCTATCCGCACGAGCACCCAGCACGAGCGCAAGCGCCCCTAAGATGATACTCTTACCGGCACCTGTCTCACCGGTCATTACGGAGAAGCCGTCTTCGAAGTCGATATCCAAATGACTGATCAGGGCGTAGTTCTGTATGTGTAAATGCTTAAGCATTTCAAATCTCAAATTTCAAATTTCAAATATCGAATCATTCATTGATTCGATCATATGTTGCTTGTCGGGTGGGGTCGATATCGTTGAGGACCTCATAGACTGTTTTCTTCTCGGAGGCAGTACCTTTCTTGAAGATATCCACCAACTCTTCGGCTTTTGCATCAAGGAAAGTGTTGATCACATAGGTCGCAGGACGCGCTCTGTAGGCTTCTTTGAGGACGGGAATACCTTCCGCGATACGTGCACGACCGTTTGTCACGTTGCTGCTCATCTCGTCCAGGCCCAAACGGTGGTACTCGTAGTAATAATTGCGGTATTTTTTGAAAGCTTCGTCCAAGATGTTGTTAATCAGTGCGTAACGGTTTCTGTTGCTATCAAAAGCGACCCAACCTTTCTGCTCCAAGGCCTCCATGCTGGCTGCCTGACACACGGTCACGATCTCTTCACATTGTTTGAAGAACGGCGTGCCGCCCAGACGTTGGAAGCTGTCTTGGTCGTGTCCAATGATGAGGTAGCAGTAATAGGCCAACATCGCCGTGAGGTTCGTGGTGAACGTACTCTGTTGCCAGTCGAGACGATCGTACTCCTGGTAGTAGAAATTGAAGTTATTGTCCTTGAAGTTCAGCAGCGGGGTAGTATAGGTCGTACCATAGACCGGTCGACGGCTCTGCAGGGTCATCTCGCAGGTCCATAAGTTATCCGCAAAGGCTTTCACCAAGATCAACATGCTGCACTCGATCTTCTCCTGCTCGGCATAGGTCATGTTCGTCCAGCGGTTTTGGTTCATGTATTCTTCGATAGACGTGCGCAGGGTTTCAAAAACCTGCTTACTCGAACCATCTATCAGGTCCGAGTTGACTGTTACCGTGCAATGAATCTCTTGCGCCCTGGCGGGACTAAAGACCGCTACGCTCAAGGACAAAAGACAAAGGACTAAAATGTGTTTGGAATCAAAAATCATAAATCTTAAATATCAAATCTCAAATATCAATTACTTAGTAATTGATTCGATATTTCCGGTTTTGTCACTAATGATGATCTGCGGCAGTTCTTTGTCCGTAAACATATTCTTCGGCAGCGCTACGTCCACACCGAACTGCGCTACAGGGATCGTACGGCCGGCTAATGTATGGTCTTGGTACACCACACTCACCTCGCATCGTCCGGGTACGTTATATACGATAGGAGATAACTCAATCGGCGCTGTCTTCTTCTTACCTACCGGCTCTTCCGCTGGCTGTTTGTACTGACGCTCACACACCATACGCACTTCGATCGTATCCGCCTCAATATTATCCGCGTCCGTAAAACCATTCTCCTCCGAGAAGAAAAGCATCTGGGTAATCTCACTCGGCTCTATCTCAATGGTCTTGTGCTCGTGACGAATCGTTTTCTTGCCTACGAATAACTCCGTAAGCGCTTTTTCTTGTTGTGCTAACTCTTCCAGCACCAGACGCATGGCTTCGCCGTCAGCGGGGGCGTGCTCTACCTCGCCGGTGAGGATATATCCTCTTGTCTCGCGGATATGCAGGATCTGTTTGGCTACTACTTCGGCCTGCGCTTCAGGCGTCGCGACCATCATGACATCTTCTGTGAACGGTGCAGCCTTGAAGGAGATGGATCTTGGCTGCTTGCAATCTTTGGGCATATTAGGACGACGCGGCTCACGAGGCAGAGCAGCTACGTTGTATCCGGTCAACAAGCCTTTGTCGTTGATACGCAGCAACATCGGTATGCCGTCTTCGGCACTCACTTTGTGTACGCGGTCGAAGTCCGTTTGTGTCTGTGTGTGTATCTTCACGTCCTTGAGTTCATAGGTCGTACTGCTTTCTGTCACGAAGTCGTGTACCTCTAAGAGGCTCTCTGCAAACTCTGCGTACGGACCTTTCTCCAGCGTGGTGACAGTATAACTGAAGTCCAGACACAACATGGTCTTCGGACTATAGTACACCAGTGCCGACTCCCCTTCTACCAATACTTGTGCGTTCAGCACGCTACATAACACCGCTCCTACGAGCACTAAAAAGATTTTTTTCATTTGTTCCATATTTTCCAGGCCGCTTTCGCTTGGCCATATAACATTTCTATTCCGTTTTGGGTTTTTGCTCCCTGTGCCGCCCCTTTGCGTAAGAAAAGGGTCTCCTCGGGGTTGTACACGCAGTCAAACAACAAATGTCGTGCCGAAAGGTACTCGTACGGTATCTCCGGACAGTTTTCTATTTGCGGATACATACCCAGCGGCGTACAATTGACGATCACGGTATAGGCTGCCATTACCTCTTCTGTTAGTTCGGCATAGGTCAACACTCCTTCACGCTTCGTACGACTGACGAGAGTAGGGGTGAGTCCTAATTGTTGGAGACCGTAACAAACGGCTTTGGACGCTCCGCCTGTACCGAGTACCAAGGCTTTTTGATCGTTTGCTCGCAACAAAGGACGTATTGACTCCATAAAACCAATGCAGTCCGTGTTGTAACCTATACGCTGGTGTACGACGTTTACTGCGCCTACTGCTTTGGCCGTTTCGTCCAATGCGTCCAAGTACGGTATGATGGCTTGCTTGTACGGCATGGTCACATTGAATCCGTCCAAACGATTCAACAGCTCTTCGATCTGTGATTTCAGATCTTCCATCGGGTAGAGTGAGTACTCCGCGTCAATGCCCTCACGGGCAAATTTCTGAGAGAAATATCTCGCGGAGAAAGAGTGCTGTAATGGATATCCTATTATACCGTAGTGACGCATAATTTTCCTTTCTTGATCGTTGCTTTGTGGGTCCTTGAGGTGAATGTCTTGCCCCCTTCTCCCTTCTCCAAGGCATCGTAAATCTTATCTATTTCTGCAAAGCCGTATTCACGAAGACGCTCGTAGAGTGACACAACACCTGCTTCGCGCGTTTCCCGACCCTCTACTATATCTACATAGCCCTGCATGATCTCTGCTGTCTGTGCCATATGTTCGATCTCCGATTTGGAGTACGAACGTAGTTGCTCGCGGATGGCGTTGCGAGTGATCGAGGTGTCGTTGTTGGTACTATCTACGACCCATGAAAGCTGCCGTTTATCGCGCAGGTAATGCTCTATATAATCGCGTGTTGTGCAGAGTAAAGGACGAACGATAGGCACACTCTCCGGCGCCATCGGGTTAGGGCTTATCGGACGGATACCGGCTAAACCTCTAAGCCCTGTACCTCGTTTGAGATTGAGCAAGAGCGTCTCCGCCTGGTCGTTCTGATGATGGGCTACACATATCGCTTGGCAGGCATGTTGGCGGGCTATCTCATCGAACCACGCATAGCGTAATTCCCGTGCAGCTACTTCGATACTCACCTTATGTTCGCGCGCGTAAGAGCGCGTGTCAAAATGCGTTACCTCTAACGGCACATTCATCGTAGCGCATAGTTCGCGCACAAACGCCTCGTCGCGGTCACTCTCTGCACCGCGTAGTGCAAAGTTGCAATGCGCCGCGATACAGGTGTAGCCGGCACGAACCAGAACATCCAACAGCGATACGCTGTCTGCGCCTCCACTAAGGGCTACCAACACCGGCTTATCTTTGGTTAATAAACCGTGCTTGCGGATATATGTCGTAACGCGTCTAAGCACCTAATCCTCTATATTTGACCCGTTTTGGTTGGCAAGCTTCTTCGCCTAATCGCATTTTCTTGTTCTCCTCGTACTCCGAGTAACTTCCTTCGAACCAGAAGACTTTGCCGTCTCCCTCGTAAGCGAGGATATGGGTACAGATACGGTTTAAGAACCAACGGTCGTGACTGATGACTACCGCACAGCCGGCGAAGTTCTCTAAGCCTTCTTCCAATGCACGTAAGGTGTTGACATCGATATCATTCGTCGGCTCGTCAAGTAAGAGCACGTTAGCTTCGGACTTGAGTGTAAGGGCCAAGTGCAGACGATTTCTCTCACCGCCGGAGAGTACACCGCATTTTTTCTCTTGGTCAGCGCCCGTAAAGTTAAAACGACTCAAGTAAGCACGGGCATTGATCTCTCGTCCTGCGACACGAATGAACTCCGTTCCGCCGCTAATGGTCTCGAATACTGATTTGTTGGGGTCAATATCCGTATGTTGCTGATCGACGTAGCCGATCTTGACCGTCTCGCCGACGGAGAAGGTACCTTTGTCGGCTTTCTCGCTGCCGATGATCATACGGAAGAGAGTAGTCTTACCGGCTCCGTTCGGACCGATCACACCTACGATACCGTTCGGCGGTAACATGAAGTTAAGGTCCTCAAACAAGAGACGGTCACCAAAGGACTTAGCGACGCCTTCGGCGTTAATGACCTTATTACCCAAACGCGGTCCGTTGGGAATAAAGATCTCGAGTTTCTCCTCGCGTTCCTTCTGCTCCTCGTTCAACATGCGGTCATAGGACTCCAGACGAGCTTTCTGTTTGGCGTGACGGGCTTTGGGTGCCATACGAATCCACTCCAACTCGCGTTCAAGGGTCTTACGACGTTTGGAAGCCTGTTTCTCTTCTTGGGCCATACGGTTTGTCTTCTGTTCGAGCCAAGACGAGTAGTTGCCTTTCCAAGGAATTCCTTCACCGCGGTCCAGTTCGAGGATCCAACCGGCTACGTTATCCAGGAAGTAACGGTCGTGGGTGATGCAGATGACTGTGCCGGCATATTGCTGCAGGTGTTGCTCCAACCAATCGATACTCTCCGCGTCGAGATGGTTAGTCGGCTCGTCGAGAAGCAGCACATCGGGCTGCTGGAGTAGTAAGCGGCAGAGGGCTACACGACGACGTTCACCTCCGGAGAGTGTAGTGACGTTCGCGTCATCTGGCGGACAACGGAGTGCGTCCATCGCTCGGTCGAGTTTCTGGTCAATGTTCCAAGCGTCCGCGGCATCGAGTTTGTCTTGCAGTTCTGCCTGACGGGCTAAGAGCTTATCGAAGTCCGCATCGGGCTCTGCAAAAGCCATGTTGATATCGTCATACTCCTTGAGCATGTCCATGATCGGCTGTACACCTTCTTGTACTACCTCGCGAACGGTCTTTGAAGGGTCCAGTTTAGGGTCCTGCTCCAAGTAGCCTACGCTGTATCCGGGCGACCAAACGACTTCACCTTGGTATTCTTTCTCAATACCGGCGATGATTTTCAGAAGGGTCGATTTACCGGCACCGTTGAGACCGATGATGCCGATCTTAGCGCCATAGAAAAAACTAAGGTAGATGTTTTTTAGTACCTGTTTCTGCGGACCAAAACTCTTGTTAAGGCCCACCATGGAAAAGATGATTTTCTTATCGTCTGCCATATTCTGCAAATGTATAATCGTAAGGATTCTTATCGTCTGCGCTGTGATGTTCTGCGCTCAGTTGTTTCCAAATAGCGGGGTCAATGACGGGGAAGAAGGTATCCGCGTCAGGCCAGGAGTGATGGATATGCGTGATATAGAGTTTGTCTGCCCGCTCCATCATCTGGCGATACACCATACCGCCTCCGATGACGAAGGCTTCTTCTTCGCCTTGTACGGCATGTACCATCTCGTCTAAGGAATAGACGGATTCAGCGCCTTCGAAGGTCTTACCGGGGACATCTGTTAAGACGATGTTACGGCGATTTGGCAGCGGGTGTTTGGGAAGTGAGAAGAACGTTCGCTCACCCATCATGACCGTTTTTCCGCTCGTGATCGTTTTGAAATGCTTCAGGTCCTCCGGCAAATGGCATAAGAGGTCCCCTTTCTTGCCGATCGCATAGTTCTCAGCTATTGCTACTATAATCGAAATCATACAGCTACAACGCCCGCGATATGAGGATGCGGGTCATATCCCTCTAATGTAAAATCTTCGTATTGGAACCCAAAGAGGTCTATGACCTCCGGGTTGATGAGCATCTTCGGTAAAGGACGAGGCTCACGGGTCAACTGCAGTTTTACTTGGTCCAAATGGTTCAAGTAGATATGTGCATCACCGAGCGTGTGCACAAAATCACCGCACTCGAGGCCTGTCACCTGCGCCATCATCTGAAGGAGTAGGGCATAGGACGCGATGTTAAAGGGCACACCCAAGAAGATATCCGCGCTGCGCTGATAGAGTTGGAGCGAGAGTTTGCCGTCTGCCACATAGAACTGGAACAAGCAGTGACAGGGCGGTAAGGCCATTTGATCCACTTCTGCTACGTTCCATGCGCTGACGAGCATACGACGGCTGTCGGGGTTCTTCTTGATCGTCTCGACGATATTGGCTATCTGGTCTATTGTTCCGCCTTTATAATCAGGCCAAGAGCGCCATTGATGGCCATAGACCGGCCCCAGTTCTCCATTCTCGTCCGCCCATTCGTTCCAGATACGTACACCATGTTCCTGCAGGTACTTGACGTTGGTGTCGCCTTGGAGAAACCATAACAGTTCGTAAATGATGGACTTGAGGTGCAGTTTCTTGGTGGTCAAGAGCGGAAAGCCGTCTGCCATGTGGAAACGCATCTGGTGTCCGAACACCGAGATGGTTCCTGTGCCTGTGCGGTCATGTTTAACGGTGCCTTCTTCGAGCACACGTTTGCATAAATCCAAATATTGTTGCATGTTAATACAGTTTATACGTTGTTCGTAATACCTTGAACTCCGTGCGGCGGTTGATCTGGTTACAGATCTCCTGTTTGTCTGCGGTGAGGGTACTGATGAACGCCTCGTCCAGACGTTGTTCCAGGGGTATCCAAGGATACTTGTCATGGAGTTGTTTCGTACCTACCATCGGCATCGTTTTGCCGTATCCTACAGGAGTCAGGCGTTCGCGTTCGATGCCTTGCTTCACGAGGTAGTCACAACAACTCTGCGCACGTTTTTGGCTCAGTTCGTTGTTATACTCGTCCGTACCTTTCATATCGGTGTGGGCACTGAGTTCGATGGTGATATTGGGATTTTCGTTGAGTAGTTTCACCAAGCGGTTGAGTTCCTCTTCCGAAGCCTTGGTGATGTCCCATTTGTCGAACTCATAGAAGATATTCTCCATGGTTACGGGACGCGAGATCGGGTTGAGGATAAAGTCCACGTTGTAGGACTTGCTGTCCTTGAGGTTGAGCGTGTTGAGTTGCTCTTTCAGGTTAAGGAAACCTCGTGCGGTCGCGAGCATGACATATTTGACGTCCTTATGCAGTTTGATTTTGTATGTACCATCTCGGCGGGCATTGACGCGGCTGTTCGTACCATCACTACCTACCAAGCGCAACTTGGCATCAGAGATGATATTATCCAATTCGTCTTTGACTGTTCCTTCTACGATGAACTCCATCTCCGGTAGCCAGAAGCGGTAGATCTTGTCAAAACCTTTCTTGTCGCCTTTGTTGGACGAGAAGAAACCGTCTTGGGTGTTACCGGCAAAGGTGATACCAAAGTCATCTCCGATACCGTTGAAGACCGGCCCCATATTGTAGAGTTCCCACACCACACTATCTTTGATCGTTGTATCGCGGTTGGCTTTGTAGATATCCAATCCGCCGTATCCCGGGTGACCGTTGGACGAGAAATAAAGGGTGCCATCATCGTGTACATACGGGAACATCTCATCGGCAGCGGTGTTGATACCTTTCCCCAGCGGCTGAGCGTTGACCCATTCATCGCCATCGTGTTCTGCGAACCAGATATCCTTTCCGCCTTGTCCGCCCGGTGCGTCACTTGCGAAATAGAGTGTATCTCCGGAAGGGCTAATGGCAGGATGCCCTACTGTGATCGTGCTGTCTTTGAAGAGCCTCACTTCCTGCGGTTCGCCCCATTCACCACTTGCCCGCTCACTCTTGTATATCTTTGCCCCGAGGTCCTTGCCATTGATAGGCTTGGAGTAGGTGAAGTACATCGTTCGGCCGTCTCTGGTGAAGCAGCATGCTCCCATCTCCGCCGTTCCGGCTTGTTTGAGGGCCGAGTCGTTCTGCTCGGTCTCGGGGCTGTCATATAAGCCTTCCGCCAAACTGATCTCTTCCCATTCTCCCGCTGCGTTCTTGCGTGTCTGGTAGAGTTGGAAGAGTTGTTGTCCGGTGACGTTGCTGGGTCTTTTGAGTTTCTTTGTGCCGCTTCCTTGCTTCTCTTGACGGTTTGATGTGAACATCAATGCATCGGTCTGATCGCCGATAAACATCGGTGCGAAGTTGCTTGTGCGTTTTTGGTTAAATGGCTTCGCTTCCTCGGTTTTGTAACGACTCGACTCTTTGCGCCAAGCGTCTATGTGCTCGCAAGCATACTTTCCGGCCTGCGCTACATAGTTATCCGGATGAGATTCCAGATAGAGAGCATAGCTCTTGGCTGCATCTTTGTATTTACCTTGGTATTGAAGCGCGAGGCCGCAATGAAGGAAGATCGTGGAGTCCTGCAAGTGGTACTTACAACGCAACGCACTCTGGTAGGCATTTACAGCACGGGGATTATTGATGAGTCGGTAACACTCACCTTGCTGATACGCAACGTAGCCTTTGAGCGCACGATCTTTTTTGGTGCTTAGGTGGCTGTAACACTGCTTGTAGAGATCAGCGGCGGTGTAATATTCGCCGATCGCGAACTTCTTATCCGCCCGCTTAATACGTTGCTGGATAGAGCAGCCGCTCAGAAGAATTGAAAATTGAAAAATGAAAATTGAAAGGAGAAAACTTTTCACCTTTAACCGTTCACTTTTCACCATATATTTCCTTTCACTTTTCACCTTTCAACTTAATTAAGTTCATGTATGACTAATCCTGAACGTAATTTGGGCTCGAACCACGTGGTCTTAGGCGGCATAATATTGCCAGAGTCCGCGATATCGATGATTTGCTTCATGGTGACAGGGTAGAGGGCAAGCGCCATCTTCATTTCTCCGCTATCCACACGACGTTTGAGTTCGCCGAGTCCGCGAATACCGCCTACAAAGTCGATACGCTTGTCGGAACGCAGGTCTTTGATGCCGAGGATCTTGTCGAGGATGAGGTTACTGGAAATAGTAACGTCCAGCACTTCGATGGGATCGGCATCGTTGTAGCGTCCTTTCTTGGCAGTAAGCGAGTACCATTTGCCGCCGAGATAGAGCGAGAAGTTATGCAAGCCTTGCGGTTTGTAGATATCAGCGCCTTTCTCTTCTACTTTGAAGTCGGTCTTGAGGGCCTTGAGGAATTGCGCCTCGGTCAGACCGTTGAGGTCCTTGACTACACGATTATAGTCGATGATATTGAGTTGATTATCCGGAAAACAAACCGCCAAGAAGAAATCGGACTCGGGATTCTTGATCTTTGCGTTCTGATTCTTAGCTTTCAGTTCCTCGCCTACACGAGCGGCGGCAGCAGAGCGGTGGTGCCCGTCTGCGATATACATCGCCGGTATCTCTTCGAAGATGGCCGTAATACGATCTATGGTCGCTTTGTCGTTAATGATCCAGAACGTATGTCTAAAGCCTTCCGGCGCCGCTACGAAATCATATTCGGGCTTGGCTTTGCAGACGTCAGCTACGATGGCATCGAGGTCAAAGCGGTGAGGGTAGGCAAAAAAGACGGGCTCCATGTTCGCGTTGAGTGTACGCACATGTTTCATGCGGTCCTCTTCTTTGTCGCGGCGCGTGAGTTCGTGTTTCTTGATACGTCCCTCGAGGTAGTCATCTACCCATGCAGCGACTACCAGACCATACTGCGTCTTACCGTTCATAGTTTGGGCATAGACGTAGTAATGCTCCTTTTCGTCCTGCACGAGCCAGCCTTTGATTTTAAAACGCTGATACTGCTGTTTGGCCTCCCCATAGACGCGCGGGTCGTGTTCGTCGGTGCCGGGTTCGAAATTGATCTCAGGTTTGATGATATGATAGAGGCTCATATCGTTGCCTGCCGCTTCTTTGCGTGCCTCGTCAGAGTTGAGCACGTCATACGGCCGGCTACTGACCTGTTCCACCAATTCTTTTGGCGGCCGAACACCTTTGAAAGGTTTGATTTTCATAACTCAGAATATTCTGATTAATCTGATTTTTCGGAATTATTTAACGGGTGTAGCCGCAGGTTTTGCTTCATTCATAGCGCATGTGCCGTTGAAGATAGCGCCCGGCTCCACGATGAGGGTCTTGGTGTGTACATCGCCTTGGATCTTACCGTTCGCACGCAAGCTGAGCTGCTGATGACATGTTACCTTGCCGTCGAGCAGCCCCAGGATCTCTGCCTGCTGGCATACAATAGTACCTTTTACTTTACCTGCCTCACCGATAACGACCTTACCGGAACATGTCAAATCACCTTCGATCAAACCGTCAATACGGAAGTCGCTGTCTGCTGTGATCGTTCCTACGATTTTACTGCCTGCGGTCAATGCGTTGAACATCAATCCGCCTTGTTTTTCATTTGCCATAATTATATCCGTTTAATTTAAATTTTCAAAATCGGGCGCAAAGTTACAACTTTTTTTTGACATACGCAAATGTTTGTATATTTTTATACAAAATAAGCACTAAAAATGGCGTCAAATTGAATGGTAAAAAAGTGCAAAATGAAAATTCAAAAATGCGCATTTTCTGCAAATTTTGATATGCTTGTAATATGCACAATACCAATGAATTATATAATAAAATTTTTAATAAAGTCTAGGACGCGTTATAAGGGGTGTATAGACGGTGTATAGCGGGTGTATTTCGGGGCGTCTGAATGCAAGAAAAAAAATGATAAAAAATTTAAAAAAATAATAAAAATTATGGAAAATCGCGCGTGCGCTTGCATATGTCAAAAAAATGTTGTATCTTTGCGGCCGATTTAAAAAATACGACATTATGAAGCGACTTTCTCTATTGCTTTTGGCGGCTTTCTGCTGCCTGGTGGTTTTTGGTGCTCCGCATGGTAAATGCGGTAAGAACCTGAAGTGGTATTATGACAAGAGGAGCAAGACTCTCTCTATCACCGGTTCCGGCCCAATGGACGATTACCAGAGCGATTACAATTACACCACCGGTAAGTCCGTTTATAAGACCCCGTGGAAGAAGTACCACACACAGATTGAGAACGTCATTATGGCGGAGGGAATCACACATATCGGAAACGAGGCTTTTGAGGACGATGAGGCGCTACGTAACTGTAAGATACCAGGTACGGTAGTGACGATCGGAAAGAGTGCTTTCTCCGGCACAGGCTTGACGCGTGTTGTCTTGCCGCCGAGTGTGCAGAAGATAGGTCGTTATGCCTTCTCCCGTTGTTATGAGTTGACGCGTATGGATATCCCCGCGAGTGTGACGGAGATAGAACCCTGGTTCGCTTTTGCCGATCGTAATATTACGGCCTTCTACGTGGATCCTCAGAACCCGCGTTATTGCTCGGTAGGCGGTGTGTTGTTTGACAAGCCAATGACCCGGCTGTTGATGTATCCGTTGGGTAATCCTGCGACAAGTTATACGGTTCCTGATGGTGTAGAGAAGATCGAAGAGGTTTCTTTCTACCGTGCAGAGAAACTGAAGACGCTTGTGCTGCCTGAGTCGCTTAAGAAGATCGATAGCAAGGCGTTCGAGTACTGCGGTAATCTGGAGTCGGTTAATATCCCGGGTTCGGTTAGTCGTATTGAGTCGGAGACTTTCGGCTCGTGCTATAAACTGCGCGATTTGAAGTTGTCAGAAGGTCTGACGTATGTTGGTAAAGGCGCGTTTGAATACTGCAAAGCGTTGACGGAAGTAGAAGTACCGACGACGGTTAGTGAGATCCATGCGGATGCTTTCAAGAACAGCCCGAATGTGAAGCTTCGTAAGGCCGTTAAGCAGACAGAAGCTGTAGCACAGGCTTCGCCGAAGAAAACCCAGCAACAGACCAGACAGCAGACTAAGTCGCAGGGTCAGGCTCAGAAAGCCGCTACTCCAGCAAAGGCAAACACCGTATCCAAAGCAGCTACAACCACCAAAGCTGCTACTACTGCGACCGCTACTACTGCTGCCACTAAGGCAGAGCCTGAGAAGAAAGAGACAAAGGTTTATCCGCGAACCACTAAGTACGGCGGACCGATCACACGTCACAGAGGATTAGCGCCTTGGACCGGCGTGGTAGGTTCCGGTGTATATTGATATAAGGAAGAATATGGCAAAGACAGCATTAATAACGGGTGTAACGGGACAGGACGGAAGTTACTTGTCCGAGTTCTTGTTGGAGAAAGGCTACGAGGTACACGGCATTATTCGCCGCAGTTCGGTGGACTTCCGCGAGCGTATTGCTCATCTGGAGGGCACTCCGCATTTCCATTTGCATTATGCGGACATGGGTGACTCGATGTCGCTGGTGAAACTGGTAGGCAAAGTTCAGCCGGACGAGATATATAACTTGGCTGCGCAGAGTCATGTGCAGGTTAGTTTTGATGCCCCGGAGTTTACGGCTGACGTGGACGCCGTAGGTGTACTGCGTGTGCTGGAGGCGGTACGAACAAATCATCTCGAGAAGACCTGTAAGATTTACCAGGCTTCCACTTCGGAGTTGTACGGCAAGGTGGAGGAAGTGCCGCAAAGCGAGACCACCCCTTTTCACCCGTATAGTCCGTACGCTGTAGCGAAATTGTATGGCTATTGGATCATTAAGGAGTACCGTGAGGCGTACGATATGTTCTGCTGCTCGGGTATCTTGTTTAACCACGAGAGTGAGCGTCGCGGCGAGACGTTTGTGACAAGAAAGATCACGTTGGCGGCGGCTCGTATTGCGCAGGGACTGCAGGAGTGCGTCTATCTGGGCAACCTGGATAGTTTGCGCGATTGGGGATATGCCAAGGATTACGTGGAGTGCATGTGGTTGATTCTGCAGCAAGACAAGCCGGAGGACTTTGTCATCGCGACGGGCGTACAACATACGGTTCGTGAGTTCGCGACACTGGCCTTCAAGCATGCGGGGATTGATTTGAGATGGGAAGGCAAGGGCATCGACGAGAAGGGTATTGATGTAAAGACGGGTAAGGTCGTTGTGGCTGTGAGCCCGGATTTCTATAGGCCGACTGACGTGGTGAATCTGTTGGGCGATCCGAGTAAGGCAAAGAGAGAACTTGGCTGGAACCCGCAGAGCACTTCGTTTGAGGAACTTGTCGAGCTGATGGTTAAACACGATATGCAGAAAGTGACGCGCGAGCATTTTAATGCCGCAGAGTATTTGGAAAAAGGCATAGTTAAATAATGGAGAAGAATTCAAAGATATATGTAGCCGGGCATAGAGGCATGGTAGGTTCTGCTATCGTGCGGGAGTTGGAACGGCAGGGATACACGAATATCATTACTCGAACGCATAAGGAGTTGGACCTGTGTCGGCAGGAAGATGTAGAACGTTTCTTTGAAACGGAGAAACCGGAGTATGTGTTTCTGGCTGCCGCTAAGGTCGGCGGTATCATCGCTAATGAGCGTCATCTGGCGGACTTTATGTACGACAACATGATTCTGGAGATGAATGTGATTCATGCGGCGTGGAAGAACGGCGTGAAGAAGTTGGAGTTCTTGGGTTCGAGTTGTATCTACCCGCGTCTCGCTCCGCAGCCGATGAAAGAGAGTTGTCTGCTGACGGGTGAACTGGAGAAGACCAACGAGGCGTACGCGCTGGCCAAGATATCCGGCCTCAAATACTGCGAGTTTCTCAATCGCCAGTACGGCACGGATTATATCTCCGTCATGCCGACAAACCTGTACGGTCCGAACGATAATTATCATCCTGAGCATAGCCATGTGTTGCCTGCGCTCATACGTCGTTTCCACGAAGCGAAAGTAGAGGGAAAGAAAAGTGTGACGTGCTGGGGAACCGGAAGTCCGTTGAGAGAGTTCTTGTATGTCGATGACCTGGCTAACTTGTGCGTGTTCCTGATGAATAACTATAGCGGCAATGAGACCGTGAATGCCGGAACGGGAAAAGAGTTGACGATCAAGGAGTTGACGGAACTCGTAGCGAAGGTCGTAGGCTATGAAGGCGAGATACAATGGGATACGACGCGTCCGGACGGCACGCCAAGGAAGTTGCTGGATGTAAGTAAGGCGACGGCGTTGGGCTGGACATATAAGACAGAACTCGAAGACGGTATTCGGCTGGCGTACAAAGATTTTTTGGAGAATCCCATGCGGGCTGAACGATAACCGGTTTAGAACCGGAGCAAAATAACCATGCGGGACTTTAGTTTGGACATATATCGGGCGCTGCTGGAGACGCTGCAGGAGAAGGGGTATCAGTTGATATCATTTGCGGAGTATCTCCGGAAAACCGGAATTTCGGAATCCAGAGATACCGACAGATTCGTCATTTTAAGGCACGATGTAGATGCAAAGGCCTGGAATAGTTTGAAGACGGCACAGATAGAGGCGAGTCTGGGTGCAAAGGCAAGCTATTATTTCCGCGTAGGAAAGGGTAGTAATGTGCCGGAAGTGATTCGTTCCATTGCCGCGTTGGGGCATGAAATAGGATATCATTATGAGGATATGAGTCTGTGTGACGGAGATGTAGATAAGGCGTGGAGTCATTTTCAGACATGGCTGAGTTATTTTAGGCAGTACTACGCGGTGGAGACGATATGCATGCACGGAGCGCCGACGAGCAAGTGGGACAGTAAGGATCTGTGGAAGAAATACGATTATAAGACGCTCGGTATTATCGGTGAGCCGTATCTGGACACGGATTTTAGCGATGTATTCTACTTGACGGACACGGGACGTTGCTGGGATGGCTATAAGGTGAGTGTGCGGGACAAGATACCGCAGTACCAGGACGAGTGGACGCAAAAAGGACTAAGCTGGCATACGACGGAGGAGTTGATCAAGGCGATAGAGGCTGGGGATTTACCGAAGCATGTGATGATGACGACTCATCCGCAACGTTGGACGAATAACGCTAAGGCATGGTACTTGGAGTTGGTGACACAAAACGTGAAGAATATTATTAAGAAACTATGGATAAAAAATTGAATTTTGCTTTAATCGGTGCGGCGGGATATATTGCGCCGCGACATATCAAAGCGATAGCAGACACAGGCAACAACCTGTTGGTAGCCTACGATAAGTTCGACAGCGTAGGCCGTTTGGACTCGTCGTTCCCTGATTGCTCATTTTACACAGAGAACGAGCAGTTCGACCGTTTCTGTTCGAAGCAGATGAGGACGGATAATCCGTTGCATTGGCTGTCTATCTGCACGCCGAACTACACGCACGACGCGTTTATTCGTTACGGTCTGCGTCTTGGGTGCGATGTGATTTGTGAGAAACCGCTGGTGTTGAATCCGTACAATATTGATAACCTCTTGGAAGTAGAGAAGGAGACGGGGCATAAGGCCTATACGATTCTGCAACTTCGTCTGCACGATAAGATTCGTGCGCTCAAGGAGAAAGTGGAGCGTGAGACGGCGCAGGACCCGAAGAAAGTGTATGACGTGGATTTGACCTATATCACGAGTCGCGGTAACTGGTACTATGCGAGTTGGAAAGGCGACGTGCATAAGTCTGGCGGTATAGCGACGAATATCGGCGTGCATTTCTACGATATGCTGCAGTGGGTGTTCGGCAAAGTGCAGAAGAATATTGTGCATGTAATGAGTTTTGACCGCGTAGCAGGATACTTGGAGTTGGAACACGCGCGTGTGCGCTATTTCCTTAGTATCAATGCGGCGTGTCTGCCGGCTAATGCGGTACAAGGCGAGAAACGTACGTACCGGACTTTGAATATCGACGGCGAGGAGTTTGAGTTCAGTGCCGGCTTTACGGAGTTGCATACGGAGAGCTACAAGCAGATCTTAGCGGGTAACGGTTTCCGTATCGCCGAGGCACGTCCGTGTATTGAGACGGTAGCTGAGATACGTCACAGCGAGCCGATCGGTTTGGTGGGCGACTATCATCCGTTGGCGAAATTACCTTTAGCAAAACACCCCTTTGGTTGGGACGAGAAACGCTAGCGCGTATTTGTCATTTGTAATTTATGATTTATGATTTATAAATTCAAATATTTATTGTTTTTGGCATTAGTGAGCTGGGCATTGTCGTCCTGTGTGACAGCGCGGAAAGTGAACTACATGCAGAATCCGGACAAGCATATCCCGCATTACGCGGATACCTTATTGTTTACGGACTACGAACTGCGAATTGGAGACCGGTTGTATGTGACTGTCTATTCGATGGACGAAACCATCATGAAGATGTATAACGCCGGCGGAACGAGCGCAAATATCCGTCAGCAGATGGGAGTAGGGTACTCGAACGGTTCGTATGACCTCTATACCTATCTGGTGGACGAGGAAGGTAACATCGATTTTCCGACGATCGGTAAGATCTATGTGCAGGGAAGTACCTCGCGTGAGGTAAAGCGTAAGTTGGAAGACGCGTTGGGTACGTTACTTCGTGAGATACCCGGATATAGCACGATCTCGGTGGAGGTGTATATCGTGAACCGCAGTTTCTCGGTAGTAGGTGCACAAAGCGGCCGTTATCCGATCACGAAGGAGAAGATGACTATTTTTGAGGCCTTGGCGCTGGTGGGAGACTTGAAAGAATTCAACAGCCGCAAGGAGATTAAGCTCGTTCGCGAGAAGAACGGCGTAACGACGATCAAGACGTTTGATGCCCGTTCGAAGGAGATCGTTAACTCGGAGTATTATTATATTGAGCCCAATGACATCATCTATATCCGCCAGATACCGGGATATAGCTTCGGTATCAACTCGGCTTCGACGGTAGTGGGTGTGACGGCGGCGACGATATCGTTTGGTGCGTTCATCTACACCATTATTCAGACAGGTATTAACCATGTGCGCAAACACTACGGTTCGGGCACATCATCATCGGAAGGAGGTACCAAATGAGACGATTAAGCATTGTATTATTGGGCCTTGTAGCGGTGTTGATGACCGGTTGTTACAGTCACCGTCAGATCGGTTACCTGCAAGAGCCGACGAAAGCGAACAAGTTGCCGGTTTATGACTCGGTTGCGTACGAGCCGTATCGTATCCGCGTGAACGATGAGATCATCTACCGTCTGATTACCTTGGACGAGAAGATGATGAAGATGTTTGAAGCGAATAATAATGTGGCGAACGGTCAATATGCCAACTCGTACCGCGTATATGCCGACGGAACGGTAGATATACCATTCTTGAAGCCGGTTAAGTTGGTTGGCTTGACAGAAGCGGAAGCGCAGGACACCTTGAAAGCTGCGTTCCGCGAGATCATACCGGACGCAGATGTCAAGTTAGCGCTGTATAACAAGTATTTCTCTGTCATCGGAGACGCGCGTGCAGGTCAGTTCTTTATTTATAAAGAGAAGATGAATATCTTCCAGGCGCTGGCACTGACGGGTGACGTGATGAACAGCGGTGACCGCAGGCATATCCGTATTATCCGCCCGCGGGACGGCGGACAAGAACCCGAAGTGCTTGAGTTTGATATGCGTACCAACACGATCATTGACAGTAAATATTACTATATTTACCCGAACGACGTCATCTATGTGGCACGCACCAAAGACAGTTTCTACAAGGTGCCGTCATACACAGGCTTTATCGCTCTGGTGACGAGCAGCGTGGCATTGTTAACTTCCGTATTGAATTATCTGGCTTATCTGTATAAATAAAAATGAGTAAGAATAATCCCTATTACAACCCGGGTGGTAACAACCAGTACTACCAACCCGGAGGCAATAACCACTATTATCAACAAGGCGGTAACGGTCAGTACTATTACCAAGCAGGTGGGAATCAGCAGTATTATCAGCAAGATCCGCAGCAGAACGACGATGACGAGGAGAGTTCGTTGAACTTCAATCCGCTGGAGTGGTTGTTCACGTTCCTGCATTACTGGTACTTGTTCGTGATTGCTATCGTGATCGCATTAGGTCTGGCGATGCTCAAGAACCGTCGTTGGATACCGACTTATTACTCGCAAGGCACGATCGTCATCAAGGAGAGCAGCACGTATGGTTCTTCGACCTCGATGTTGATGCAAGGCTTTGGTGTAGACGCTGTCTATAAGAACGTCAACAACCAGATGATTATGCTCGGTTCGTACGACTTGATGAGTAGGGTGGTTGACTCTTTGCCGTTCCTTAACGTTGAGTATATCACGCAAGGCCGTTTCAAGACCCGCCAACTCTACCGTCAAACACCGGTGCTCGTGGAGAGTTCGCGTCTGGACGCACGTGCGTACGGAATCCTTTATCAGTTGTCGTTTGGTAAGGAAGGAGCTCTGCATATATCTTCTACGGACGAGAATACACCGCTGGAGATCGACACCAAGTATGGTGAGCCGATACATTGTTCGCTCTTTGATATCGTCATCTGGCCGACCGAGTTCATGACAACCAACGGTAAGATTTACTTCCGTTTCCGTACACACGAGTCGCTGGTGGACGAGTTCATGAGTCGTCTGCAACTCTCGTTTGTGACTGAAGGATCTACGGTATTGGCTTTGTCGCTGGTGAGCGAGACGCCGCAACGTGACTGCGAGTTCATTGATATGCTGGCTAAGATATACCTGCTGCAGAACCTCGAGCAGAAGAACGAAGTGGCAGAAAACTCCATACGTTTTATCAACGAGCAGTTGAAGAACTTGCAGGCTTCGCTGGAGGTGAGTGAAGGCGCCATGACAGACTTCCGCCAGGAGAATAAGTTCGTTGATGTCAATTCCTATGCCGGTCAGTTGATGAGCCAGATCACTACTTATGACCAGCAAGCACTGGAGTTAAGACTAAGGGAGACTTATTTTGACTACTTGACCAATTATCTGAATAAGAACATTGAGAACGACGCGGTGATAGCTCCGGCAACCTTAGGAGTGTCTGACCCGATGTTGATGACGCTGGTGACTCAACTCAACGACCTTCGTATTCAACGCGGAGAGTTGACGGAGAAGAACGTCTACTACGCCAAGTATACCAAGGACATGGAGAACGTGAAGACGGCCATGGCGGAGGTGGTGAAGACGATGCAGGCATCGCTGGAGATAGAGAAAGCGGACCTTCAACGTCGTTATAGCGAGGTAGAAAAGGCCATCCAGCAGTTACCGCAGAAAGAGTTGCAGATGGTAGCCATCGAGCGTAACTATCGTATTGATGATAACTATTACACTTTCTTCCTGCAGAAACGCGCCGAGGCGGAGATTCAGAAAGCGTCTAACACGCCGGATAACAGCATCATGGACAAGGCCCGCACGACCTCGATCATGAACTCTAAGGCCAAGAAACAGACGACAACGACTTATTTGATCGTCGGTTTCCTGATTCCGTTGGTACTTATTATCCTAAGCGAGTTGCTCAATAACAAGATTCGTTCGCCGAAGGATGTGATCAAATTGAAATCGTTCCGTTTGATCGGTACTTTACGTCACGCTAAGAACCAGAACCCAACGCTCGTACGTGCCTCGCCTCGATCTTCGTATGCGGAGATGCTACGTGCTATCCGTACACGTATGGAGTTCATTTTGCGCCGAAAAGACAAGATGGTGATCTGCACCACTTCGACTGAATCCGGTGATGGTAAGACGTTCCTTAGTACTAACCTCGCGGCGCTCTATGCCATGACAGGCAAGAAGACGCTGCTTGTCGACCTCGATATCCGCAAACCGAATATCCACACGAAGTTAGGTCTGGAGAACGGTAACGGTATATCCAACTACCTTGTAGGAGATTGTACGCTCGAGGAGGTGATGGTGAAAGATACCCCGTTTGGCTTTGACTTCCTGCGTGCCGGTACTATACCGCCTAACCCGGGTGAGTTGGTGCACTCCGATAAGTTAGCCGAACTGTTCAAGAATATGCGTGAACAATATGACTTCATCGTTGTCGATACGTCGCCTATCGGTCTGGTACCGGACGCTTATGCCATCATCGAGCAGAGCGATGTATGTCTGTTTATTATCCGCTGTATGCAGACCAATAAATCCTTCTGCAAGCAGACCTTGCAGCAGATGGAAGAAGTAATTGATATGCCGGAGAAAGTGCAGATCGTGCTCTCTGATATCCCGACCGAAGGACGTCACTCGTACGGTTCCGGTTACGGATATGGTTACGGCGGATACGGCGGATACGGCTACGGACACCTCGGATATGGTGGTTACGGTGGCTATGGCTACGGTTACGGCGGTGACAGCAGTCTTTCGAGGCGTTATGGCAAGTTGTATGGCAAACTCTATGGTAAGTTCGTCAAAGACGATAAGGCCTACCGCTCGTATTACTACTACCATCATGATGAAGATGATGAGGAAGGTGCTAAAGTTGAAAGTTAAAAGTTGAAAGTTTAAGGAAATATGGCATTAGCTTTTGATAATGATAAATATATCCGGATACAGTCGGAGCATATCCGCGAGCGGATTGCGCAGTTTGGTAACAAGCTGTATTTGGAGTTGGGTGGTAAGCTCTTTGATGACTTACATGCGAGCCGCGTACTACCGGGTTTTCAACCGGATAGTAAGCTGCAGATGTTAACCCAACTACAGGACTCGCTGGAGATCCTGATCGTGCTCTCAGCCTTGGATATCGAACGCAACAAGGTGCGTCAGGACTTGGGTATTACGTATGATGAGGATGTACTACGCTTGCGCGAAGAGTTTACGCAGCGCGGGTTTTATGTATCTTCGGTTGTTATTACCCACTATTCCGGTCAGCGTTCTGCAGACGCATATAGGCAACGTCTGGAGCGTAAGGGAATCCGCGTGTATTACCATTACACGATAGAGGGTTACCCGCATAACGTGGACTTGATTGCTTCCGATGAGGGCTTCGGACACGATGACTATATTGAGACGACACGCCCGTTGGTAGTAGTCACTGCACCGGGACCGGGTAGTGGTAAGATGGCCGTTTGTTTGAGTCAACTCTATAATGAGCAGAAACGCGGACACGAAGCCGGATACGCTAAGTTCGAGACCTTCCCCGTGTGGAACTTGCCGCTTAAACACCCGCTCAACGTGGCTTACGAAGCAGCGACAGCGGACCTCAATGACGTGAATATGTTGGATCCTTTCCATCTGGAAGCGTATGGTAAGACGGCCGTTAACTACAACCGCGATATTGAGATCTTCCCCGTACTGGACGCCTTATTCACCTCTATCTACGGCAAGAGTCCGTATAAGTCTCCGACGGATATGGGTGTGAACATGGTGGGATTCTGTATCAGCGACGATGAAGCGGTACGTGAAGCCAGCAAGCAAGAGATCATTCGCCGTTATTTTCAGGCCCTTTGTCATCTGGCAAATGGCAAGTGCAACGACGCGGAGATCAAAAAGTTGGCACTCTTGCAACAACAAGTAGGTATTAACACAGCCTACCGTCGTACAACGGTGGCTGCTCGCGAGAGACGTGCCCTGACAGGCGCGCTCCATGATGGTGCTTTTGCTCACGCCGCGGCTATTGAACTTCCTAACGGTAAGATCATTACAGCCGAAGCAGGACCGCTGTTGGGTTCTTCGGCGGCATTACTACTGAACGCCATGAAAGAGTTGGCGGGCATTGACCATTCGGTTCGCTTGATACCGGAGAAGTTTATCGAGCCTATTCAGCAGACTAAGATAGGGTACTTGCACGGCCAGAACCCACGCTTGCATACGGACGAGGTGCTCGTTGCACTGTCGGTGCTCTCGCTGCAAGACGAGAACTGCCGCAAAGCCCTTGAGACACTGCCTTTGCTCAAAGGCTGCCAGGCGCACTCGACCGTGATGCTCAAAGAAGTGGATTGGAGAACCTTTAAGAAACTTGGTATAGATTTAACAACAGACCCCGCGAAAAAATAAAAGCCTCTAGGTAAGAGAACTCGGGTGAAAATCCCGGACTGACCGGCAACTGTGATGGTCTAAGGACCTAAGTCAGATCGCTTACCTCCAGCGCTCTATTGATAGTCCTCCAGGATTAGGGCGAAGCAATGAACAAACATATTCTTGTAATAGTATTCTTGGCGCTGATGGCGCATATGGCTCTTGCTGTAGAACAGGCAGAGCTCGATTCCTTGTATCGCGACTTCCATATCGAGGAGGTCGAGGTGACAGCGCGTGCATTAGCCAAGGATATCATTGTTCCGCAGACGCTCAAAGGGGCGGAGTTAGAACGTCTTAATGCGTTAAGTGTTGCGGATGCTTTGCGGTATTTCTCCGGTATCCAGATCAAGGACTATGGCGGGGTAGGCGGTATCAAAACCATCAATGTGCGTTCGATGGGAAGTCAGCACACTGCCGTCTATTATAACGGCGTGCAGATCGGGAATGCGCAGAACGGACAAGTGGACCTGGGACGTTACTCGCTTGATAACATGGAGGAGATACAGCTCTATAAGGGCCAGAAATCCGATATCTTTCAGTCAGCGCGTGAGTTCGGAGCAGCCGGCAACGTCTATCTCACTACGCGTAAACCTTATATTAAAACGGGCGAGCGCGCGCATGTGCGTGCGAAAATGCGCTTTGGTTCGTTTGGTCTGGCAAATCCGAACGTAGGTGTCGATGTGAAGTTGGCGGAAGGCTTGTCCATTAACCTCGATGCCGAATATGTCTATGCTAACGGTAAATATCCGTTCCGGTATCGGCGCGTGTTGCCATCCGGCGAGACGGCCTATGACACGACAGCTGTGCGGCAGAACGGAGATATCAATGCTGTAAGGACAGAGATGGGGCTACATTATTACTACCGCACGACAGGATTCTGGCGCATGCACGTCTATAACTACTACTCCGAACGCGGTGTGCCCGGCGCTATCGTCAACAACGTCTGGCGCAACGGTGAGCGACTTTGGGACAGGAATACCTTCGTGCAGGGAATATGGCAGGAGGAGTGGTTTGATCGTTGGAGCACGCGCGTGTTGTTCAAATACGCGAACGACTATACGCATTACAAGAACTACGATGAGCGACTTCTGCCGTCCGACAATGAGTACCTGCAGCAGGAGATCTATCTGTCATTGGCCAATAAAGTGCAGATCTTCAATTGGTGGGACGTCTCGCTTGCCTACGACTACCAGTATAACACGCTCAAGCGAGATGAATGGGTGAGCCAACTGACCGATCAGTGTTTCTATCGACACACTCATTGGCTCTCTGCCGCTACGGCACTCAATATCAAGGAATACCTACGTGCACAGGCTTCTGTGCTGATGACCCACATCACAAATGACAAATCACAAATTACAAACAAACCGAAGGTGACCCCGGGTGTATTCTTGTCCTTTAGACCGTATCCGGCTATTGATCTCAGTCTCAATGCGTTCTATAAGCAGAGTTACCGCTATCCGACTTTCAATGACCTCTATTATACGGACTTAGGTAACGCCTCGCTGCGCCCTGAGTTGGCACGTCAACATAGCGTGGAGTTGGCGTATAGAAAAGCATCTAACAAATACGATCTATCTTTCTCCGCGTCGTATTATTATAATAGAGTGACCGATAAGATCATTGCTTACCCGAAAGGCCAGCAGTTCCGCTGGACGATGCTTAACCTTGGTACGGTCAAGATTAACGGTGTGGATGCCAAAGCCGATATGTCCTTTTATCTGCCGCTTCGATTTGTGTTGCGCACACGGCTTAACTACACCTACAACACGGCTATCGATGTGACGAACCAAAACGATACCTATTACGGTCATCAGATACCGTATATCCCTTGGCATAGCGGTAGTTTTGTGTTTGGACTCGACTATAGCAGCAAACGCGGTGACCATTACGGCCTCAGTTATTCGTTCATATATGTGGGCGAGCGGTATAGCCAACAGGAGAATATCATTTATAACTACGTCCAACCTTGGTACACGCACGACCTGACGCTCTTTGGGGAGTGGAAGATACAACGATACGGACTCAAAGCCAATATAGAAATCAATAACTTGCTCGGACAGGATTATGAAGTGATACAGAACTATCCGATGCCCAAACAAAACGTACGATGCACGCTCGCTTTCACATATTGATCTTTGTTCTTTGTTCCTTGCTCCTATGGTCCTGTAGGGGCGACGAAGTCATCTATCCGACGATCGGTACGCATGTCACGGACGATGTGCGTGAGGGCGGGTTATACGTGCTCTGCGAGGGTAATATGGGGTCGAACAAAGCGCGTATGGACTATATCAACCTGGAGAAAGGCGACTATTACAGCAACTGGTATGGGGCAATGAACCCCAAGCAACTGAAGGAACTCGGTGATGTGGGTAATGATATCCAGCAGTACGGAGGACGCTTGTACGCGGTCATCAACTGTTCGCACAAGGTCGAAGTGATGGATCTGCAGGCACGGCATATCGGTAAGATAGACCTGCCAAATTGCCGGTACGTAGCGTTTAAGGGCGACAAACTGTACGTGAGTGCATATGTGGGTTCAGCGGCAGATCCGGAACTGTTAGGCGCTGTGTATGAAGTAGATACAGCGAGCTTGATGGTAACGCGTGAAGTCAAAGTGGGCCATCAGCCCGATGAGTTATGCGTGGTAGGAAACAAACTCTATGTGGTCAACTCCGGTGGTTACCTCACGAATCAATATGACTCGACGGTATCGGTCATTGACTTGAGTTCATTTACCGAGATAGAGAAAATAAACGTAGGCCTTAACCCGACGCGTATCCGAGTAGATGAGCAGAAACGACTTTGGGTGTGCTGTCAAGGTAATTACAAAGATATCCAACCGCAAGTAGTTATTATCGGAGGACCGCGTATCGAGACGCCTTGTGCCAATATCTCCATACAAGGCGCGACAGCCTATGTCATGGACAATAAAAACAAGCAGCTCAGAGCATTCTCGACGATAGATTTTACGGAGCAAACACTGCCTATCGATATATCCGCTTACGAGAACCCGTACGGACTCTTGGCTACCAACGAGGCACTCTATGTCACCGATGCCAAGAACTATGTCTCTTCGGGTGTGCTGCATTGTTATAGCTATGACGGCAAGGAGCATTGGAACGCCAAGACAGGCGATATACCCGGACATCTATGCCGCGTGACAGGTGCGTACGACATACATGGTGACACAACCCATCAGGACACGACGCGCTCTGCGTATATCTCGCGCGTGTATGAGTACCTGCCGGCGATGGGACAGTTCGTCAATGTGCTCCCCAAATACGAGGAGGGTGATGATGCTGAAACGATGTGCCGTAAGTGCGAGCAGGCACTTGTGAATAATGCTGGCGGAACGGTGACGCTCGGAGGCTGGGGTGGGTATATTACCTTTGGCTTTGACCACGCGATAGAAAACAAAGAAGGCCGTGATATTCAGATTCTTGGTAATGCGTTTCTGATGAGCGAAAACGAGGCGTATGGTAGTAGTGAACCGGGCATTGTGCTAGTCAGCCGCGATGAGAACCAAAACGGACTTCCTGATGACACATGGTACGAATTGAAGGGCAGCCTCTATAGCGAGCAACAGTATATTTCCCGCACCTATACGCGCGAGGGAGACACGTTGCAAAATCCCTTCCATCAACAGCCCTATTACCCGCAATGGATAACGTCCGACCAATACACGCTTTACGGCGCCAAACTGCCGCCACAGACGGAAATTATCAACGGGCAGTATGTGCAGCGGATATTGGAGTACGGCTATGTGGACAACAAACCAAACAAAGATATAGAAGGTACCAGTTTTGATATCTCATGGGCTGTAGATACAAACGGCCAACCGGTGAGCCTACCGTCCATTGACTTCATCCGCGTCTATACTGCGGCAGATGAGATACTCCCCACTACTGGCGAACTGAGTACTGAAATAACAGGAGCTATTGATTTACACATCAATATTTAACATTATTAACTAAAAAAACAAAACATTTATGAAAAAATCATTCTTTTTCGTAGCTGCTTTGGCACTGACCTTTGCAGCTTGTAACCAAAACGCCCCGGAACAGGGCCTGAAAGTAGCTGATTTCGAGAACATCACGATCGCAGCTCAAAACAGTGAGTTCAAACTGGACACCACCGGTACGTTCACGAGCGGTGACTTTACTTTCAAACAGACCGCGATGCCGAGTTCTGAGTATTATTCCTGCAATGTGGTAACCAACCACACGGACACGGAGTTCAAAAATTGGAACGATGCTTGGAAATCTGCTATTGGCGGAGCACACGCTGGTAAGAACTATGTTACTTGGAACATGGACTTCTACGGTCAAGACACCATTACTCTCAAAGAGGCAGCTATTATCCCGGGCTTCTATGTAACGAACTGCATCTATGCGTACAAGTCTATCACAGAAGGTGATGCCTACGAAGAGGCCTTCAAAGAGGGTGACGAGTTCTTGCTGACCATCAGAGGTTCGTTGAATGGTACGGCTGTCAACAACGAAGTTAAGTTCTATCTGGCTAAGGACACTGAGGCTGTTAAAGACTGGACGTATGTTGACTTGAGCGAACTTGGTAAAGTGGACGCTATCACTTTCTCGCTCACCGGTACCCGTACCTCTTACGGCTATCTGAACACCCCGGCTTACTTCTGCTTCGATGACCTCGGTGCTAAAAAATAATCGTGCCTTTATGGCTAAGAAATAATCGTGCCTTTACGGCTAAGAAGTAATTGATGAAACGGTTTGTACCGATATTAGTTTTACTGCTTTGCTTTGCGGGCTGCGCTAAACAGTCCGCAGAGCAGGGTAGTTTGCCTGCTGGGAACAAGTACGCAACAGGCTTTCAGATCACTCAGACGGATTCCGGCGTGGTCGTGGAGGTCTTTCAACCTTACCAATCTCTGTGCGTCAAGGAACCCTTACACCGACTCGGAACGATGAGTACCGTGCAGGTAGGCTTCCTCTATGCCATTGATGCCATCGACCACCTCGTGGCGGTTTGTAACCCCGAATTGATCTACACGCCTGTCAAGGGCGACGAGATAGACCTTGGTGACTCGATGAAACCGAGTGCCGAACGTGTGCTGCAAGCAGGCTTGGAAGCCTTATTAGCCGTCAACTACGGGCAGTACGATAACTTGGAAGCGGCGCGTCTGGAGAAGTTAGGCGTGCTTACACTCTATATCAACGAATGGCAAGAAGGTTCGCCGCTCGCTCGTGCTGAATGGATTCGTGTCCTCGGCGCTTTGACCGGCCGTCTTCACGAGGCAGATTCGGTCTTTAATGAGGTAGAGACGAAATATATAAATCTCAAATCTCAAATCACAAATCACAAATCCTCTAAAATTATGAGTGGAAATAATTTTAGAGGAACTTGGTACGTACCGAGCGGCAAGAACTATCTCGCCTACCTCTTCAAGGACGCTGGCGCGGACTATCCGTTCTATGACAACGAGCGCGAGACTTCTATCCCCTTGACGATCGAGGAGACCTTGCATTATTTCCACGATGCCGATGTATGGGTCGGAGCCGGAGGAAACAGCCTCCAGGAACTTGCGGACCTAGACGAGAAACATACGTGGTTCAATGCTTATCAGAACGGTCGCGTCTACAACTGGCGCAAACAAATCAAACCTTCCGGAGCCAATAACTTTTGGGAGCGTGGGGTAGTGCACCCCGAGGAGATGTTAGAGGACGTTATCCATATCCTGAATAACGCCCCCGATTCAACTTTGCATTTCGCGAGCCACCTCAAGTAGGCAGGCCCGACATAAGCAATCTGAATAATGCGTGCGCAGATAAGCGCGCGCTTTTTCATTCAGTTCAATCCCCGCGCACTGACAGATAGCAGGGTTCTCGTGATGACAAATAAAAGGCGCACCACAACGAGGGCACGCCTTTTTTATTCCTTGATTCATTTCGTCAACTTAACAACGAGCGTACTCAAGCCGGGTACCTCAATATCCGTGCGGTTCAGGTCGATCGTCTCGCCGGACAGCGGACTGAAACCAACGGCATTGTACTTACCCAATATCTCCGCATAGGTAGCGGTCGGGATAACACGCGGCTCCTCAGCAGCATTCGCAAACACAAACACAGCCTCGTTCTCGTTATAACGGAAGAAAGCGTAGGTGTTATTACGCGCCATAAAATGCATCGTGCGACCGAAATGCAGCACTTGCTCGTCCTTTCTCCATTGGAACAAGCGGCTCTGGAAGTCATACATATCCTGCATCTCTGCGGTTACCTCTGCGCCCTGAGGCAACGGAGCACGCAGATACGAGTGGTTGTTCGGGTCCTGCGTGTTAGCAGAAACCATCGCGTACTCATCGCCGTAAAGGACCTGCGGTATACCACGCATCGTAGCCAACAGTACATAAGCCAGTTTCACACGACGGATATCTTTGTCTTTCACCGCGTCGCGGATACGACTCATATCGTGGTTGCCAAGGAAAGTCAGCAACTTGTTCACGTCGGCGTACATATAGTCCAGCGTAAGAGCGTCATAAACGCGAGTCAGACCACCGCCCCAATAGTTACCGTCGTTCTCCAAAGCCTGACGAATAGACTCTTCCGTCGGGAAGTCCATCACGGTCGGCAGGTTGCTATCAAAACCGTCGAAGTTCTTCGTTCCGCTCTGCCAATAAGCAACCGCCGGCGCAGGACGAGTCCAGCACTCACCTACGATATTGATATTCGGATATTCGTTGCGAATAGCAGCAAGCCATTCACTGCCCGGTATTCTCTCAATATACGGATACGTATCTACGCGAAGTCCATCAAGGTCAGCAAACTCAATCCACCAGATCGCCCACTGTTGGAAATATTTCAGCAGATCGGGATTCTCCAGGTTCATATCCGGCATCGGGTGGTCGAACCAACCGCGGTTGGAAAGCTGGCGATCGTACTCCGACGCATTGATGTCATAGTTCGCCGTGAAGACGTTGTTGGTGTTTGTAAACTCCGGGAACTGGTTGATCCAATTCTGATAAGGCAGGTCCTGCATCCACCAGTGCGCACCGCCGCAGTGGTTCGGTACCATATCCATTAGGAACTTCAGGCCCTTCTCGTGTGCTTTCTGTACCATCTCTGCATAGAGCGCATTCGAACCGTAACGCGGGTCGATATGGTAATAGTCCGAGCAAGCGTATCCGTGATAGCTCCAAGCGGCTTCGTCGTCGCCTAACAGCGGGGTAGGCCAGATAGCGGTACAGCCTAACTTGGCAATATGGTCCAACGAGTTGATAATACCCTGAATATCACCGCCCCAACGACCGTTCACATTGCTCTTATCGGCTTTCTCGCGGGTGTCTTTCGTGCTGTTATTGCTCTCATCGCCATCTACAAAACGGTCCGACATGATCAGATAAATCACATCAGCAGCCGTAAAACTCTGGCGCTCGCGGCTACCTGCACGACGCTCGTTGATCGTATAGTCGTACGTTGCGCGCTTGTTACCTTTCTTAAGCGTGATACGATAGGTGCCCGGCTCGTTAACCGCCAAGTCCACAAACAGGTAGTTCGGGCTCTCTGCGTTATGCTGGCCTTTTACCTCCAGGCCATGACATGCCCCACGCATGACCTTGCCGCGTACGACTTGTTGAATAGTCACTTGAGCATCTTTGAGGTCCTGACCATGAAGCATCAACGTCAACGGTGTCTCCATGTTCGTCCACCAACTAAGAGGCTCTACTTGTTGAATCTTCGGGGCCGCAAAAGCCAATTGGCTCATCAATAATGCGGCTACAAAAAAGAAGCTGTGTTTTTTCATAATTATAATTCGTTTACATAAATTTTGTCCAATGATGTATGTGCTTTTTTAGCCTGCACATAATGCTCCCAGAACGCCTGCATCTCAGGGGTGGGGGACTGTAAGAATTGCTCCGTACCCTGTGCGTCGATGCGGTCTAAAACCATGCCCACACTGATCTTATGTGTATCCAGCGCAGGCTGGAAAGTCCGGTCCTCTTTGCCTTCTACATACACCTCTCGAAGGATCCCTGTCTCTGTCATACGACTCAACAACTGATTGACCAAACGAATAGGCAGATGGTCGCGAACGGCAAGTTCATGTGCTGTCAAGGGCTCTTCGTCTGCCTCGAAGCGCTTAATCACAATAGAAAGCAGGTACAGCATTACGAAGTCTTTGTAGCGGCGGGACATACTGTTCAAGTCCTGCTCGTACTCAAACTCAGCGTTGTTTTGTATAGCAAAACTCATCTGCGCACCGATCAGAATAAGCAGACTCGCGTACTGCAAAAACGTCATCAAGATAGGGAGCGTCGCAAACGCACCATAGACGATACTCGTGCGGCTCAACAGCGCGATCAGATAGACGGAAAACATCTGCAAAAGCTGGAAAAATGTTCCCATCAGAATACCCGGAATAAGAGCACTCATAAACCGCACTTTGGTGTTCGGAATAGCAACATACATGCAGATGAAAAACAGCCAGCAGATCACAAACTGCAGGAACTTAACCCCGCTCGTCTGCATAAAATTGCGCAGCACCTCTACATGCACGTTGCTCTCTACCGCCGAATGAACGAAGATATTGATACCTGCGCTGCAAACAAGCAGTACCGGAATAAGCACTACGATCGCGATATATGTTGTCGCCTGCCGCAGGATAGAACGCGACTTCTGCACGTTCCATATAGTATTAAAAGCCGTCTCTACCGATTGAAAGAACGAGTAGATCGCCCACAAAAGGATCAGAATACCGATACCGATGAAGAGCCCGTCCTGGGCGGTCTCCAGATACCGCTGTACCATTTCCATAATAGTAGGCACCAAACCCGTCTCGCCAATAAACGATGCATTGAGCTGTTTCTCGATCACATCAGCCACCCCAAAACCTTTCGCGACAGCCACTATCATCGCCAAGATTGGCACAATAGCAAATATAAGAGAGAAGGTGAGACTCTTGGCGGTCGCATTAAGGTTCTTACTTGTAAATCCGCGTACTACCAGAGCTATCGTACGCAATATACCATAGCCCAAACGCTGAAAGAAACCGTCATACTCTGTCGCGGTCCTACGCCACATGTCGTAGCGCACGAAATTACCTATCTTGGAAATCTTTGTGTCTTTCACTTAACGGTTTAACGATTTAACAGTTTAACGTTTTCCCCAAAAAGGGAAGCAGGTCTATAAGCCGGGTTCTGTACCCTTGCGGGTGTCTGTCATTAATCTAACGCTTCCTACCCTCCGACTCGCGCGAGCAACGCTCAGACATCGGTTTACTTGGAATTGCAGCTCATAGTATGCTCGTTTCACATCTCTCGTCTCTGTAGCAGGGACCAAACATTACTGCCTGACGGCCGTTAACCGCTATGGTGCTCTATGCTGCCCGGACTTTCCTCACACTTGCGTGCGCGACAGACCGACCTACTTGGAGCGGTGTACGGGAATCGAACCCGCCTCCTTGGCTTGGGAAGCCAATGCACTACCGATGTGCTAACACCGCAGTTTTTTAAAACTGAGTGCAAAAATACTACATTTTTTTCATATATGCAAGAGAATTGGCAAAAAAGAGAAAATAATGTGCAAATTAGTGGAAAATTAGCCCGAATTATTGCAAACACACAAAACCGCACAAATGCAAACAATTGTGACATACACAAAATGCAGCAAAACGTCCCGCAACTCAAAAATATGCCTTGTTCAGATCTATAGGGTAGAGTAGTCTTGTTATTCCAGATCTGCCTCACTCTGCCGTTCAAACAGCCTCTAGCGTCCCAGCTTCCGAATGTCAATAATGCGCCATATTGCAAGTTATAACTCATTGTATATCAGCATTTATGCAATTTACTTAAAATAAAACTTTGCGGCATTCTTAAAATAGTGCATATTTGTGTATTTGTTCCAATTCTATTTATTTAACAACTTTCTTAAATCGCTTATTTTGAGATATATACGTGTGCTATATAAAATAAAGCTACAAGTCTTTTTGTGCTTCTAACTTGTACTACCGCTCAGGTGGATGAAGTAGAGTAGAGTCCCTGGCGTAAATTGTTCCACGGTATATCCCGGAAGTTCACAATTCACAATTGAAAACTTTACATATTTGCAAATGTGAAAATATTTTTGAAAAATTTTATGCAAACATTTGTGTATTTCACATTTATTTTGTATCTTTGCAGCGATTTTTTAATGCTATGAGTGAAAAAGAAAGAATAGAAGCGATTATGAAGTCGCTAAATCTGTCGGCACGTCAGTTTGCTGAACAGATTCATGTACAGCCGGGCACAATCAGTAATATGATGTCCGGACGTAATAATCCCAGTTATGAAGTCATCAAGCGTATTCTGATTCGTTATCCGGAACTGAATCCGGAGTGGCTCATCAATGAACAAGGAGACATGTGGCGTACGCCTCCCGGTAAAGAAGCAGGCTTGTTTGATGCCCAGCCGCCTGAGGCTACACGACGTGCTAGCGCACCGCAACAAAAAGAAGAGCCGCAGACTCCTGCAGCTCCTCCTAAACAAATCGCGCGTATCGTGGTGTATTATACGGATAATACTTTTGAGGAATTCACCTCTAACCCACTAATCCACTAATCCACCTATACCAACGCGATTTCCAGCACCTCGCTGATATCGTGCACATAGTGCAGCGTCAAGCCCTTCAGATAGATATCTGCGATCTCCTTCACGTCCTTACGGTTGTCCTCGCACACGATGATATCCGTGATACCTGCTCGTTTTGCCGCGAGCAGTTTTTCTTTTACACCGCCGATAGGCAGTACCTTTCCGCGCAGCGTCATCTCGCCCGTCATAGCTATCCGAGGCTTCACGAGGCGCTTGGTAAACGCACTCACGAGCGCAGTGGTCATCGTGATACCGGCACTCGGGCCATCCTTGGGGATAGCGCCTTCCGGCACATGGATATGCACGGCTGTGGTCTCAAACACTTCCGGATCGATGCCTAACTCCTGCGCATGTGCTTTCACATAGCCTAACGCCAGCGTCGCCGACTCCTTCATCACGTCGCCTAAGTTACCCGTAAGGGTAAGGGTAGGTGTCTTGGACGAAGACAGACTCGTCTCAATAAACAATATCTCACCGCCGACCTGCGTCCACGCCAGACCTGTCACTACGCCCACATACTTGTTCGTCTCCCAACTGTCGCGGCTGAAACGGGCCTGGCCCAAGTACTCGCGCACGTCGTCCAGCGTCACAGACACGTTGTATTCCTCGCCCAGCGCCAGTTTGGTATCCACTTTTCGGCATATCGTCGCGATCTGTCGCTCCAGGCTACGAACACCCGACTCACGCGTATAATCATCGATGATATGTCCGATCACATCCTTCTTGAACTTCAGCTGACTCGCCTTCAGACCGTGATTTGCCAGCTCTTTCGGGATCAAATGCCGTTTGGCGATCTCCTCTTTCTCTTCCTGCAGGTAGCCCGTCATCTCGATCAACTCCATGCGGTCCAAGAGTGGTCTCGGCACGGTCTCCAGACTATTGGCGGTCGCGATAAAGAGCACCTTGCTCAAGTCATAATCGACGTCCAAATAGTTGTCATGGAACGTGTTGTTTTGTTCCGGATCCAGCACCTCTAACAGCGCCGACGTCGGGTCGCCCTTATAATCCGCGCCGATCTTATCGATCTCATCGAGCACAAACACAGGGTTCGAAGTGCCGCATTTCTTGATGTTGTCGATGATACGACCGGGCAGCGCTCCGATATACGTTCTGCGGTGTCCGCGGATCTCTGCCTCGTCGTGCAGACCACCCAGCGAGATACGCGCATACTTGCGTCCCAAGGCCTCTGCCACACTCTTACCCAGGCTCGTCTTACCGACTCCAGGAGGGCCGTAAAGGCATAGGATAGGGGACTTAACTGGATGATTTTCTTTCTCTTTCTTGCTGCGAAGCGCGAGTTGACGCTGTACGGCCAGATATTCGACGATACGCGCCTTCACTTTGTCTAATCCGTAATGATCACGGTTTAGCACTTCCTGAGCGTGCGTCATATCGAAATTATCCTCCGAATAAATACCCCAAGGCAACTCCAGCATCGTCTCCAGATACGTCAGTTGCGTAGCGTATTCCGGCGACATGACATGCATGTGCTCGAGCTTTTTCAGCTCTTTCTCAAACGTCGCGCCAATAGCCTCCGACCACAATTTCTCCTTAGCCCGCTCGCGCAGTTCCTTGATCGTTTTCTCATTCTCGTCGTTGTTACCAAGGTCCCTCTTGATGGTCTCCATCTCTTGTTGCAAGAAGTACTCGCGCTGCTGTTTGTCGATCTTCTCGGCCGTCCTTCTACGGATATCCGCCTTGATCGTCAACTCCTCAAGATCCTTCTCGAGTATCGTCAACAGGGCCTCTGCGCGCTCTACCAGCGAGTGGATCTCCAGCAGACCTTGTTTCTCTTCGGTCGGCATTTGGTAGATCGAGCACACATAATTGACCATTGTCGGGTCGTTATTCAGGCTCTTGATCGACATCTGAAGGCCGGCAGGGGAGTCTTCACGCTCGTTAAGGATCTTCACAACCACCTCACGGATTCGCTCTGCGGTCGCTTTGAACTGTTTGTCGCTCTTGAGCGGCATATGTTCCTCCATAGTGAAAGCCTGCGCCTTCAACTGCCCGTTTTCTTCGATGAAATCGGAAGCTTGCACACGCTGAAAACTCTCAAAGATCGTCATCATCGTGTCTTTGCCCATCTCCGGAACAGGAATAACCTGTATCACATGCGCCAACACGCCGGTAGAGTACAGGTCTTCTGCTTTCGGCTCGGCCACTTTGCCGTCTTTCTGTGTCAGCAGGATTAACGTCCTGTTGTCTTTGTTAGCAGCCTTAATCAACTTCAGGCTGTTTTTCTTCGACACTGCGATCGGCAGCAACACGCCCGGAAACAACACCGTGTTCTTAATAGGGAGCACGTCATAAAGTTCTTTCTGAACTTCATCGCACTTCACATCTTCTATATATTTATTTTCTTCCATATGCTATTAAATCTCCGTCCATTCCCATCGGATTTCATCCGATATTAAAATTCTATCCTTATAAATAGGGTCCCTCCCAAATATGCTATTTTACATAATCGCGATTAGGTTTGAATTCCTATATTCCTTATATATATAAGGTCTACAAGAATTATACCATTCTCATTTCTCTGCCATTATGTCAGTTATTCTGTGCTAATCTTGCACGCTCACGCAGTATGGCTTGTATAAACGTATCAATCTTCGAATATTGTTTGCGCAAGCGCTTAGTTGAGCCTGGACGCGGACTTTTCTCAAACGGTGCCTCCGGATCCGGCTTTGTAAACTGTGCATAGAAACGTTTCTTAAACCCGGCAAAGACTTCCCGTAACTCCAGGATCCGGGCACGTTCTTCCTCCGGCAGTGCGGCTACTTCTTCCTCACTCATCTTTCCGGCACGTATCAACGCACTCGATGCCAAACTCGCGTCACCAAACGAACGCATATTAGCCAACTCAGCGCCCTGCGGCGGAGTCGCATCAAAATCACGAGGCTCACGCTCGAATGCCTCCTGTGCACCAAGTCGCATCACTTTACCGCTCTCTGCGCAGAATTTCTTCTGTCGCATAACCATCTTACTGCGCTTGTTCGGCTTCCCGTGCGCGCCCTCAATCCCATATCCTAAATCTACTTTCATATTCTCCGTTACTTATTTTTCTATGTCCATTGTGCGGGATGCTATCCCTGGTCTTTCATAGGTTTTTCCAGAGCTTTAAGCATAAAAAAGCGCGTTATTAGCGCGTCATTACCCGGTTCTTACCCTGTTATTAGCCTGTTATTTTTTCGCTTTTAGACTCCTTATTTGTGTTTTTCTATTTCTGACTGCAAAGATAATAAAAATTTTTGATATTTGCAAATTTTTTGCCGCAAAAAGTTCATTTTTCTTAACTTTTTGCATTTTTTACTTCCCCACTCCTATTATTTATTATTTCCCGATTAAATCGTCGGTATCCAGAAGGATTGTCACCGGGCCATCGTTGATAAAATCAACCTTCATATCTGCACCAAAACGGCCGGTTTCAACGCACAAATCGTAACAAGTCCGCAGCGTTTCATTGAAATAGTCGTATAACGGAGCAGCCACTTCCGGTCGTGCAGCACGGATGAAGGAAGGTCTGTTGCCTTTGCGGCAATCGGCATAAAGCGTGAACTGAGAGATACTCAGCACAGCGCCCCCTACTTCATTGAGCGCCAGATTCATCTTGCCTTCAGCATCCTCAAAGACCCGTAACTGTGCTATTTTCTTTGCTAACA
>CACYGT010000007.1 GCA_902774075.1 uncultured Bacteroidales bacterium
TGACATTACACTCAAATGCCAGTGCAATAACTTATTCAACACCAAATATGTGAATAATGGTGGTACAGATGGCGTCTATGTGTGGTATTTCCCGCAAGCTGGCATCAACGTACACGCAGGGTTTGTCGTGCAATGGTAGAGACGAGCCACGCCAGAAGGATAGCGCCTGTGGGAATCCAACCCCAGGCGTTTTCTGTTGCAAAGAAGTGTGCCCAGGGGTTAGCTATCCACCCGAGGACGATGAAGATCGCGGCCCAGATAGCTACAACGGCATAGCCGATCAGCGTAGCTATGAACGCGCGGAAAGAGAAGAGGTTTTGATAGATGAGATAGATCCAGAAGGCGAGGGTCAGAAAAAGGACAGTTGGCAGCCAATACGAAGCGATGCCTAATAAGAGCGCCATCTGGAAACACTCTTCGATGGACGAAGTGTGGCGCTTGAGGCGACCGATGATGACAATGACGATCAAGACGAAAGCCGTTACCAAATAGCCGAAATAGTAGTTAGAAGTTAGACCGGCTTCGCCTGTTAGACCGCTTCGCTGTGAGAGCAAGGCGGGCACAAGCGAACCACCTATCGCCAGCAGCCAAAAGACTGCCGGCAACAGATGGTATAATATAACTTGCGTCTGACGCCTCATTCAATAAATCCTTTACGACGCAGGAGATTCTTGGGATCCGCCTCTTTGCCGCGGAACTCAATGTAGAGTTCTTGTGCGTCGCGTGTACCGCCCTGCTCAAGCAGGTGACGGAAACGTTTTGCGGTCTCGGCATCAAAGAGGTCGCCGGTCTCCTTGAAAGCCGCAAAAGCATCGGCATCGAGTACGGCAGCCCACGTGTAGCTGTAATAGCCTGCCTCGTAGCCGGTCGTGAAGATGTGGTTGTAGAAAGTCGGACGATAACGCACGATGATCTCGTCGATCATATTCATTTTCGCCAGGCTCTGTTTCTCGAACGCATTGACATCAAGGCCTTCGGCGGTGGTCAACTCATGGAAGTCCATGTCGAGGATAGACGCCGAGAGGAGTTCGGTCGTTACAAAACCTTGGTTGAACTTACCGGCTGCGTTGATCTTGGCAATCAGTTCGTCAGGAATCACTTCGCCTGTCTGGTAATGGAAGGCATAGGTCTTGAGCACCTCCGGCTCGTAGGCGTAGTTCTCCATGAACTGCGAGGGCAGTTCGACGAAGTCGCGCGGGGTGTTGGTACCGCTGAGCGATTTGTAATGCGCTTTGGAAAGCAAGCCATGAAGCGCATGGCCGAACTCATGGAAGAGGGTCTCTACGTCGTCCATCGAGAGGAGCGAGGGGTTGCCTGCGGTCGGTTTGTTGAAGTTACCGACATTGATGATAACAGGACGATGGTCCACACCGTTGTCGTCGATATACTGCGGGAGGATCTGGTTCATCCAGGCACCCGGACGTTTGCCTGCGCGGGGGAAATAGTCGGTATAGAGGATACCTACCAGGTCACCGTTCGCTTCGGTCACTTTGAAGACCTCTACCTCGGGGTTATAAACCGGCATGTTCTCCAGTTTCTCGAACTGCAGACCATAGAGTTTGGTAGCTACACCGAACGCACCTTTGCGTACGTTATCGAGTTCGAAATAAGGCTTGAGTTCTTCTTCGTCCAGGTCATATTTGGCCTTACGCAGTTTCTCTGCATAGAACCACCAATCCCAAGGCTGTAACTTCTCGCCAGGAAGATCTTGGTCAAGCAGTTTCTGCAGTTCAGCAGCTTCGCGCTTGGCTGCCTTGAGGGAAGGAACCCAAACAGAAGCGAGGAAAGCGTCTACGGTCTGATGGTTCTTTGCCATGCAGTCTGCCAGGATATAGTCGGCAGGGTTGTCGTAGCCGAACAGTTTGGCTTTCTCGATACGCAGTTCCATCTCACGGATGATAACGGCTTTGTTATCGTTCTCGTTGTCATGGTTCGCACGGGTAGTGTAGTCCATAAGGAGCTGCTTGCGCAGTTCGCGGTTCTCGCAGTACTGGAGTACCGGTGTAAAGCTCGTGCGCTTCGGAGTGAAGAGCCACTCACCCGGGTGACCGGCTGCCGTTGCCTCTTCGGCTGCGGCTGCTTTGGCACTCTCCGGAAGACCTGCCAACTCTGCTTCGTCTGTAACAAAGAACTGACATGCGTTCGTCTCTGCTACGACGTTGTTACCGAACTTAAGGGAGAGTAGACCGAGCTCTTGATTGATCTCTTTGAGGCGCTCTTTCTTGTCTTCAGGCAGGTTCGCACCGTTGTCTGCAAAGTTCTTGTAGGTTTCGGTGAGCAGTCTCATCTGCTCTGCGTTGAGGCCTAAGCCTTCTCGCTGATTATAGACTGCTTTGACACGCTGGAAGAGGGCATCGTTGAGGATGATACCGTCACTGAGTTCGCTCAGCATCGGGCTTACTTGCTCTGCGATCTCGTTCATCTCGTCGTTGCCGTCGGCTTCGAGGACGTTGAAGAAAACACCTACGACGCAGTCTAACAAGAGACCACTGCGGTCGAGGGCTACGATGGTATTCTCGAACGTAGGCTCTGCGGGGTTATTCACGATAGCTTCTACCTCGGCTTTGTTCTGGCGGATCGCCTCTTCGAATGCCGGCAGGTAATGCTCATTCTTCACTTGGTTGAAGGCAGGTACACCAAAGGGGGTGTTCGGCTGCTCCAACAACGGGTTGGTCTGGTTGCAAGCTAATAAACTCATAGCAGCAATTCCTAAAAGGAATAATTTGGAATTGGTCATTTGTAATTTGTGATTTGTAGATTATTGAATGCGTACATTTTTCTCCATGGACTGTTTGATACGCTGGCGTATCTCCTTGGACTGCGTGTCGGCTTTTTCGTACCAACGAGGCTTGAAGTCCTTGGCGTATTTGCACTTGGCGAGTTTGATGTTGAGGTCGTCTAATGTACCATCTACATGCACGCCGAGATAAATAGGACTAAGGACGTTGATGTCGTAGTCAAAAGTCATGTCTGTCTTGTGTCGTCCGCCGAGTGCTACCATGTAGTTATCCATCTGCACGCAAAGCGGATAGACGTCGATCTGGTCTTTATAAACTACTATCTCCGCGTCAATAGAGTCGATCTTGTTCTCGGTTTTCTTATTGAAGAGCAGCAGTTTGGATATCTTCGAGAAGGTCTCACTATCGAGTACGACGAGGTCTTTTCCTGTTAGGGAAGCACCGCCGCGAAGTGTACTGATTTTGGGCTTGTAGTCCTCGAACATGTAGGTCTCTGCGGCGAGATGGAAGCGTGCTGCGCCTTTGAAGGATTTAAGCATAGGCACCATCTCTTCGAGATTCGGGATCATAGACAACAGTTCGTCAATGTCGATATCAATCATGTGGTAGTCCAGACCGATGTAGAGGTGGTCTCGCCAAGGCGATTTATACATGGCGGTCAGTTGGAGTTTCGCCGCTTTGCATACGAAGCCCATCTCGTCAAGAATCAATTCGCCGTTTTTAACGTATAATCCGCCTTTCAGGTCGTGCGCTGTTTGGTTAAATATCTCGATTTCCTGAATATGCGTGTTCAGCGCGAGGTCGACATCGGTAGGAACGAGGAAAGGATCGCTTTCAGCATTGGCGTTGGCATTAGTGTTGGCATTGGCCGTTGGCTCTTCGGTTGCGGGTGTAGCTTCCTCTTCGGATCCTTCATCGGCACTGAACCAAGCAAGGAGTTGGTTCGCGTCACAGTGGTTAGAGACAACCTCCAGCTCGCCTTCCAGAATCGCTTCATGGCGAAGCCATTTGCCTATATGTCGAATATTACCGGCGAGGTTAAGATCGGAGTTGCCCAGTACGATACGCGAGTTATCGATATGCATGGCGCGGTTGGAGTAACTGAACTCGATAGACGGGATATGTACCGTTTCCGGCAGTTTCTCAGGCAGGTTGAGAACTCCATTCTTGAGGTTTACTTTCAGGCGCGGATTCCATTTGAGCAAAGCGTTCTCTCCATCTTTGTTGTAACGCGCGCCGGCTTCAAGAGCCAGCGAACCGGTTTTTGCTTGCAGTTCCTCTCCCATATTGGCTATGAGTGCTTGCGTCTTGAGTTTAGCGTTCACGCGTTTACCTCCTGTCACAGCTGCCTCCAGTTGTGCGTCCTTAAGGTCGGCGTGGATATCCTCAAACGAACCAACCAGAGTTTCGCTGGTCAGGGTTAGTTTATATTCCGCTTTGTCAGAAAGGATCTTCGTTCCTTGTGCATGGATAGTAGATGCTCCTAAGTCGGCAACGACCGTAGTATCCATGGTGAAGAACAAGTGATCAGTAGTAAGATCTACCTCTGCGTTCGGAATACAGGATTTCTGCAGGTCGCTCATACGCATTTTTGCTTTTGCCGTTCCTTTCATTCGACCCTCTATGCGCATGGAGTCCGGAAGGAAATAGTCGAAGTCCGGGATATTGGCATCAAGGTTGAGATGCAGATCAAGGAGCATATCGCCCAAGAGGTCGTTCACTTTACCCGCGACGCTCACTTGGCTGTTTTTGGTCTTGGCAGAGAGTTTCTTTAGACGCACGTTGGAGCGTTGGCCTTTGTTGAGGTTGAGGTCTGCGTCAGCTTGAAGTGCTATGTCTCGGAGGGTATAGGGAAGCGGTTTATAACTGCCCTTTCCGTTTTTGAGATTCAGTTGAGCGGTCACCAAAGGCATCTGGGCGTCGCTGTAGGTTCCTTTAACTGTGGCGTCCAATTGTATTTTGCCATCTACGTCGATGTCCTTGAGCGATGAAGTGAAGGACGCCGGAACAAGAGCCAGCAGTTGTTTGATCTGCCATTCTCCGGTAGAGAGTGCCACATCCAGGTCAATGTCTTCGTTGAGGGCTACTTTGCCTTCGAGACGAATGTCAAAATCATTGACCGCCAGGCGTGCTCCATCAAAAGCAAAATGCATGGAGTCGAGGTTCATAGCCAGGGGGGCTATCAACTCAAGATGCAGGTTGTCGGCATAGGTCTCGCCTTGGAGGGTTGCGCAGACATCCTGTGCGTCGAGCGCTATGAGCATATCGTCCCAACTCTCCGCTTTGGCGGACAACTCGGTCTCACCCAGCGAAGCTTGGATCGTATCTTTGTTATCCACAAAGGTGATCGCGTTCGCTTTGATACGCAGGCCATCGACGCGCAATGCATCGAACGGCAAAGCAAAAGCAGTCGTGTCAACTGTGGTGTCAGGCGTAGAGACAAAGACATCGGAGAGGTTCGTTGTACCGTCTTCGGCAATAAAGAAGTTCACCTGCGCGTCGTCTAAGAGCAGTTCGTGCACGTGGAGGTTGTTGTGGTCAAGAAACTCCTTGACGTCGACTGTTGCTACGAAATGGCGAGCGGCTACTACGGTGTCGTTCTGCGCACCCTCTTTGGGGTTAATGAGCAACAGACCGTCAGCCCGCAGACCAAAGCGCGGGAAGGTGGAGAAGAAGGTCAGATCCACTTCGCCGATCTCGTACGGGCAGGTGATGAACTGATCGGCTGCCTGACGTGCGATAGGTGTCAGCCGGGCGGGTGTGACGATGACATAGCAAACGATGCAGACTGCTGCTACAACCGTCAGCACGATGCCGAACAGCGTCCAACCGATGATTTTGAGTGCACGTTTCATGAATAAGTCACATTATTGTTTGTTGAAATAATGTTTGTCGTTCTTATAGCCTTGTTTATAATACTCCAGGCGTTTTGCGTTGAGAAGTGTGACGACATACAACTGCGTGCCTTCCACACCACCGTTGTCCATCATATGGATTTCCTCGAGTTGGTTGTTCTTGAGTTGGTATTTAAACCAACCGTTACCGTAGTCCACCAGACGATCTTCATACACTTTCTCGGCCTCGTCCCACTCTTTGCCCCATTCGTAGGTAGAAGTGTCGGCTTTCTCGGTTAAGAAACGTTTGTAGTGCTGTGTACCTTCTTCGAGCCATAAGCCGTGAAGGTCAGACTGCGAGAAAGTGTCGGTCTCTTTGTTAAAAAGACTACACGAAGCCATCGTTGCCGCTATAAAAGCGATCAAGAGATATTTACAATTCTTTGGTGTCATTATGCTTTTTCAATTTTGATGTTTACGTTATAGTTATCCATCTCAACGCTTTCGCCTTCTACGTTGGATGCCAGTTCGAGAGAGGTCGCCAATACCTGCGACGCGATATACTCGTTACAGTGAAGTACGGCGTTGTGGATCTCTTCGCGGTCCTCGATGGCCACTTTGATACGATCTGTGATCTCCAGACCGGAGGACTTACGGAGATTTTGGATACGGTTGATGAGTTCACGTGCGATACCTTCTTCGATAAGGGCATCGGTCAGTTCGATATCCAGAGCGATCGTGAGGATACCGTTGTTGGCTACCAGCCAGCCCGGCATATCTTCGGTGATGATTTCGACATCCTCCTCTATCAATTGATAATTGACAGTTGATAGTTGATAATTGCCATTTTGCTCCATTTGAGCGATCTGGTCCTGATTCATCGCGTTGATCTCAGCGGCTACGGCTTTCATCTGTGCGCCGACTTTTTTACCGAGCACTTTGAAGTTCGGTTTGATTTTCTTGACGAGTTTGATCTCGCTCTGCTCGGCAGGAACGATGACAAGTTCCTTGACGTTCACTTCGTTCTTAATCAGTTCTGCCACATGCAGCAGAGCATCGGCTGTTTCTTGATCGGGCGTCGGGATAACGGCTTTCTGGAGCGGCTGACGTACGTTCTTCTCCGCACGTTTGCGGAGCGAGAGGATCATGGATGTGGCTTGTTGAGCGAGGTACATCTGACGTTCAAGGTTCGTATCGATGAGCGCTTCGTTGACCTTAGGCCAAGTGCTTAAATGTACGGTTTCGCCCGTGAGGTCACGGTAGAGCCGATCGGCATAGAACGGTGCATTCGGCGCCATGAGTTGGGCAACGGTCTTAAGACAGGTGTAGAGGGTCTCGTACGCCGCTTGTTTGTCCGCGTCCATGCTGCCACCCCAGAAACGTTTGCGGTTGAGACGTACGTACCAGTTGGACAGATCGTCCTGTACGAAATCGCTGATAGCACGACCGGCCTTGGTAGGTTCGTAGGCTTCGTAGGCTTCTGTCACTTCTTTGACGAGCGAGTTCAGTTTGGAGAGGATCCACTTGTCGATCTCTTGGTACTCCGCTATTACTCCGCTAATTCCTCCGTTCCGATTCTCTCTCGATTGTGTCTCGTTAGTCTGATTTGGCGTACTAACCCAGCCGTCTACGTTTGCATAGAGGGCGAAGAAACCATAGGTGTTATATAGCGTTCCGAAGAACTTACGGCGCACTTCGTCCACGCCTTCGGGGTCGAACTTAAGGTTCTCCCAAGGCGAGGAGTTGGTGAGCATGTACCAGCGTACAGCGTCCGCTCCATAGGTCTCCAACGCGCCGAACGGATCGACCGCGTTGCCGAGACGTTTGGACATCTTATTGCCGTTCTTATCGAGCACGAGGCCGTTGGAGATGACGTTCTTGTAGGCCACAGTACCTTCTATCATCGTGTGGATCGCATGGAGGGTAAAGAACCAACCGCGGGTCTGGTCCACACCTTCGGAGATGAAGTCAGCCGTGCGCGGGGCGTCTGCGTTCTCGAACGGATAGTGATTCTGTGCATAAGGCATCGCACCCGAATCGAACCACACATCGATGAGGTCCAGTTCGCGCTTCATGGGCTTGCCGGAAGGCGAAACGAGGATGATGCTGTCTACATACGGACGATGGAGGTCGATGACAGACGGGTCGTAGTTCGCTTTGCTGTAGTCACCTACGATATGTTTGGGCCAGGGGTTGGCTTTCATGAAACCGGCCTTGACGGACTTGTCAATCTCGGCGAAGAGTTCTGCGATAGAGCCGATACAGAGTTCCTCTTGACCGTCTTCGGTACGCCAGATAGGCAGCGGTGTTCCCCAGTAACGGGAACGAGATAAGTTCCAGTCGTTGAGGTTGTTGAGCCACTGTCCGAAACGGCCTGTACCGGTGGATTCGGGTTGCCAGTTGATGGTTTTGTTGAGGGCGATCATCTCGTCCCGTGCCATGGTCGATTTGATGAACCAGGAGTCGAGCGGATAATAGAGAACCGGTTTGTCTGTACGCCAGCAGTGGGGGTACGAGTGGACGTGCTTCTCGGTCTTAAGCAGACGACCGTCGGCTTTCATCTCGAGACAGAGATGGAGGTCGAGTGACTCAGCCTTGGAGGCTGCTACTTCGTCGTACTTGCCATCTACGGTGAACTGCGGATCGTAGGCGTTCTTGACCCAACGACCGGCGTACTTGCCATAGAGTTCGGTATTGACGTTCTCTTTAACCCACGCTTCGTCGAGGTCTTCTATCTTCCAGTACTTACCGGTGAAGTCCACCATCGGACGTGGGCCGAAGTTCTTGGTCTGCATGTAGAGTCCCGGCACACCGGCTGCGTCACCTACTTTCTTATCGTCTGCACCAAAAGTCGGGGCAATATGTACGATACCTGTACCGTCTTCGGTGGTCACATAGTCACCCGGGATCACACGGAAAGCGCCCGATCCGGGGTTCACCCACGGGAACAAAGGATCATATTTGAGGCCCACAAGGTCAGCGCCTTTGTAACGGGCTACGATCTGCGCGTTCTCGAAATACGCAGAGAGACGAGCGTCGGCGAGGATGATATGTTCACCTGTCTCGAGCTCAATCTCCACATAGTCGATCTTCGGGCCTACGCAGAGGGCGGTGTTGGAAGGAAGCGTCCACGGAGTGGTCGTCCACGCGATGATGTAACGGCCGTCCTTGAGATGGAATTTTGCTGTACAGGTAAGGTCCTTGACGTCGCGATAACAACCCGGTTGGTTGAGTTCGTGCGAAGAGAGACCTGTTCCGGCAGCCGGAGAGTACGGCTGGATCGTATAGCCTTTGTATAGGTAGCCTTTCTTGTAGAGTTCTTTGAGTAGGAACCATAGCGTCTCGATGTACTTGTTGTCGTAGGTGATATACGGATCGTTGAGGTCCACCCAGTAACCCATCTGTTTGGTCAGTTCGGTCCATTCAGCCGTGTATTTCATGACCTCGCGGCGACAAGCTGCATTGTACTCGTCGACGGAGATCTTCTTACCGATATCCTCTTTGGTGATACCGAGCATCTTCTCTACGCCCAACTCAACCGGCAGACCGTGGGTGTCCCAACCCGCTTTGCGGCGAACTTGGAAACCTTGCATGGTCTTAAAACGGCAGAAGGTATCCTTGATGGTACGCGCCATGACATGATGGATACCCGGCTTACCGTTCGCCGAAGGAGGACCCTCGAAGAACAGGAATTGCGGATGACCTTCACGGGTCGATACGCTCTTCTCAAATAAGTTTTCTTGCTCCCACTGCGCCAGCACTTCTTTGCTCAGAGCCGGCAGATTCAAACCTTTGTATTCGTTAAAATGTTTCATTATAATGTGTTGTTAGTCGCATATATAGGCTGCGCGTACACGGGTACGCACATAAAAAGCGCTGCAAAGGTACAAAATATTTTGCATATATGCAAATATTTTTGTATTTTTTAGTCGAAACGCAAGTAGGGAGTAAGACGAATCAGGTCTTCTTCGGTCAGTTCGGGAAGGGAACGAAGGTCCTCGATGGACTTAAGTTTTATCTGTTTGCGGCGGAGGTTGTAGATGGCCTGTGCCTGCTTGAAACGCAAGTACGGGTGACGCTGTAAACGTTCTATAGATAAACTGTTTACGTTCATCGTTTGGATAGCCGTGGAGTCTAAGATAAAATGCGCAGCGAGGGTGTCTAAGTGAAACTTGGCGAGGGGCTCATCATTCAGTTGTTGGAGGCTGTAGAAACCGCCTAACTGCTCGCGGTAACGAATGATCTGTTTGGCGGTAAAATGACCGATACCGCGCAGATATTGCAGTTCGGTTGTGTCGCAGGTATTGAGGTTAAGGATGGTATCTTTCTTGATATGCGCGGCATAGAACCAACCAACAGAGTCGTGCCAGAGGGAGTCCGCACGTCGGAAGGAGTCATAGCGCGCTTGGCGAACACGGGACCATTCGATAAATCGCAGGGAGTCAACGAGACGGAAAGAGTCATAACGTTGTTGCCGTTCTTCGGTCCATTGAGCATAACGGAGTGAGTCGGCGAGGCGGATCGAGTCGCGGCGTTCGGACCATGACTTCTTGGTGTTGGTAGGAGTTGTCGGGGGCTCTATGGTAGCGGTGCTCTTAGGCCAGATAGCGATACCTAACCACACGGCAAAGGTGAGACCGAAGAGTATCGAAGCAGCTATGCGTTGTTCTTTTGAAAGTATCATAGCACACTACTTTGTACGTTTCCGTCGGCGAGATGGGTTGTGACGGTATCGCCGGGCTGGAGATCGTTAATAGAACGGACTACTTTGCCGTTTTTGGTGAGCAGACTGTATCCTCGGCGATAGATACGCTCGGGGTTGCAGGCCTCGAGGCGTTGCTCGAGCAGTTCGACCTTGTGTTGGCGAATGAGTATCTGCCGGTCGGCAGTACGTTTGAGTCGAACAAGAAGGTCGGCGAGTCGTCCCATCTGATCGTCCAGACGATGGATCAACCATTCGGCAACGGCCGTTGGTGTCTTGAGGGCTTCGTGCGCGACCATATCCAGCACGCTCACATCGCGTGTATGGCCGATTCCACTGAGGATAGGCAGACTGCATTGGGCACAGACAGCGCAGAGGGTATAACGGTCAAAACAACTGAGATCTGTTGTAGCCCCTCCGCCGCGGATGATCGCAACTGCGTCCCATTGGTCCGCCTCTTCTTCGATGGCTTCGAGGGCCGCGATGATGGATTTCTCGGCTCCTTCGCCTTGCATGGTCGCCCCATAGAGACGGGTGACAAAGGAGTAGCCGCTGTTCTCTAACTGATGCTGAAAATCACCGTATCCGGCTGCCGAGGGAGACGAGATGACTGCAATGCGGCGGATGAGGGTAGGGAGAGGTATGAGTTGTTGGGCGTCAATAAGCCCGTCGGCCTCCAACTGTTTGATGGTCTGTTGCCTTTCGCGGGCGAGCGTACCTATCGTATAAGAGGGGTCGATGCCGACGATGGAGAGGCTGAGTCCATAGACCGCGTGCCATTGGATCTCGACCTCGACCAACACGGAGATGCCGGCTTGCAGACGTTGCCCTGTCTCGGCTTCGAAATAAGCCATGAGCATCTCTTTGTTGCCCGCCCAACAGGTCGCACGGACTTTGGCTTTCTTGTCTTCTACCAGTTCGAGGTAGAGGTGTCCGCCTTTCTCGCTCAGGCTGCTTATCTCGGCTTGCACCCAATAAGAAGGCTCCAGACTCTCGTCCAGCGCTTCACCGATGAGGGCACATAACTCGGATAATTTTAGCGGTTCCATGACTTACCAAGGATAACACGTTCTTTGGCTTTGAAACCGAAGAGGACAGTCACACGCAGACCGACGGATAAGTTACGCAGCCAATAGTCTTTGGCGTACGAAGAAGCGAACACATGGTACATCCGATAGGTCGGGAAGTCATAGATCGTCTGTGTAGGCATCTCGTACATCGGAAGATCGGTGTTGGGGCAGATGTTGAGGATACCCATATCGCAATACCCGGCTACACGAACACGGCAGTCTTGCAGTCCGCCGCGTTTGCGGTAGTTGTACGCACTCTGCGCGGTCGCATACTCGTATCCTATCTCTGCGTGCGCGAGCAGGTCTACCTTGAGATTCAGCCTGTCTCCGTCTCGCTCGATAGGCACATCTTTTCGGAAACCATGGTTGTCCATCTCTTCCCATATACCGTCATATCGGTCGAACTTACCGGCTGTCGAGCCGGTGAGGCTAACGTGGGTGTTACCGCCGAAAGCGTACTGCAGTTGTACGCCGGCCAGTACATATCCGATGCCCATAGGTCCGGGTATATAATGTCCTACATAGATAGGAACGCGCGCGTAGTACTGCTGGGCCATGTCGCGGCGACCTACAAAACGATGGCGCAACAAGACGGTATCATTCGCGCCCGTCCAAGGATAGGGCAGGCGGTTGTAGATGCTGGTGTCGGATAGTGCATTCGTCACACGCTGGTAGGAGAGACCGAGACCTGTCTGGAGTAAGAAACCGCTGTTCTGGTACTCGTATAGGATATGGAAACCGCCGCTGAAACCGCCCGGTGTGCCGTTGGTGTTCGGCATATTCGACAGCATCGCACTCCAACCACCATCGATGGAGAGTCCTACCATATGATGCTCTCCGGTGTATTGGGAGATATGCAGGCCCAAGAGCACATCGGTCTTCCCGTCAACATCGCGATAGGTGAAGCCGCTCAGTTCAGCCAAGCGGTGTTCCCAGCTGTCCGCCGGGTTATAGCGTCTCTGTGCCCACATCAGCGTCGGGCAAAGAAGCAGGATCAGAAGGATGTATCGCAGTTTTCGCATTTGTCTCTAACTAATACTTTGATAGCTCTATAGGGTTCTTCGGTCGTATCCGGTGACCATAGCTGTACGATATACAGGCCGTTCGTTCCCGGCAGTTCGATGGTTGTTACATCGGCGCGGAAAACACCTTCCGAAACGAGGTTGCCGGCACTATTGGTTACACGGTACGTACCATCTTTGCGCGAGAGGATGTTGATGAACGGATGACCTGCTACGACGCATGTCGGTGTGACGGAGAGGTAACCCATCGTTGGTGTGTATCCTCCTCCATTCGGGTTGTAGGTGACGGTGATCGGACAGGTTGCAAAATCATCGCTCTCGCCGGTACGTGTCAGACGCACATGGTACTCGTCGCCTATGCTCAGTCCGCTCGGCACATAGAGGTAGGGCTTCGTCTCGCCGACCAGCAGTTCGTTGTTGTGATACCACTGGTAGTCGGTCCAGGTATACCCGCCGTTATACTGATCGCTGAGGATAGCAATCATATCGTTGAAACGCTGCTCGAGTACCCAAGACGGGTAGTTGAGTTCGACGATCGTGTCGGTGATACAGTCTGTCTCCGGGTGGTAACAGATATCGTTGTAGAGAATCAACTGAACGGTGTATCTATCCGGTCGCGGATAGGTCGTCTTGTCGTTCTCGTCCTCGTAGGGCACGGGTACAGGAATAACCATCGGGTCGGTATATTCCGTAATCTCAATGCTGTCTTGGTCCTCGAAGCCCAACGCATGTCCAGCCTCATCGAAGAGAAGCGAGTACATGATCGGTTTCTCGCTCGTGTAGGTATACCGGAACTCGATCACCTGCTCGTCCATACACATCGGTTTCTCGGCCCAAACAGTCGGCACAGTCGGCGGTATAACGGTCAGATCGGTGTAGATGATTGAGTCACAACCCGCCGCATTTGTTGTGGTGTCGATATAATAGCCGCTCTCTGTGTAATATACATCGGGCAGCACGTAGAGCGTGTCGCCAGTACACATCCACTCGGTGTTATGCGCCTCGGTTGTGTCGACAGCTGTCACGTAGAGATGGAAGACAGAGTCACAACCATTCTCGTTGATCAGGGAGTCGAAATAGAAATACGGCTCGTCTTGTACCACTAAGTGCTCTATCGTTTGTCCGTGCCATTCGAGTTTATCGGCCGAACAAAGTGTGATACTATCCTCGTCGAAGAACGAAGACTTGACAAACAGTTGTACCTCGTAAATGATATCGCAGTTAAGTGGAGAGGCGATACTATCCCTTAAGTAAAGAGTGCCCGGCGCAGGCTTAGTAACGATACTGTCCTGTCCCCCACGGCGATGCCATGTATAGCTCTCGTTAGAACAGATCGTGTCGTAAGTGATATCTCGGTACGAAGGCAGGATATATGCCTTGAGGTTGAAGATCGAGTCACAACCCGTGTCGACAGTCTTGAGGGTGTCGCGGAAAATAGTGTCGTAAGGCGCTACGGCCGGACCAACAGGATAGTCTATGACGAAACGTCTGAAGTCGTGCTGTAACTCTTCGGACCAGTAGGCAGCGGAGTCTCCCGAACAGATCGTACCTGCGTCCGCTGTGACTTCATAGAATGGATAATAAGAGAGATGGTAATGATAGATAATACTATCACAGTCATCCGAGCCGGGCAAAGTAATATCTATCTCAGGCCATTGAGTACCGCCCGGTTGCCAGATGATTCGTTCAAACGACGTAGTTCCAACCGAATCAACGTGATAATAGGTCTCGTTGGTACAAATACCCTGGTATACAGGAATTTCCGTACGCGGTTTGATATAGAAATCCAACACGAAGATAGAGTCACAACCATCTACCGTTTTCTGCTTGTCGTAGTATGTTCCGGTATTGCTGTAATAATTGCCGTGCCAATACACTTCTTTACCTTTACAACCACTATCTGAATTACGGAAATGATACGAAGGCAGGATAGTTAGTTCAAAGTGAATTACACTATCACAACCGTCAACCGACTTGAGGGTTACATCTGCCGTTTTTACTATCGGTTCATAAGGATGGTCTTTAAGATACTCTGCCAAATCTTCCGATACCTCGAGGTGCGGAGAGTAGTCGATGGTGACAGTCTCTTTATTGCCGTGCGTGTCGGTGAAGGTAAACGCATGTTTGTCTTCGGTGTCACAGACGGTCTCGTGCACAGGGGTCTCGTATTTCTGTGCAACCTTGAGCGTCAAGTCATAGATCGAGTCACAACCATGCTGCGTATGGAGATATACCTTGTAGTTATATATACCGGGCACGTCGGTCGGGACAGAGTAGATACGCGTCGTACCTGTCGCGTCCATGATCGAGTCCTCATCCTGTTCAGGCCATGTGAAGACTTCGTCTTGGCAGACCGTTAAGGAGCGCGTTTTGTCGAAATACGGATGAACAGTCATATGGAGTACCCAGAGGCTATCACAACCGTACTCGGCGGTCTCTAAGGTGTCGCGGTAGAAGAACTCACCGGCGACGTCGAACGTAAAGCCGTCCGGTTTGTCGTAGTTCTTTCGCTCGTAGGTACGTTTGGTTGTGTGGTTAAAGCCGTCATCGTCTATCCAGATGAATTTCTCACTATCGTCCCGTGCCTGGCAGAACTCTACATGGGTTGTGTCTTTGTGATAACTCGGCGCGCAGTAGAGCTTGAGGTAGAAGATTGAGTCGTATCCCTGTGTGGTCTCGAACGCATGTTCGTAGATCTGGGTCTCGCCTTCCTCCGGGAAGTCGGCCGCCTCTATCGTCTTACGTCGGAAATCCACGCCCCGCTCGTCGTACCATTGCGGGCGTGTCTCCCACCATTCGTAGTTCGGCTCGTTGCTGCAGACGAAGGCAGAGACGGTATCACGATAGACGCTGGCGATATAGAGTTTCAGCACGTTGTTCGAGTCACAAGAATGAGTACCGATAGGCACGGTGTGTGCATCTTCAGGTTTTAACTTATAGATGACCGTATCCTCGGTTACAACGGTCCAACTCGGATCTTTGTCCGGATATTTGGTACCGCAGTATGTTACGCCGTTGATGTCCCATGTGTATTTCTGCTCCTGAGTGATCGTCTCCTCCTCTTGGTAGTTATACTTCGGCATAATGGTCAGGTGCAGCACGTAGACCGTGTCGCAGCCTGCGTCGATACCAAAGTAAATCGTTGTGTCACGTTTGCCTGCCGGTACGGGGTAGTCTGCCAGGGGGATTGCTTGGATTACTTCACCATTGACGTCTTTCCACCCGGTATAAATCAAATCCGGATCGTAACAGGTCGTATCCACCAGTTTGCTGTTTAATTCCGTTGCGGCATTGTAGGTCAAGTGGAGCGTATAGATCGAGTCACAGCCGTGCTGCGAAAGAAGTTCTTCCTTGTACGTACCGCTCGCTGTATACTCTTCGCCCACAGGATCGCCGTTCGGGTGACCTGCCCAATGGTAATATTGGTGTTCTGCCTCATGGGTCTCCTCGTTATAATGGAGTTGGCACCATTCCACTTCCTCTACAGGGAAGATATATGAAGGTGCCATCGTGAGTTTCAGTTCGACGATGGAGTCACAACCCGCGCCTTCGTTGCACTCCGGGCAGTTGGTACGGAGCGTGTCGCGGAATGTACCGATGAACGCCTTGAGGTTCTCGTCCCAAGACAAGTTCTCATTGTCTTCGGAGATATAAATGGTCTTAGTGCCTGTATGGTCGGTAAGTTCCCACTGATAAGTGCCCTTGCCGTCTTTGTCCAAACAGTACGTAGCCTCTATTGGCGTGATTTTATAGTCATGCTGGACGACGTGCAGGAAATAGGTGGAGTCACAACCCGCGAAGGGGTTCTCGTTTTTATCGAGGAACTTAGCCTTGTCGTCGATGAGTTGGCAGTCACAGTGTCCGGCTTTGAGCACGATCTCGAAATCCGTCTCTGTGTCTGTAAGCGTCTCTATCCTTTTGTATGTTCGCTCGCCGGTATAGTCCTTACCCTTGAAGAGGATGGTGTCGCGGTAGAGCGAGTCTTGGTTGGAGCAGAGATGCAGGGTGTCATGGATCTGGAAGGTGTCGCAGACAAAGATGACCAGCGTCATGACAGAGTCACAACCTGTAGGCATCGCGTAGCGGCGGGTGATCGTGTCGTACTTACCGGCTTCGAGTTGGTATACCCATTTATCGAGATATTTGTCTTCTTGCCCTTTCTTGGCACCTACGAATTTCGTCGGGTTGACTTGTCCCTCTTCGTACTTCGTCGGATCGCTTGCATCGTAGAGGGAGTCCTTGAAGAACGGCAAGGTATCTCCTACGCAGACGACGCGATAGGCGGTGTCGTTGTAGATACGATGGACACGAACGATGGATTTGAGTGTATCGACAGCGCAGTCAGCGTTGCTTCCGGACATATAAGGCTTGCGCTGGATAGCGGCTTTGATCTTATAGTCCACATAGGGACGCACGTCATCACGATCCTCGTCGTCAGGCAAGTGGAACTGATACTTCATTGTGTCGCGCGTGGCGACCTTTCCACCCACACTCGTATAGACAGGATCTGCTTCGTCCTTGCCTTTGTCCATGGGGTAGATATACCAAGTCACTTTTTGCCGTGGGTGCGGGTCGTTCGGGTTAGCATCGACTGCAAAGCAGACAGTTGCGGTGTCGCAGACATAAGCCGTATCCAGACGTGCACGTTTCCACTCGGTCAACTGACGTTGATACCAACCCTTGTTGTCCAGCGGCTCCATGTCATAGGACTTGGGGGACATCTGTCCTCCGTCTATGTCTGTGACGTAGAGCGAGTCGGGGTATTCGTGCGGTTGGAAACCGAGGGTATAGTCGTAACTCTGACCGATGGTGATGGCATAGGCCGTACCAACGAAACCTTCGCCGCCGTTCATTGCGAGGGTATAAGCCTCGGGAGCATCTGTCATGGTGCCTTTGTATAACGGGATATGGGCATAGGCCATGTCGGGGTTGACCTTAAAGGTCTTGAATAGTGATGCATCTACACTTATCCATGCGGAATAAGGCATTTTGACGCGCATTTTGTATATATCGTCCTTTTTGACCACTACGTACGCGAAGAGGTACTGCGGGGTCTTATTGGGGTTAAGCGGATCCAGGTCTGTGCGGAAGAGCGTCATCGTGTCGGTACGTAACTCCCATGCGGGTACCATCGCACTTGCAGGATCGCCATAGAGGGAATCGGTCTTACCGGAAGTTGGGTTGTATGTCGTGAATAAGTTCGCCGCGGCACTCGTCATGAACGAGTTACAGAGCACGGGTTTGTCACTCTTGATATACCACTCTGTGTACAGATCGCTGTGTAATTGGATATTCTCTGTCGTCTCACCTGCTCTGAGGTTCTTATAAATGGTGTTTGTTTGCCCGGTCTCCGTGTTATACGAAGTCATCTCGAGTCTGGTATTGTTCTCCATCGCGGTGATGAGGGCGTGGTTCTCGCGTGTCTGCTCCATGAGTGAGAGGTAGAACTCTGTTCCCCACTGAGAGACAGGCAAGGACTGCTCAACCATGAAGTCTTCGGTATAACCTTCTTGGTATGGGATAATGGCCTTTTGGTTGCCGCTGAAGACGGCAATAGGGTTGTTAGCGGTGATGGTTGTTCCGCTCAGGTCCACGTCTCTCGCGCCGAACTCAACCGACTGCGAAGTGACCAGATATGCCTCGCCTTTTTTGAGTTTAACGGAGAATGAACTGCTATGTCCGCCAGCAGTCGTCACAGAGGGTTTGATACGAACTCGTGTGTCGTCCTCTGTTGCAACGATAGCAAACTCTGTTGCGGCGATGTCTTCCGGATAGGTCTGAATCATGTATTCCTTGCCGAGGAACTTCGTCGGGTACACCAACGACGCATCGCGTAAGGTATTACCGGAATTACCTAAGCGCGCGTACAAATAACAGGAGAATACTTTGTCCTTGTCGTTTTCGGCAGCGTAGACGTGTACGCCTTGCTTGCGTTTTTGGTCTCCGATAGGTTCTTCTTCGCTCTGCGACAAGTAGTATTGATTCAAATAATAGGTGTACTGAGTTGGCAAAGAGAAGACATAGGTCTGATTTGCGTTGACAGGAAAAGAACTGCTATACGAACCGGCCCGTACAATGATCGTCATTCGTTCGCGTGCGGTGACGACCACGTTTAACTTCAGCGTTTGTTTGATATCCTCGCCTCCTTCGCCTCCTTCGCCTTCTCCGCCTTCCTCGGTCGGTTGGTCGGGATCGAAGGCGCCGATGTTCATAAACGCCAGCCAGAAGTCATTGCCTTCCGTGCGGTGGAACTTAGGCACCTTGCCGATCCAGTTTTTGTCCTCGCTCTGCAAGACCGTACCGGCCGCTATCCATTGGGAGAGCAGCAGGAAGCAAAGCACTACTATGTATTTAAAGTTGCGCACCTTGTGCTGTGTATTCGTTGTTACCGCGGCGAATGATCAGTTGTCCGTCACGAAGGATCTTTTGGCTATTGGTCTCGGGGCTTGTGATGTTGTCGATGGCTTCTGCGCCGACGATCGCGATCGGTCCGTCAAAGACGAACTCATATTGCACGTCATTGTCGGCAATGATATAACCCTCTACGTGGTAGTTGTCGCCGTTCTTGGTGATGGTGAACTCCTGGTCGTAGGCGTACTCATAATCCATCTCGCTTTCGCTGAGTTGTACATAGGTATAGTCGCCGACGTTGTAGTTATAGAGTGAATACTCGCCGCTGAGGTCGCCCTTGACAGCTGCGTACATATCCAGCCACACTTGCGGGTAGCCGGCTTCGGGAGTCAGGCTCAGCCAATAGCTGTAATGGCCTTCGGTCGAGTACTCTTCGTTGTCCGAATAGTCGGCAGCTTCTGCTCTGACCGCTGTGAAACGTACGGTGTCCATCACTTCGCCTTGTGTACCGCCGGGGTTTTGGGTGAAGTAGACCTCGATGCTGAAACAACGTAACTGGTTGACGCAAGCGATCGTCACACTCTGTGCGTCGATGTCCGAGATGGTGAGAACCGGCTCTCCCTCTGCGTCTTCGTACGCATCGGAGAGGTAATCTATCGTACCATGATCGCAGGTCGCGGAGAAGTTCTTCTTGGTGTTACCATTAATGGCCAGGCCCTTGATGTCCTGTGACGCGCTGAAAGAGATAGACGCGCCGGCGTAGCAGATGATACAGTCTCTTCCGAAATTATTGTACGAATGCTCCGCCGGATAAATGGATCCATTCGTGGTGGAGATAGTGATGCCTTGCGTTTCAATAGTGAAAGACTGTTTTACGATAGTGGTATCCGGTACGGTGATGATGATCGGATCTTCGGCCTCTTCCGCAAGCACGTTGACAGCCGCAAAAACGACCAATAAAAATAATATTATTTTTTTCATTTCTCTATAAAGTCAAAATCGGGCGCAAAGGTACTACTTTTTTTTGAATTATGCAAGAAAAATGCAAATTATTCCCAAAATCTTTACTCGCTACGACCCTTTACCTGACGTACTAGCATAAAAAAGCGCGTTATTAGCGCGTCGTTACCTGGTTCTTACCCCGTTATTAGCCTGTTATTTTCCTACTTTGCAGCCTCTTTGCTGCCACAATTTTGGTAAACACTCAGCCCCAAACAAGCATCTTTCAAAATTCACTGCAAAGATACAACAAAAAAATGACATTTCCAAATTTTTTGGCTTGAAAATGTCATTTTTTATGCAGAAAAGTTCATTTTTCTAGATTCTCCCATCCCGAAGGCTTACTGCTTCATTTGGTGGATGGCGAGGGAGGGATCGGGGGCGTTGAAGACGGCACTGCCGGCGACGAGGACGTCGGCTCCGGCGGCGAAGAGTTCAGCAGCGTTCGCAGTGTTGACACCTCCGTCGATCTCGATGAGGGTGTGGAGTTGGCGGCGGTCTATCTCCTGGCGGATAAAACGGATCTTATCCATGGTCTCGGGGATGAATTTTTGTCCTCCAAAGCCCGCAAAGACGGACATAAGAAGCACCATGTCTACCTTATCAAGGTAGGGCACGAGGCGCTTGACGTCGATGTCGGGATTGATGGTAAGGCACGTGCGTACTTTTTTCGCTTTGATGAGATCGAGGATAGGCATCGGGTCTTCGACTGCCTCGAGATGGAAGCCGACGGACCATGCGCCGGCGTCACAGAAACGCTCCACGTATTTCTCGGGGTGCACGATCATGAGATGGACGTCGAGTGGCTTGGTGCAGTACTTGCGCATAGGCTCCATGAGCGGAAAACCAAAGGAGATATTGGGCACAAAAGTGCCGTCCATGACATCGATATGCAGCCAATCGGCTTCGCTGCGATTAATCATCTCTAAGTCTTGTGCGAGATGGCCAAAATCAGCCGATAGAACGGAAGGAGCGATTAATTTCATATTGGTAATTTGTGATTTGTAATTGTTGATTTAAGATTTTTGATTTACGAGTTTGTATCCGCGGTTTCGGACGGCGAGGATGGTGTATCCGGCGGGTTGGAGGATGGTGCGCAGGGCGTTGATGAAGACGCTAAGCGAACGGGCTGTGAAGGCATTGTCCTCGTGCCAGATCTCGGACAGGATGTAGTGTTTCTCGACGAGCGTGTCAGGGCGCCGGCAGAGGAGTAAGAGCACTTCGTTCTGCCGCCCGGAGAGGTGCTGACCGTTGAAGGTCTGATGTACAGAGTCGAAGGTGTATCGGCCGAGTTTGAAGACGCGCTGTCGGTTCTCCTCCTGGGTGCGCAGACGACGCAGGATGGCCTCGATGCGACAGATGAGGATGTCCATGGTGAAGGGCTTGAACTGGTAGTCGTCGCAACCGAGTTGGAAGGCGCGGAGTTGGGATTCACGGTCGTTTTTGGCGGTGAGTACGATGATAGGGAGGATCGGGAAGGACCGACGGATATCACGCAGCAGTTGGAAGCCGTTGACGGCCTCTTGCTGCACGTCGAGCAGCATCAGGTCGTAGTGACTCTTCTGCAAAGCAGAAAGGACTTGAGTTCCGTCGGTCAGCAGTTCGGCTTCGTATCCCCGGCTATCCAAGTAGTCGGTGAGGACGGTCGCCAGACTGAGGTCCGGATCACACACTATGATTCGTATTTTCGCCATTAGGTGGAGTATGTTTCCGTATGTTGGCCTACCTTCACGCGCTTGAGACAGGTGTCTTGGGTGCGAGGCAGCGTCTCTTCATGTCCGCAGCCCTTACAACGATAGACATCGTCGTACACATCTACCTGATAATAAGCCTTGTAGTCATCGTAGTAGTTCTCGCCGCGTTCGTGGTTCTGGACGTTTTTCTTATAGGAGTTCGTCGATCCGTCACTCCATTTCTCGGTCACTTGGGTCCATGTCTGCCAAGTCTCCAGCACTTGCGTGCCTACGAGGTCGGACTCGTTGCGCCATTCAAAATAGGTGTTGACGAGATCTGATCGGTCGAAGACATTCACTTCCATGCGGCGACATTGCGTACAACGCTCGCGCGGCACAGGACGGCTGAGGTGTCGGCAAGCGATACGCCAGCTGGTGAGTGAGGCGAGGCCGATGAAGATCATACCAAACCACGGACAGCCCCAGACGGCTATCAACGCGCACCAGATATAGGTCGCGATCGCTACGACAAGCGCGAAGATGAGCTGCACATAGATATCGTCGAGCGGGAAGTACATCTTACGGATATACAGCGTGCAGTCGGCGATGAACATGGTGATGGACGGCGTGAAAAGGAACCACAGTATGCCGCCGAGAAGGAAGAGGATGACCAAGGTCCATCTGGCCGGATCTTTGTCAAATCCGTTCTTCTCACCGGGCTCGCCGTACTGGGTATAGAAACCCAGATCGGGTTCGTAGACAGACTGCTCTATCATGCGTGCAAATGGCTCAAAATCAACGAGTTCGCCAAGAAGCGGCATGTGCTGGATGACAGAGGCGTTCTTGTTCTCGGCGTGTCCGGCGGCGTAGTGGTATGTGGTCGCTACGGTGTCCTGGTTGTAGATGATGACGGGGTTGTAGATCTTGCCGTCAAAACGGTCCACGATCTCGATATTGGGGTAGAACGCCTCCCAGCCGTTTTTGGTCTTGGCGATATGCCAAGCCATGCGGTGACGGGTGTCGTTGTCGGCGAGTTTTTGGCCTATATATTGGCGCTCGAACTTCTCCTTAGTCAGGAAATAGTCGCCGTCTTCTTGTAGTCGGAGTTTGCGGAAACCTTTCGGCAAGATGGGGCGGGCATAGTCCAGACCACTCTCGTATTTCTTGCCGTCCTTGCCGACATAGAGATAGGTGTCTTTTTTCTTACCGTTTTTCTTGATATAGACCTCTGTGGAGTCATCGCTGGCTCGAAGGAACGGGAAGCCCAGCGACATGGTGGAGATGATGCCTCGTTCGCCGTTCTCACGCTGTACCATGATACCCACAGGTACTTTCTTGTTTGCCTTGGTAACACCGAGGAAGATCAAGGTCTCGCCTTTGGTGGTTTTACTGATCACGTTGCCGGTTTTGTCTGCCGTGAGTAAGGGAAACGAGTTACCCAGGCGGAACATGATGGCTTTGTTCTTCGTGCTGTCGTTTGGCACGTACTCAGGCGGGGTTGTGTTGAGGAAAGCGCGGTTGAAAATGAGCGGAATGATGAGCAAAACTAAGCAGATCATTACCCACAAATGCGGCAATCGGTCAACCCTTTGTTCGTTCTTTAAGAGGTCCATAGTAGTAGTATTGTTTGTTTTTCGGCTGCAAAGGTACGAAAAAATTTGCATATACCAAAATTTTTTTGTAATTTTGCGGCGACTAATGAACAAAAGCTATGAGCAAAGTTCTTTTGATATCGACCGGAGGCACCATTACGATGGTGCGCGAGAAGGGCACGGAGGCCTTGGTACCGGCGGACATGGAGACGTTCAAAGCGTTTATTCCGGAACTCAATGCCGGTGTTTTTGACGTGGACATCGAGGCGTTTCATCCGCTCATCGACTCCTCGGATATTGGTCCGGAGAGTTGGAAACAGATGGCGCAGATGGTCTATGACCATTACGACGCGTACGACGGCTTTGTGATCCTGCACGGCACGGACACGATGAGTTATTCGGCGTCGGCGCTGAGCTTTATGCTGGAGAACCTCGGCAAGCCGGTGGTGTTTACGGGTAGTCAGTTGCCGGTGGGTGTGTTGCGTAGCGACGCGAAGGAGAACCTGCTGACGGCGATTGAGATCGCCGCGGCGAAGGACGAAGACGGCAATGCGCTTGTGCCGGAAGTGACGATATATTTCGAGGACCGGCTCTTTAGGGCAAACAGAACGACCAAACGTAATGCCGAACATTTCTCGGCGTTCAACAGTTATAACTATCCGGCTCTCGCGAAAGCCGGCGTGCACATCACGTATCAGCCTCATTTAGTGCACTATAGCGATCCCAATGAACCGCTTGTGCTTCACACGGAGTTTGATACGAATGTAGCTGTGCTCAAGCTATTCCCGGGTATCCAGCCGAGTGTCGTGCGCGCGCTCTTACGTACGCGCGGTTTAAAAGGAGTAGTGCTCGAGACCTTTGGTGCGGGAAATGCCCCGAGTGACCGCTGGCTGTACAAGGAGCTGAAAGCGGCGGTGGACAAGGGCATCATCGTTGTCAACAAGACGCAATGTAACACCGGCTCGGTGGAGATGGGCCTGTACGCCGTGTCGCTCAACCTGATGAAAGCCGGCGTCCTCTCGGGCTATGATATCACGACCGAGGCGCTGCTGACGAAGATGATGATGCTGTTGGGCGAGATGCCCGAGCGGGCAAAGGAACTGTTAGGCAAAGATTTGTGCGGAGAGATGACCGTTGATTGATACTTCGTCATGACGACATGACGTCATTACGTAATAACGAAAAAACTTAAAATATGAGAAATTTAGAACCTAAAGGTTTGTGGGAGAGTTTCTACAGCCTTACGCAGATCCCGCGTCCGAGCGGTAAACGCAAAGAGATCGCGGATTTCCTTGTTAACTACGGTAAGAGTCTGGGTCTTGAGACACTTCAGGACGAGATCGGCAACGTGTTGATCCGTAAGCCGGCGAGCGCAGGCTATGAGAACCATCCGGGTGTTATCCTTCAGGGCCACATGGACATGGTGCCTCAGAAGAACGGCGACAAGGTGTTTGATTTTGAGAAAGATCCGATCGAGGCGTACGTAGAGGATAACGGCGAGTGGGTAACAGCTAACGGCACGACGCTGGGCGCAGATAACGGTATCGGCGTAGCGACGGCCATGGCTATTTTGGCGGACAAGAACGTCGTTCACCCGCCGTTGGAAGCATTCTTTACGATTGACGAAGAGACCGGCATGTACGGAGCGAATGACCTGAAGAGCGGTTGGCTCAAGGGTAAGTATCTGCTCAACCTCGACAGCGAGACGGAGGGCGAGTTGTACGTAGGCTGCGCCGGCGGTATTGACACGACCGCTACGTTTGACTACCAGCCGGTGGAGACCGAAGAGGGCGATATCGCGTTGAAGGTCGTGCTGAAGGGTTGCAAAGGCGGTCACTCGGGCTGCGATATCCATCTGCAACGCGCGAATGCCATCAAGTTGCTGTTCCGTTTCCTCAAGGATGCGGTGGCTAATTTCGAAGCTCGTCTGGCGTGTGTAGAAGGCGGATCGTTGCGCAACGCTATTCCGCGTGAGGCGTCGGCTGTCATCACGATCCCGGAGGAGAGTTACCAGGACCTGCAGGATCTCGTAGATCGCTATGAGGACCTCTGGCTCAAGGAGTTCGACGGCGTAGAGCCCGACCTGACTTTCAAGGCCGAAGAGGTAGAGTGCCCGAAGACGGAGATGCCGGAGGATGTACAGGACTTCCTCATCCATGCCATCACGCTCTGCCCGCATGGTGTCTATCGCTTTATCACCGAGATGCCGGACATCGTGGAGACCTCTAACAACCTCGCGATGATCAAGACGGAAGAGGGTAAGGTGACGGCGTTCTGCTTGACGCGTTCGAACGTAGAGAGCCGCAAGGAAGAGTTGGCGTCGGTCATTCAGTCCGCTTTTGCGTTAGCAGGCGCAGATGTCGAGTTCTCGGGCGCTTACCCCGGCTGGCAGCCTAACTTCAAGAGCAACCTGCTGAAGGTAATGAAAGAGACGTACGAGAAAGAGTTCGGTAATAGTCCGCGTATAGTGACGATCCACGCCGGGCTCGAGTGCGGCATCATCGGCAGCAAGTACGCCGGCATGGAGATGATCTCCTTCGGTCCGACGATCGAGCACCCGCACAGCCCTGACGAGCGCGTCAATATCGCTACCGTGCAGAAGTTCTACCAATACGTGCTGGCAGCACTAAAGGCGTTGTAAGATTCAGGATTCAGAATTTAGAAAAATAGAGGTTCTCATTTGCTGAGAACCTCTATTGCTTTCTTGGTGATTTCATCGTCGCGCTCGAAGAGCGGGAAGAATCCTTCGTCTCCGAGGATGTTACGGACGATATATGCGTTGAGCAGTCGTAGCATCAACGGGCGCGATTTTTGGATCTGCTCCTCGTTAGGCTCCACGCCTTTTTCTTTGGCGAACGCCACGAACTCGGGCAGGATATTCTGCTTGAGCAGATGTTTCTCGAGTGCCTGCCATTCGGTGAAGCGGCTTAACTCCTTGCGGTGTTTGTCCGTGTACTGGTACGCGAACTGATAGGTGTAGGCGAGGTTGACGCAGCGGTTGTACCACGGCGTATTGAGCGTTGTGTCGCGACCTACAAACACGTCCGGCATGATACCTCCACCGCCGTGAACCTCACGCCCGCCTTTGGTACGATAAACCGTTGTGTCGCTGAAATGGATCGAGTCGGCGGAGTAGAACTCACCATGCTCCCAGCGCTCCTCAAGGTCATTCATATAATCTTCCTGGTCGCCGAGGGTGTAAGGCTTCTGGATACAACGTCCGGATGGCGTGTAATAACGCGCTACGGTCAGACGTACGGCACTGCCATCATCAAATGACATCTGTTGCTGCACGAGACCCTTTCCGAAGGAGCGGCGACCGACGATGGTAGCGCGGTCATTGTCCTGCATAGCGCCGGCGAAGATCTCGGAAGCCGACGCAGAAAAGTTATCGATGAGCACGACGAGGGGCGCATCTTTGAAACGTCCCGTACCGTTAGCTGTCGCTTCGTAACGCGGGTAGGAACGGCCTTCCGAATAGACGATGAGTTCGCCGCGTTGGAGGAACTCATTGGCCATACGGATCGCCTGCTCCATGTATCCGCCGCTGTTCTCTCGCAGATCCACGATGAAACGTGTCGCACCCTGCGCTTTGAGTTCCGCCAGAGCCGTGATGAACTCGCGGTAGGTGGTTTCGCCGAATTTGTTTGCCCGCACGAAACCGATCTTGATACCGTTGCGCTCGATGATGAACTTGGCGTCGACGGAGGTGACGGGTATATCGCCGCGGGTGATGGTGAAATAGAGCATCTCGGGCGAACCGGCACGTATCACGCCCAGTTTGACCTTTGTGCCTTTGGGGCCGCGGAGGGTCTTCATGACCTTCTCGTTGTTCATCTTCTTGCCAACGAAGAGGCTGTCGTCGACCGTCACCAGTTTGTCACCCGCCAGCACGCCGACACCTTCGCTCGGACCGCCGGCAATGACGGATACGATACGCACCGTGTCTTGCTGAATGGAGAACTGCACACCGATGCCGGAGAAAGAGCCCGCGAGCTCGGAGTTGACCATCTCCAGATCTTCTTTGGGGATATAGGCAGAGTGCGGGTCGAGTTTCTGCACGAGCTCGGTCATCACCTCGTCGGTCATACTGTCGACGTTGATCTCATCGACGTACGCCGACTGCATCAGATGCAGCAGTCGGTCCACTTTGGACTGCTCCAATTGGAGAGAACCGTTCTGGAAGACGATACGCTGTGCGTTCGCGTTCTGACTCAGCGCCGAGCCAATGACGATACCCAGCGCTACGGCTACTACGGTCAATGTAGGAAGAAGATACTTTTTCATTGTGCTTTCTGATCGTCTAAGAATTCAACCTCGATGCCTGCGCGTTTGAGCAGTTCGACGCCGTCCATGAGGCGGTATTCCTCGCCATACACGACACGCTTGATGCCGGACTGTATGATAAGTTTGGAGCACTCCAGACAGGGACTAGCGGTGACGTAGAGTGTGGCGCCGTCAGAGCTGTTGTTGGAGCGTGCTACCTTCGTCAGGGCGTTGGCCTCGGCGTGCAGCACGTAAGGCTTGGAGACATTGTTCTCGTCCTCGCAGATGTTCTCAAAACCCGAAGGAGTACCGTTATAACCGTCGGAGATGATCATCTGGTCCTTTACGAGCAGCGCACCTACTTTTCGGCGCACGCAGTAACTGTTCTCCGACCACGTACGCGCCATGCGCATATAGAGGTAGTCGCGTTTCTGTTGTTTATCCATAACAATTTAACAGCTTAACGATTTAACAATTTAACGCAAAAATCCTTCACGTTAATGCCGTCGAACGTGCCCGAACTCATCATCAAGAGGGCTGTGTTCTCGTAGTTCAGGCTCTTTAGACGCTCCTGCAGCGCTTCGCTCTCCGTGAACACCTCTACGTTGCTTGTGCCGAACGCGTCACGCACTTCCTCTTTGGTGATCGGCGTGAGCCGTTTGTGCTCGATGACCTTCGGGTTGAAATAGACGTAAGCGATATCGGCTTCCTTCATGCAATCTTTGTACTGCGGCAGAAAATCGGCCATCAGGCTCGAGAATGTATGCAGCTCCATGCACGCAATGAGTTTCTTCTCGGGATAGCGTTCGCGCACGGCGTTGATGGTCGCTTTGAGTTTGGATGGGCTGTGCGCGAAGTCCTTGTAAGCTACCGAACTCTCCGTCTCGCAGATCTTCTCCAATCTGTTGCTCGCACCCGTGAACGTACTGATCTCGCGATAGAAATCATCGGGACTTACACCTATGCAATGACAAGCCAACATCGCGGCCTGCATGTTCTGCATGTTATGCCGTCCGAAGACCTGCATCGGCACATCGCCCTCATACGCATCGTACGGAATAATTTTGAATTTTGAATTTTGAATTTTGAATTCTTCTGCTATCTGCCGCAGGTTCTCGTCGCCCTTGAAATAGATGAACGAACCGATGGTCTCGATGCTGTCGACGAACTTACGGAAGGTCTCCACGTACTCCGGGAAGGTCGGGAACACGTTGATATGGTCCCATGCGATACCGGTGAGGATAGCTATATGCGGGTGGTACCAGAGGAATTTCGATCGCAGATCGAGTGGGGAAGTTAGGTACTCATCGCCCTCGAAGACGGCGTATTTGGCCGTGTCGCTGAGGCGTACCATGCGCTCAAAGCCCTCTATCTGAGCACCAACCATATAATCGGCTTCGATACCGAGGCGGTTGAGTACGTAGAGGATCATGGAGGTGGTCGTGGTCTTACCGTGACTGCCGCCTACCACGATGCGGATCTTGTCCTTCGTCTGCTCGTAGAGGTACTCGGGGAAGGAGTAGATCTTCAGCCCTAACTCGCGGGCTTTGACCAACTCCGGGTTGTCCTCACGGGCATGCATGCCGAGGATGATCGCGTCGATATCCTTCGTGATACGCTCGGGATGCCAACCCATCTCGTCGGGCAGCAGACCTGCTTCACGGAGGTGCGTCAGTGCCGGGTCGAAGATCTCGTCGTCCGACCCCGTCACGCGGTACCCCGCCTTGGAGGCTACGGCGAGTGCCAAGTTATGCATCGCCGCCCCACCAATAGCTATGAAATGGATGTGAATCATTTAAACAGATTGTCGAATTCCTCCTGGCTCACCTTCTTGGTCTCTACCTTGACGATCGCCTTCACTGCCTCGAAGAGTTTGTCCTCTACCAGACGCTCTACGATGCCGCGCAGCTGGTTCTCGTTCTTGAGCATCTCCTGCGCGTAGTTAGCGAGCATCTCGTCCTCGACGTTCATCAGACCGTACTGCATGAACTGCATCTTGGCGATACGCTTTGCGTACTCCTCAACCTCTTCTTTCTGCACGTCGATCTTGTACTCTTTCATGAGCTGGTCTTTGGCCAGGTGCCATTTGAGTTCGTCGAGCATCTTGTCGAAGTCTTTGTCGAGCTCCTCTTGGGTCATCTTTTCGTTCGTAGCAAGTACCCAACGTTTGAGGAAGTCAACCGGGAACTCCACTTTCTCCATCTTCTTCATGATGGCAGCTTTGACGTCGATACCGAAGCGATACTTGCTCTCCTCTGCCAAACTGCGCTCGATGTCCTCTTTGATACGGGCACGGAAACCTGCCTCATCTTTCGGAGCGTCTGCGCCGTAAACCTTGGCGAACAACTCAGCATCTACTGCGCAGGGTTTTACCTCTGCCTTGGTGCCCTTCTCCTTATCCTCCGGGGTGTACTCGCCGAAACGGTTGGTGTAGGCCTCAACTTGCTTGTCGATCATCTCTTCCGTAGCCTCGATGATGTACTCAGGCACTTTGTTCTTGCCGTTCAGTTTGGCGTCAAACTCCGGTGCGATAGCGATGTCGAAGGCGAAGGTAAAGGTGTCCTCGTGGTCGAGGTCGATGTTCTTCGTCAACTCGTCGTTAGGCAGCGGATCACCAAGGATCTGCAGTTTGTTCTCCTCGATGTGCTTGTTGAGGTTCTCGCCTACGAGCTTGTTCAGCACGTCAGCCAGAATACCCTTACCGTACATCTTCTTTACCAAGCCTGCGGGCACCATACCTGGACGGAAACCGGGCATCTGTGCTTTCTGGCGCACTTGCTTCAGTTGCTTTGCAACTTCCTCCTGATAGTCAGCCGGCTCCAAGGTAATGGAGATCACAGCCATCAGGTCTTTTACTTCACTTTGTTCGATTTTCATACTTGTTATATTTTATTTGCTCTTTTTCTTTCCAATTCGTCGAGAATGATCTTACGGATACGCATCGCGTGCGGCGTAACCTCTACGTATTCATCCTCCTTGATATACTCCAGCGCTTCCTCGAGGCTCATGCGTACGGGCGGCGGAAGTACCGCTTTGTCGTCTGCGGATTTCGAACGCATGTTCGTCAGCTTCTTGGATTTCGTGACGTTGATCACGATATCGCCTTCCTTCGCGTTCTCGCCCACTACCTGTCCGGCATAGACCTCTTCCTGCGGGTCGATGAAGAAACGTCCGCGGTCTTGGAGCTTGTCCAGCGCATAAGCATACGCCGTACCCGCCTCCATGGCTATCAAACTGCCGTTCGTACGCTTCACGATCTCGCCTTTCCACGGCTGGTACTCGAGGAAACGGTGCGCCATGATGGCCTCGCCGGCGCTGACGTTCATCACATAGGTACGCATACCCATGATACCGCGGCTCGGGATCGTGAACTCGAGGTGTACGCGGTCGTTGACCATCTCCATCTTCGTCATCTCGCCCTTGTGCGTCGAGACGAACTCGATGATCTTACCGCTGCACTCCTCTGGGGTGTTCACCGTCAGACTCTCCACCGGTTCGCACTTGACGCCGTCGATCTCTTTGATGATGACCTGCGGCTGTCCTACCTGCAGCTCGTAGCCTTCGCGACGCATGGTCTCGATGAGTACACTCAGGTGCAGTACACCGCGGCCATAGACGCGCCATGACGATTCTTCCGCACCCTTCTCGACACGCAGCGCCAGGTTCTTCTCCAGCTCTTTGTTGAGACGGTCTTGGATATGACGGCTCGTCACGAACTTACCGTCCTGTCCGAAGAACGGGCTGTCGTTGATGCAGAAGGTCATGGACATCGTCGGCTCGTCGATAGCGATAGGCTTGAGCGGTTCGGGGTTCTCTGCGTCGCAGATGGTGTCGCCGATCTCAAAGCCGTCGATACCGATGAGCGCACAGATGTCGCCGTTCTTTACCACGTCGGTCTTCACATGCCCCATGCCCGAGAACGTATGCAGCTCTTTGATCTTGGTCTTGACCATCGTGCCGTCTTTCTTGGCTAATGTCACGGTCTGTCCGTCGCGCAGCTCGCCGCGGTGTACGCGACCGATAGCGATACGGCCTACGTAACTGTTGTAGTCCAGACTCGTGATGAGCATCTGCGGTGTACCGGGGTTCTCCACCGGCGCAGGGATATACTCGATGATGGCGTCCATCAGGTCCGTCAGATCCGTCGTCGGCTTCTTCCAGTCCGTGGACATCCAACCCTGCTTGGCGGAGCCGTACAGCGTCTGGAAATCCAACTGGTCATCGGTCGCGTTGAGGTTACACATCAGGTCGAATACCTCTTCCTGTACCTCGTCCGGACGGCAGTTGAGCTTGTCCACTTTGTTAATCACTACGATAGGCTTCAGACCTATCTCGAGTGCTTTCTGCAGCACGAAGCGTGTCTGCGGCATCGCGCCCTCGAAGGCATCGACGAGCAGCAACACGCCGTCGGCCATGTTCAGCACACGCTCTACCTCGCCGCCGAAGTCCGCGTGCCCCGGAGTGTCGATGATGTTGATCTTCGTGCCCTTGTAGTCGATGGACACGTTCTTCGCCAGGATGGTGATACCACGCTCACGCTCCAGGTCGTTGTTGTCCAGGATCAACTCGCCTTTGTTCTCGTTCTCGCGGAACAGGTGCGCCGTGTACAGCATCTTATCGACCAGTGTCGTTTTGCCGTGGTCCACGTGCGCAATGATTGCTATGTTTCGAATGTTTTGCATATACCTTTATTTGTTTCATATGTACGCATAGGCGCACACTAATGCAATTTAGCCCGCAAAAGTACAACTTTTTTTTGAATTACGCAAGAATTTACCCCTAAAATCGTCAAAATTTATTTTTTTTGTCAACTAAACCTTACGGTATTGATACAGAGTTTTTAGCACCTTTTTATAGCTGTTCTCACTTTAAAAATCGCATGATTTAATTGTGCGAATGTGGTAATAAATGTTGTGTTTTGTCGATTGGTCGGTTTTTTGCCTAATTTTGCGCCAATAAATTTGGTGGTCTCGTTTTTTTTGTGTACCTTTGCGCGCTTTTTGATTTTGTAAATTGTAATATAAATACAATATCTTAATTATTAATTATTAACAAAAAATCTTACAGAAATGAAAAAGATTTATTCATTATTGCTCTTGGCGGTTGCACTGGTGTGCCTGCCGATGGGAGTGAGGGGTGAAGAACAAGTTGTGTTCTCTGAAGGCTTTGAGAGCAATGATTTGTCAACCAATGGCTGGACTAAAGAGAGTTGTCATTCTAAGTCAGTAATCACAACCACAGCACATTATGAAGGATCTCGCAGCTTCATGTTTTATTACAACTCGAATCCTCCTCAGTATCTAATTTCAAAAGAGTTAAGCATTCCCAGCGGAACTACGGCTGTCAATGTTTCGTTGTACTACAAGTGCCAAAGTTCTACATATGTAGAAACGTTTCAGGTGGGTTATTCTACAACCACGAAAGAGACAAGCGCTTTCACATGGGATACAGAAGTATCTGTGTCAAATGTCGACAATTGGCAGAAGTACACAAATAGCATTACTTTCCCCGTTGATTTGAAGTACATCGCTATTAGGTACAACTCGAATAATAAGTATTATCTTTATATTGATGATATTAACGTATCATGCGAAGTTGCCGTTTCATGCGAGAAACCGAGTACATTAACTCAAGGAGAGTTAACTGGCACATCTGTTACATACACATGGACTAAAGGCGGTTCGGAAGAAGCATGGCAATATGTATGTTTGCCAGCAGCGACAGTTGTTGATTGGTCAGATGCCGCAGTAAAAGAAACGGCAACAGAATCAGCAACTATTGAAGGTTTAAATCCGACTACATCTTATAAATTTTACGTACGCGCAAAATGTAGCGCAGAAGATCAGAGCAAAGAAATATCCGAGGCGTTCACTACTCCATGCGCAGTTATAGCAAATAGCCAATTGCCTTGGACAGAGAATTTCAATGATGCTACTGTTGGAGAACTTCCTCTATGTTGGGATGTAGTAGATGCTAACACAACAAACAAAGGAACAATAGGTGTTTTTTCCGGTGATTGGTCCATCTCTTTGGAGAGTAAAGCATTACGTATGAACGGCAAGAGTTCCAATGGCTACAGTTATGCTTTGCTTCCACCTTTCGAGGCTGCATTAAACACTCTGCAAATTGTATTCTCTCACAAGGCAGAAGATACAAGTAGTTCAGGCAAAGTGGAACTTGGATATTTCAAAGGTGGAGAATTTACGTTATTGCAGGCTTATGATCAAGCCTCAACGATGAGCACCATATTGGCATATCCATTGAATGCTTTACCAGCAGATGCAGAGCGTCTAGCATTCCGCTATAAAAGCAATAGCAGTTATGATTATGCAGTAGTTATAGATGACGTTACTGTAGAATTGCTTCCGGCATGTGCTGTTCCGACGGGATTAGCAGCAAGCGAGATTACCGAAAACAGCGCAAAGATTGCTTGGACTTCTGAGGCTACGGCATGGAAAATGCAGATCTCTACCGATGGTGAGACCTGGAACGATGTAGCAGCAGAGATCACCAATCCGTATGTATTGACCGGTTTGACTGCCAGTACGAAATACTACGTACAAGTGTGCGCTGATTGTGGCGCAAACGGCGATAGCGAGTGGACCAAAGCGATCAGTTTCACTACAGCCTGCGCCGCTATTACCGTTCTGCCGTGGAGTTTGAACTTTGATGCAATTGCTTCGGATATTCCTGAATGTTGGGACAGATCCGGTTCAACTACTCCGACCCTTTCCTCGAATCCTGGATATATTTGGGGAGTAGCCATAGCTCGCCAAAATTCATCAGACAAGATGCTTCGGTTGCTCAATAGTTTGATTCAAGAAGGCACAGCTGTGATGAATACTCCGCTCATTGAGTTGCCAGCATCTCCTGCCTATGAATTTAATTTTGAGTATTCACACAGGGCTTCTTGCGGTGCATTTACAGTGAAAGTATCGGAAGATGGCGGAGCTAATTGGTTCGATTTGGGCTCATACACCAATGAGACAGGCGGCACTTCCGGTGTACCTGCCGATGAGTTGATTGAGGCAAGTATCGACCTTTCCAGCTATGCAGGCAAGACCATTATGCTGCAATTCTATGCAATGGCAGACTGGGGTAATGGAGCAATCTTTGTGGACAATGTGGCAGTACGCGTTAAGAGCAATTGTCCTCTTCCGAAGAATGTGACAGTAAGTTCCGTAACCGACCATACCGCGAAGGTAGCATGGACACAAAATGGCGAAGCTACCGCATGGAAATTGCAGACCTCGACAGACGGTAGCAATTGGGGTGAAGAGATTGATGCTAATACAAATCCGTTCACTCTGACCGGACTGACAGCTGAGACGACCTATTATGTACGCGTTAAATCCGCTTGTGGTGAAAGTGAATATAGCGATTGGAGTGATGCTTCTGCAGCCTTTACAACACAATGCGAGGCTAAGTCCCTGCCGTTTGCAACGGAAGGATTCGATGCTATTCCGTCCTGCTGGAGTGTAGATCCGGAATGGGAACTTTATTCTTATGATGGATCAATCCGAGTTAAGAGTTATACCGCAAGTCTGACGATGCCGCTAATTGTGTTAAGCGAGAAAGCACAGCTCAGTTTCAAGCACACCGCCGGTGCTAATAATTCCGTAAAATGTCAAGTTTATGTGAATGACGGAGAGAGCGAAGAGAAAGCGGAAGAAATGTACTCCTCCACCTCGTGGAAACAAGCAACTGTTGATTTGTCTGCTTACACAGGAAAGACGGTAAATATCATCTTCCGCAGCAGTTCTTCCAGTTACTACCTCTATCTTGACGATGTAGCAGTTAACTACCTGCCGGTAGCAGCTCCGACAAATGTAGCGGCAACTCCTGCCGATGAAAGTGCGACAGTAACATGGGAATGTGAGGAAGCGACGACCTATGCCGTTCAATACCGCGTAAATGAAAGCGAGGATGATTGGACTGAGGTAGCTGATTTGAGCGCTAAGACCTATACGATCGAGGGTCTGACCAATGGAACGGCTTATGAGGTACAAGTGAAAGCGATTGTTTCTGAAAACCGTCAGAGTGAATGGACAGCATCAACCATTGTTACTCCTGCTAAATGCCCGACCGTCACCGGTATTGAGTTGAGCGAAAAGACATTCAAGTCTGTGAAAGTGAGCTGGACAGCGAGCGGCACAGGCACATGGGTACTCGAATACGGATTAAAAGCTCCCTATACTGTAGTGGAGAATCTGGCAGTTACCGAATATGTCCTCGACAACTTGACAGCAGGAGAAACTTACACGATTAAGGTACATCCGAACTGCTCGGAAGAGAGTCTGCAAACGACTTATTATCCGGCTTATACCGCTCCGTCCAATGTAGTTGTTACCAACATCAGCGATGTTACTGCTACTGCTTCGTGGGACTCTGTAGCTGACGCAACGTTAGGATACACGTATTCTGTAGCCCCCAGAGGCAACCAAACACCTTGGGCATATTCAAAGGTAGTAACCAATGAGACCAGTGTAAATCTCAACTTGGATGCCGGAAGCGATTATGACTTCTATGTAGTGACCAACTATCCTGATGGGTGGATGAGTCCTGCTGTTAAGGTTGAGTTCTCGACAATTACAGTAGCGCCGAAGAGCATTTCCGTATCGGAGATCACCGCTTCTTCTGCTAAACTGGCATGGGAGAATGACGGAGCGGCTACCGTTTATGAGTATGCCCTTGGCGACGATCCGACCGCCCTGGAGTGGAACGAGGTAGCAGAGAAGACGAAGACGCTTGGCGAGTTGGCGGCTAACACCTCTTATACATTCTACGTGCGCGCTAAATATAGTGATAAGGTGAAGAGCGACAGTGTCTACATCACTTTCCGCACAGAGTGTGAGACTATTGTAGTAGATGCAGAGACTCCGTTCACAGAAAACTTCAATAGTCTGACCCAGGTCGTCACTATTCCTGAATGTTGGGACAATGCAGAAGGTACGACCACATCAGATAACTATAAGTGGAGAAATTATAGTGATGGTCATGAAGGTGCTTGCGTACGCTTCGAATCCGACTATAACGCTAAGGGCGCTACCAATGTATTGGCTACTCCGACTATTCAACTGAATGTTGAGGCTACCTTGAAATTCTGGTGCAAGAATGCGACAGGCGGTGCTTTTGAGGTGAAGATTTCTGCTAATGGTGGCGAACGTGAGACGTTGTTGAGCGGTTTGACTTCTATCAGCAGCTGGACAGAAAAAGAAGTAGATCTGTCTGACTACACCGGCAAATCCGTTGTCCTCTATTTCTGCGGTACGAGCAATTATGCTACCGGTGGATTAATCTGCTTGGACGATGTAAACATCACCGCTATTCCGGCATGTGGCACACCGAAGAACGTACAGGCTACTAATGTGTTGTGCAATACCGCGACTATCACATGGGAGAAAGGTGGTAAAGAGACTGCTTGGATAGTAGAGTATGCTACCAACGAAGACTTCACGGAAGGATTAGTTGAGAAGAACGCAGATGCTACTTCATTGGCACTCACAGGTCTGACGACCAACACGAAGTACTACGTACGCGTCAAAGGTGATTGCGAGAGTGCAACATATAGCGAGGTGATCAACTTCACTCCGGCATATATCGCACCGAGCGATGTAGCTGTTTCGGAGATTACAACAACTTCTGCACAAGTAGATTGGACGGCTAACAGCGGCGAGGCTGTTTGGACTGTTCAGTACAAGAAAGCAGCAGATGCAGAGTGGACCAGCATTGAGAACGTAGATGCTCATCCGTATGTTTTGACTAATCTTGCTGCCGGTACGAACTATCAAGTACGTGTTCTCGCAGGAGAAAAAGCTTCTTCTACCGAGAGCTTCACTACAGGATGTGCCATCATTACAGATCTGCCATGGAGCGAGAACTTCGAAGGTCATCCTCTGAATGCTGCTCCTGCATGTTGGGAAGTTGTTGATCCGAACAACACCAATATTTATGTAAGCACAGGTAACACGTGGTTCGATTTGGGTACTACCGGTCTCTTCTTTGAGGGAGTAAATGTTAATTATGGCTATATTCTGCTGCCTGAGTTTGAGGCTGCTCTGAATACTTTGCAGATTTCCTTCTCGCACAGCGAAGAGCATTCAAGTTATAGCGGAAAGATTGAATTAGGTTACTACAAAGATGATGAATTCACCTCTCTGAAAGTATATGATCAATCGCAGAAGACTTGGAAAGCAGAAGGTCCATTTGCGTTGACAGATGTTCCTGCAGGTGCTCGTTTGGCATTTGGTTACAAGACTAATAGTATCAAATATGCAGCAGCAATTGATAATATCACTATTGAGGAAATTTCGTCTTGCGTTGTTCCGACAGACCTCGCAGCAAGCGCAGTGAAGGCTACGACCGCTACCCTGACTTGGACGTCTGAGGCTGAGGCCTTCAAGGTTCAGATCAAGGCCG
>CACYGT010000008.1 GCA_902774075.1 uncultured Bacteroidales bacterium
CAAAGGAAGAGCACGCAAAGTGGAGTTATCGAGCATCGTAATAACTCGCAACACCTGCTCGTAATACTCATTATTACCCAAAGCAACACTATATGCTTCCAAGAACGGTACATACATGTGCTCCGAGAACTGCTGCGAAAATTTGTAGATATTTACCGTCTTATAATAGTCCGGTATTTCTTCATAGCGGAATTGACTATTCGGAATAAAGCGCTGAATACGGTTCTCTTCATCAATAGTCACCACTGTTCCGTCCATCCAACTCTCATACTTATCCACCAATGCCAAATCCGGATACGGATGCTCCACTAACTTCGTCAATACGGCATCTTCCATGATAATATCCGACTCTAACAACAGGGTGTCTTGCTCACGCATATAATCTTTAGCCAAGTACAACGAATATATATTATTCGTCTTGTCATAAATCGGATTCTCCACAAATACTAGCGGAGTCTTAATAGATACACCGGACAGATACTCTTTCAGTTCTGCCCCCTTATATCCAATAACAATAATAATACGACTTAATTGCAATTTGTCAAGTTGCCCCAAGACACGTTCAATTAGCGTCTCTCCACCGACACGCACCATACACTTCGTATTATTTTGGGTATATTCGCCTAAACGCTTACCCATTCCAGCAGCTAAAATAATTGCTTGCATCTATATCAACCTTATTTAGTTTCTTTCTAAAAATTTGCTCTGGCAAAAGTGGCAAAGTTGGCAAAACTTTTGCCATTTATGCCATTTGTGCCATGTCATTTTTTTCTATGTTCGTTGCGTCGGATGGTTCCGATATCTATAGTATTATATACTATGTATATAATACAGGAACTTTAAAACCTTAGGTATTCCTTAGATATTCCTTAACCATTCATTAACCATTACCAGACCCATCACTTACTTTCTTTCTGCCAAAAGGCTATCTGCGAGTTCGCGAATCGCGCCTTGGCCACCGGGGGTGTGAAGGACGTGAATACCGGGGAGAGCGAGCACTTCCGGACGGGCGTTGGGGGGACAACAAGGATAGCCTACTGCCTTCAGCAGATCGATATCAAGGATATCGTCGCCGACAAAGCAGACGTCACTGAGCGATATGTCCATCTCATCGCAGATTGCCTGCGCAGCCTCCAACTTGGTCAGGCAATCCGGATTGACCTTACTGCCTACGCCCATATAGAGATACTGCAATTTCAGTTTCTCCGCCCGCGCTTTCACGATGCCGTTATTCTCCGAGGTCAAGATACCGCACGGAATACCAGCCTGTTGGAGCATCACCAGGCCTAAACCGTCGTACACGCAGAATCGCTTCATCGTGTCGCCTTCCGCCGAGTAGTACAACCCGCCGTCCGTCAGGCAGCCGTCTACATCTGTCAAAAATAACTTTATCTCTTTCATACTTTATCAATGATAAAAACGCGTTCCTGGCAGGCACGAGAACGAGTCAATAATACCGACTACCTTCGTCTCGTCCATCACCACCAGCGTGTGGATCGAATAGTGATTCATCGTCTCGCCGGCCTCCACGATCTTCGCGTTCTTGTTTATCGTCTTGGGGTTCTTACTCATGATCGTCTCTACCGGTGTAGCAAAGAACGCAGGACCTAATTTCTGCATCGCGCGACGGATGTCGCCGTCTGTGATAACACCCACCAATGCGCTGTCTTTCAGCACGATACCTACACCGAGTTTGCCATTTGTAACAATCTCTATCGCCTCTCCCATCGGTGTCTCGGGTTTCAAGAGCGGCAGGTTCTCCGTGAACATCACATCTTCTACTTTTGCCAGCAGTTTGCGTCCTAGATCTCCTCCCGGGTGTAAGCGTGCGAAGTCTGTCGGTTGGAAATGTTTGGCCTCAATCAGTGCGCAAGCGAGTGCGTCGCCAAGTGCCAAAGTAGCGGTCGTCGAAGACGTCGGCACGAGGTTCAAGGGATCAGCCTCACGCTCCACGGCTACGTTTAGATGAACGACCGAATAGCGCGCCAGCAGACTCTCCGGGTTACCCGAGATACCTATAATAGGTATCTGCTTGGCCTGAATAAGTGGCAAGAACCGCAATAACTCTTCGGTAGCTCCCGAATAAGAAATCGCCAGTACGAGGTCTTTCTCGCATAACATACCAAGGTCTCCGTGATAGGCGTCCAGGGGGTTCAAGAAGAATGCCGGCGTACCTGTTGAAGCGAATGTTGCAGCGATCTTAGAACCGATATGTCCGCTTTTGCCGACACCCGTCACGACGATTTTACCTTGGCAGTCCCGAATCAGTTCCACGGCCCGCAGGAAGTCTTCGTCCAGCCGTCCGACCAGCGCCTCTATCGCCTTCGCCTCGCATTCAAGGCACTCTTTCGCTTTGGTAAGAATATCCATCTTTTTCATCTTTCAGTTTTCACCTTTCACCTTAATAAACGCACGCGTCATATTCGCCCATGCGTACTTGGTTTTCTCTTTTTGCAGGTATTTTGTGAACGCCGCCTGTCTATTGTTGGTAAAATAGTCCAGCAAGTCCTCGGAGATAGCCTCAGCTGTCGGGGCACATGCATAGCCCATCTTACCGTTATGAACGATCTCGCCCAAGCCGCCGACGTTGGTAACAAGCATAGGTTTCTCAAAATGGAACGCTACCTGCGTCACACCGCTCTGCGTGGCGGTTTTGTAGGGTTGAACGATCAAGTCTGCCGCACCGAAATACTTTCTTAGGTCACCGTCCGGAATAAACTCATTTCGCACGATCACTCTGTCTTTCAGGCTATTAGCCTCTATCTGCGTACGGTATTTTTCTTCATCCTCATAGAACTCTCCGGCGATGATTAACTGCAAGTTCGGCAGTTGTTCTTTCACTTTTCCGAAAGCGTCTAATAGCAGATCGAGACCTTTATAGGCCCGCACGAGTCCAAAGAAAAGCATATAGTCTTTCTTGGCGTCCAAACCCAGCGCTGCACACGCCTCTTTCTTGCTCATCTGCTCGCCATAATGGTCATAAATCGGATGGGGCGAGAAGGTCTTTGGGCTCTTGACTCTTGACTCTTGACTCTCGACTCTCTCTATATCACCCACTACACTTTCTGAAAGCGCCACAAAGCCGTCCTGACTCTTTACAAAGTACGGAGCAAAGAGCTTGTCCAGTATATTCGGTTCGTGCGGTATCATATTGTGAACCAGCGCGATACAGCGAGTCTTACCGTTCTTCTTCGCCATGCGCGAAATCAGTCCGTACGCCGGCGCAAAGAATGACATCCAATAGCAGCAGATCAGCATATCCGGCGCAGCTTTGCGAATCGCTCTGCCTACCCGCAGCCAGTTAAACGGATTACAGGAGTTCAGTTCGCGGCGAATGACCAGCCCTTCCGGTGCCGGTTCGCTCGTATATTGCGTCTTGCCGGGGAAGAGGAAAGACGGATACTGCAAGGTAAACGTCCACATCTCCACTTCGTGACCTTCCGCCACAAACTGCTTTGCCAGACGCTCATTGAACGTTGCCAACCCGCCTCTGTACGGCCATGATGTGCCTAAAATAATAACTTTCATAAGTCCTCTTTGTACGTGATTTTACGGTTTGCCTCTTCGCCGGGGACGATCACGACAGGCACTCTGGGTGCATATTTGCGTACGATACCGGCATCGTCGGTTGCTATCACTTCATCCTCCGCCAGCGCCTTTACATACGCGTCAAAAACGACCTCATATTTAAATGCCTGCGGCGTCTGTGCCCGCATATATTCGCTTCGCGAAGGAACACTATTCACTTTCACCTTTAACCTTTCACCTTTCACCTTATAGAGCGTATCCGTCACCGGCACTGCCACCGTCACCGCATCATTCCTCTCCAAGGCCTCAGCGATATCGGCTAATATTCGTTGACTTACAAACGGCCGCGCGGCGTCATGGAACCACAAACTGACATCAGACGGCTGATCGCTGAACGCCAAGATTGCATGCCAGGACGACTCCCATCGTTCGTCTCCGCCGGGTATGATCTGCGACACTTTGCGCCAGGTGTTCTGCTCACACAGACGCTTCGCGTCTTCCATGAAATCCGGGTGCATCACGATGGCTATCTCGTCGATAGCGGGCGCCGCCTCAAAGGCGTCCACCGAGTGCTCTAATATAGAACGCCCGTCGTCCAGCGGCAGTAACTGCTTCGGGGTCTTACCGCCTACCCGGCTACCTGTTCCTCCGGCTAATATGATGGCTATGTTTCTCAAATCTAAAATCTCAAATCTAAAAGGCATTCCATCCTTGTGCCTTCAATGCTAATTCTTCGCCGTTTCTACCGATGAGGTTACAGCCGTACTCGGGTTTGGTGATATGACCGATGATATAGAGGTCCTCGATAGGTATCAGTTTCTCGTAGTCGTCCAGCGAGCAGGTGAAGAGCAGTTCATAGTCCTCACCGCCGTTGAGCGCGCAGGTGACGATATTGAGGTTCATCTCGTCCGCCAGTGATGCTGCTTCGAAATCTATCGGTAACTTATCCTCGTAGATGCAGCACCCTACGCCGGACTGCGAGCATATATGCATCAACTCGGACGACAGGCCGTCACTCACGTCCATCATGGCTGTCGGCTTGACGCCCGCCTTACGCAGAGCCTCTAAGATATCGCGTCGTGCTTCGGGTTTGAGTTGTCGCTCGAGCAAGTATTCCTTACCTTCAAAAGCCAATTGTGCCTTATCATCTCCTTGCGCTACAAGTCGCTCTCTCTCAAGCAGTTGCAGACCCATATACGCTGTACCGAGGTTTCCGGAAACACAGATGAGATCGTTCAATTTTGCACCGTTTCGATAGACGATATCTTTTGCATTCGCTACGCCCAGACAGGTGATAGAAATGGTCAATCCCGTCATCGACGCACAGGTATCGCCGCCTACGATATCCACGTTGTACCGCTCGCACGCCAGACGGATACCGCTGTACAGCGCCTCGATGTCTTCTACCGAGAAGCGCTTGCTGATACCCAGACTGACTGTTATCTGCGTCGGGGTGCCGTTCATCGCGTAGATATCCGAGAAATTGACCACTGCAGCCTTGTATCCCAAGTGTTTGAGGGGCACGTACTCCAGGTTAAAATGGATTCCTTCGAGCAGCATATCCGTCGTCATGAGCACCTTCTTGCTGCCAAAATCCATCACGGCGCAGTCGTCGCCCACACCCTTCTTCGTACTCGCTTGAACGGGCTTCATGTCCTTGGTCAGATGCTTGATCAGACCGAACTCACCCATCGTTGAAATTTCTGTTTTTGCCATAATATGCCTAATTTAGCGTGCAAAGATAGTATAAAAAGTCGAAAGTAGAAAGAGGAAAGGATAAAATTTTCGAAAAAACACTCTTTTTCTTTAAAAAACGCGCGCGCTCTTGTGTATGTAAAATAATTTTTGTACTTTTGCGGGCTTTTTATGTGTTATGATAGAATATATTAAAGGAATATTGACGGATTTGAACCCGACGCAGGCGGTGGTAGAAGCAGCCGGTGTGGGGTACTCGATCGCTATTACGCTGCCCGGTTATTCGGCTTTGGTAGGTAGCGAAAACAAAGAAGTGAAGTTGTTTATCACGGAGGTCATTCGTGAGGACGCCCATGAGTTATACGGCTTTGCCGTACGTGCCGAGCGCCAGCTCTTCGAACTGCTGATGACCGTCAGCGGTGTAGGCGCGGCAACTGCACGTATGATCATGTCGGCTTTCTCGGCTGAAGAACTGCGTATGCTGATTGCTACCGGTAACACCAAAGCGATGGCGAAGGTCAAGGGCCTTGGCTCCAAGACCGCACAGCGTATCATCGTGGATCTGAAGGACAAAGCCCTTAAGATTGACCTTGGCGGTGACCCGACCGAACTGCCGCTGGGTGACTTCGAACCCGAAGACAACAGCGTGAAGGCCGAAGCTGTCAGTGCCCTCACTATGCTCGGCTTCCCCTCTGCCGCAAGTGCCAAAGCCGTTGATAAGATCCTCAAGTCCGATCCGACTCTCAAAGTAGAGGCCGTGATTAGAGAAGCACTGAAGATGCTTTGATATTTGATATTTGATATTTGAGATTTGAAATTTGACATTTAAGATTTGAAATTTAAATTTCTCTATATTGTATTTGCGCTCCTGACGCTCACGTCAGTGCCTGTCTATGCCCAGAAGACGCTTAAGCAGCTTGTGGCAGAAGAGAGAGCACGTAAGGCGGCAGAGAAAGAGGCGAAGGAAGGAAAGAAGCCTACCCCGAGCGCCACTACCCCGGCTGCAAACAGTAAAGACTCTACACTCGAGTCCGCTGCCAACTATGTCACCGAGACCGACAGCGCCATCTGGGCGCCAACGAAGGTGCGCCAACTGGGTACGCAGAACTACGGCGAGTTGACGCAGCCTACCTCTTCGCTCGATCTTCAAGACCCGGCGAACATCACCACGACCGTCGAGTACCAACCCGAGACGGGTACCTATATCATACGCACGCGCATGGGCGACACGGACATCACTACGCCGTATATGCTCACGCAAGACGAGTACAACCAGTACGCTGAGCGCCAACTGATGCACCGGTACTGGCAGCAGAAGATCGGCGAGGTGGAGCATAATAACGAGAAGAAGTTCGACATCACGGATATGAAGTTCAACATCGGTCCGGCAGACAAGGTCTTTGGTCCCGGCGGTGTGCAACTCAAGATGCAAGGATCGGCGGAGTTGCTCTTTGGTTTCAAGCACCAGTATATCGACAACCCCTCGCTTACTGCACGCGCGCGCAACAACAATATCTTCGATTTCGACGAGAAGATACAGGCCTCTATCCAAGGTAAAGTGGGTACCAAGTTGAACTTCAACCTCTCCTACAACACCGAGGCATCGTTCTCCTTCGACCAGCAGAACCTCAAACTGAACTACAAAGGCGAGGAAGACGATATCATTCAGTCCATCGAGGCGGGAAATGTGACGATGGATCTGCCGTCTTCGCTCATCCGAGGCAGCAAGGCGCTCTTCGGTATCAAGACCAACCTCAAGTTCGGTAAGTTCCGTATCCAGGCCCTGATCTCGCAGCAGAACAGCGAGGCGCAGACGGTGAGCAGTAAGGGCGGTGCGCAGATGACGAAGTTCGATATCGCCTGCGACACCTACGACGAGAACCGCCACTTCTTCCTTAGCCATTTCTTCCGCGATAACTACGAGAAAGCAATGGAGACCGCGCCCTACGTATCCTCCGGCTTCACGATCAACAAGGTCGAGGTTTGGATCACCAACAAGCGCGGCACGTATGACCAGGCACGTAACATCGTCGCCTTCACCGACCTCGGTGAGAGCAACGACCACCAGCAGAAAGATGTATGGGGCGGTGTCAAAGGAGCGGCGCCGGATAACAACACCAACAGTCTCTACAACGCTGTGCGCGCCACACCTTTCCGCGAACTGGATAACACGACCGTTGCTCTCGCTTCTCTCGACATGGAAGGCGGCGTGGACTTCGAGAAGATAGAGTCCGCACGTCTGCTCTCCAGCAGCGATTATACGCTTAACACATCCCTCGGATATATCTCCCTCAAGGCGGCATTGAACCAGGACGAAGTGCTCGCCGTCGCGTACGAATATACCTACAACGGCCGCGTCTATCAGGTCGGTGAGTTCTCTACGGACGGTAGCGAAGAACTCAAGACCCCGAATGCGCTGGCCCTTAAGATGTTGAAGTCCAGCGCGAATGCACCGGCTCGTAAGAACCGCGGTACATGGGACCTGATGATGAAGAACATCTACTCCCTCGGTGCGACCTCTATTCAGTCGGATAAGTTCGAGCTCTACGTCACCTACCGGAATGACTCGGTGGGTACGGACGTGCAGTACCTCAACGAAGGCCCGATCAGCGGTAAGCAGCTCTTGCGTGTCATGAACCTGGACCGCCTCGATCAGAAGCACAACGCCAGCCCCGATGGACGATTTGACTTCCTCGAAGGCCTCACCGTCTATGCGTCCTCCGGTAAGATCATCTTCCCGGTCCTCGAGCCGTTCGGTTCGCACCTCGCTTCGGTACTCGATAACAAAGCCCTCGCGGACAAGTACTGCTACCAGATCCTCTATGACTCGACCCTCGTCATCGCGCAGGAGATGACGGAGAAGAACAAGTTCCACCTCACCGGTAAGTACAAAGGCACGAACGGTAGCGAGATACGTCTCGGTGCGATGAACGTGCCGCGCGGTTCGGTCACCGTCACTGCCGGAGGTGCTACCCTCATCGAGAACGTCGACTATACGGTGGACTACACGATGGGTACCGTCACTATCCTCAACACCGCTATCCTCGAGTCCGGCACGAATGTCGATGTCAAGCTCGAGAACCAATCGACCTTCTCCATGCAGCGCAAGTCGCTCTTTGGCGCCCACCTCGAGTATGAGTTCAACAAAGACCTCGTCATCGGCGGTACCATCATGCACTTGCGCGAGCGACCGCTGACGACCAAAGTGAACACCGGTTCGGAGCCTCTCGCGAACACCATCTGGGGTGTCAACGGTAGTTGGAAGACCGAGATGCAGTGGCTTACCAATGCCATCGATAAGATACCTTGGATCACCGCCACCGCACCTTCTACCTTCTCCATCAACGCGGAGTTTGCGCACTTGATACCCGGTCACACCCGGGATGTGGGCGATGTAGGTACGGCCTATATCGATGACTTCGAGTCCACGACCACCAATATCGACGTGCACTACCCCAGTTACTGGTTCTTGGCCTCCACGCCTGTGGCCTTTGACGAAGCCAAGGACATCAACCGGATCACCTACAACAAGAACCGTGCACATATCGCCTGGTTCTCCGTCGATCCTATCTTCGGCTACCCGCAGACGAACACCCCGGCGCATATCAAGAACGACCTGGTGGCCCTCAGTGACCACCGTACGCGTATCGTCTATCAGGAGGAGATATACCCCAACCGCCAAGAGCCCTCTAACGTCGATACCAAGCTCGCCGTGCTCAACCTCGCCTATTACCCCGAGGAGCGCGGACAGTACAACATCTCTGCTGACGAGATCAACAGCCTGGGACGCATGACGAACCCCAAGCAACGCTGGGGCGGTCTCATGCGCCGACTGGACAACTCGGACTTCGAGAAAGCCAACATCGAGTATATCCAGTTCTGGCTCATGGACCCTGCCCTCACCAACCCTGACGGATATGACGGAGAGCTGTACTTCAACTTCGGTGACGTGAGTGAGGATATCTTGCATGACGGCAAGAAAGCTTTTGAGCACGGCTTGCCTGTCTCCGATGCCGAGACCGGCAAACTCGACTCGACCATCTGGGGTTACGTACCGCGTACCACCAGTACCACCGTTGCTTTTAGCAACGAACCCGGCTCGCGTATCAAACAAGACGTCGGACTGAACGGTATGAGTACCGAGCAGGAGAAGACTTTCTCGACCTATCGTAACTACCTGACCGAACTGCAGAGCCGCGTCTCGGCAGACGTGTGGAACCAATGGAGTGCAGACCGGTTCTCGCCCCGTAATGACCCCGCCGGCGATAACTACCACTACTACCGCGGTACGGACTTCGACGAAGAAGAGGTCTCTATCCTCGACCGATACAAACACTACAACGGTACCGAAGGTAACTCCCCTGCCGTCGAGCAGCAGACCGAGAGTTACGGTACGGCGGCGACACTCAACCCGGATATCGAAGATATCAACCAGGATAACACCCTCAACGAGTACGAGAAATACTACCAGTACCGCGTCATCCTCCGTCCCGACATGATGGAGGTAGGACGCCAGCATATCACCGAGAAGAAGATCCGCAAGGTCACACTCAGAAACGGCGAGACGGTCGATGTAGCATGGTATCAGTTCAAGATACCTCTCCGCGGCGACAGCGCGACCATGCAGCGTGTAGGCTCGATACGTAACTGGAAGTCCATCCGCTTCATGCGTATGTACCTCACCGGTTTTGAGCACGAGACCCACCTGCGTTTTGCAACGCTCGACCTCGTTCGCGGCGAGTGGCGTCAGTACACCCGCGACCTTGCGCCGATAGGTGTACCGGTCAACACAGGCGCGTCCATCGACGTACAGACCGTCAACATCGAGGAGAACAACACCCGTACGCCGGTTAACTACGTCCTTCCGCCGGGAGTGAGCCGTCAGACCGATCCGGGACAAGCACAACTCATCGCCCAGAACGAGCAGGCACTCGTTCTCCGCGTCGCCAACCTCAGTCCGCACGACGCACGGGCCGTCTATAAGAACACCGGCTATGACATGCGCCAGTACAAGAACCTGCAGATGTTCGTGCATGCCGAGAAACTGGAGTCCCTTGACCCGGACCTCAAGGACGGCGACCTGACGTGTTTCATTCGTCTCGGTACCGACCTGCGCAATAACTACTACGAATACGAGATCCCGCTGCGCTTGACCGAACCGGGTATCTATAACAATAACTCCGCTACCGACCGACTCAAAGTATGGCCGAAGGAGAACATGTTCGACTTCCCGCTCAAGGCCCTCACGGCCGCTAAGATAGCGCGTAACAAAGCGAAACGCGCCGGCACCGAAGGAGTGAGCAACACCATCCCCTACGTCATCTACGATGACGCCAATGACAAGCCGCAGAACAAGATCACCGTCCTCGGTAACCCGACGCTCGAAGATGTGTCGTCGATCATGGTCGGTGTGCGCTCCGCCGGACAACACGACGCCAGCGGTGAGGTATGGATCAACGAGCTGCGCCTCAGTCAGTTCAATGAGCAAGGCGGTGTAGCGGCGATGGCGAATGCCGCCCTCTCCATCAGCGATATCGCACAACTCAACGTAGCCGGACGGCTCGAGACGGCCGGATACGGATCCATCGAGTCCAATGTGCTCGACCGTAACATGGATAACTTCTACCAGATATCCGTCAGTGCCGCCCTCGAGGGTGGACGACTCTTCCCTGAGAAAGCGAAGATACAGATGCCGCTCTACGTCTCCTACAGCAACGAGACCACAAGCCCTGACTACGACCCGCTCGACACCGACGTCAAGCTCGCCGAGACACTCGACACATACACCACCAAGGCGGAGAAAGACTCCATCAAACAGCTATCCAACACCGTACACGAGTCCACCTCTTTCTCGCTCTCGAACCTCAAGGTCAACCACCACTACACTAAGAAGCGAGACCTCTTCGTCGACCCGGCTAACTTCTCCATCTCGGCGTCCTACAACAAGCAGAACGAGCACTCGCCCGAACTGGAGACCAACCTCACCACCGACCATAAGGGTTCGTTCCAGTACGCCTATAACTTCAACCCCAAGCCTTGGGAACCATTTGCGAAGATGGAGAAAGTGCAGAAAGTGAAGTTCCTTAAGGAGTTCAACCTCTACTACCTGCCGCAGTCCTGGGCGTTTAACACCAACATGCACCGTACCTTCAGTCATATGAAGATGCGCGACCTGGCCGGCACCGCACCGGGCGAGATGGATCTGACCTACAGCAAGGACTTCACCTGGGATCGTCATGTCGATATCAAGTACGACTTGACCAAGAACATGAAATTCAGTTTCCAGTCGGCTATGAATGCCATCATCGACGAAGGTCAGTACACGCCGGAGATACTCAACGGACGCTATTTCGATGCCGAGTTCAACCACGACAAGTACGAAGCTTGGCGCGACACGATCCAGCACTCCTTGGCTAAGTGGGGTAAGCCCTACACCTACCAGCAGGTCTTCACGGCGTCGTGGAACGTGCCGTTTAACCGTGTGCCGGGACTCGACGCCCTCTCCGCCAATGCGTCTTATAACGCCAACTATAACTGGACCCGTACGGCCTCTACTACCAGCGGTATCGACCGCGGTAACACGGTGAGCAGCCTCCAGACCTGGCAAGTGGACGGAGGTATCAATTTCGAGACCTGGTACGGCAAGTCCAAGTACTGGAAGTCAATGACTCAGCGTTATACGGGACGTAGCGCCAAGCGTGCTTTCCGGCCGAAGACCTACACCCAGACATCGGCACTCACCAAAGGCGAGGCACTCGAAATCACGCACCGCCTCAATAGCGAGTCACTCACCGTCCACGTCACCGACTCGGCCGGTAAAACGATACCTGTCAGCTTCAAGCCGGCGGGTAACACCAAGATCAGCATCACCCCGAAGAGCTCGTGCGCCAAGGCGACCATCACCGTCACCACACGCGATCCGAACTACCGCACACCGGCGCAGGTAACAGGCGATGTCTTTGCGTACCTCGGTACGATGATCCGTCGTCTGCAGATCACCTATCGCGAGACCAACTCCATGACCGTACCGGGCTTTGAGCCCGAGGCGGGCTTCATGGGACAGTGCAAGACCGCCGGCGGATATGCGCCGGGCTTTGACTTCGCCTTTGGTTTCATACCGAATGACTTCATGGAGCGTGCGACACGAAACAACTGGCTCAGCGGTGATACGACGGTGGTACAGCCTGCTACCCGTGCACATACTTCGGATATTGATATCAAACTCACGCTCGAACCGCTGCCTGGATTTAAGATCCAACTCAACGGTAAGCGCTACTACGCGAACTCGACCTCTATCACCTACTCCTACGACCAGTTGCAGGAGAACATGACGGGTTCGTTCAATATCTCGCAGGTCGCTATCGGTACCATCTTCAGCCATGTCGGTTCCCAGGAAGAGAACTTCGCCAACAGTGCGTATGACCAGTTCATCGCCAACCGAGATATCCTCCTCGAGCGTGTGCAGGGTCAGTACACCGGTGTCACGCTGCCGTCCAAGGGCTTTATGAGTAATATACCGATGGATACCAAGTACGACCCCAACAAACACGGGCGTGTCAACCGTAACTCCGCCGATGTGCTCGTACCGGCGTTCCTGGCTGCCTACACCGGCCGCGACCCCAACACCATCGGTCTGGATCCCTTCCTGGGTATCCTGCAGATCCTGCCTAACTGGTCTGTGACCTACGACGGCCTGGGCAAACTGCCTTGGCTCCGCGACCACTTCAAGTCCGTCACCCTCACTCACGCTTATACCTGTAAGTACGCCATCGGCTCCTTCGGTTCGTACTCCACCTGGGTCGGTGTGGATGACAAGAACAAGAACGTCGGTTTCGTGCGCGATGTGACGACCGACGCACCCACGCCGTCTTCGGCGTATGACATCACCAACGTCACCATCACCGAGGCGTTCTCACCGCTTATTGGTCTGAATATGACGATGAAGAACTCGCTGAATTTCAAAGCCGAGTACCGCAAGCAGCGTAACCTCGCGCTCAACGTCACCAGCGTGCAACTGACCGAAGGACACACGTCGGAGTTCGTGCTCGGTGCAGGTTATACGATTAAGAACCTCAACTTCATCGCCAAGAAGAAAGACGGCGGACAGAAGAAAGTATCCAATGACCTCAAGTTGCAGGTCGATGTGTCGTACAAAGATGTCAAGATGCTGCTCCGTAAGGTAGAGGATAACATCACGCAGGCTTCGTCCGGTAACCGCGTTATTGCGGTCAAGGTATCTGCCGACTACGTGCTGAGCCAGAAGATCAACCTCCAGCTCTTCTACGACCATCAGGGCACTACCCCGCTCCTCTCGTCGTCCTACCCCGTGCGGTCGGATAATATAGGTCTGAACATCAAACTGATGCTGACAAGATAGTGTAAGGTGTAAAGTGTAAGGTGTAAGGTGTAAAGTGTATGGTGTATAAAGTAGGTATCATAGGTCCGGAGAGTTCAGGCAAGAGCACACTGGCGCGCTACCTGGCGAAGCGATACAAGGCAACCCTTGTGCCCGAATACGCCCGCGAATACGTGGAGCGCAAAGGCACCACCGATGTCACCTATGACGAGCTGTGCGCCATCGCACACCACCAGATCGAGGAAATTGAAGCCGCTAACCGCTCACCCCTCACCGCTAACCCTTATATCTTCGACACCGAACTGATCGTGTCAAAAGTATGGTTTGATTACGCGTTCAAACAGGTACCGGAGTGGCTCAACGAAGCTATTGAGCGGTACCCGATGGACGTCTATCTGCTGACCTACCCGGACTTGCCTTGGGTCCCCGACCCTGCACGGTACAACGGCGCCGATGCTATACGACTCGAACTCTTCAAACGATACGAACAAGAGATACAAACATTGAATATACCCTATTATATCATCACACATTGCTGAAAACGAACATGAATATGCGTAAATATATCTTCCTCATAGGACTCTGCCTGGGCGTAGTAGCACCCGCCTTCGCGCAAGTATCCAACGCAGGACGGTCGGTCTTCTCCTTTATGAGTCTGCCGGTGTCCTCCCGTGTCAATGCCCTTGGCGGTAGTAGCGCCAGCCTCAGCGATGGTGATATATCGCTGGCTATGTGCAACCCCGCGCTGCTCCACGCTCAGTCTCATCAGGTGCTACAACTCAACTTCTCCTATTACCTGCCCGGAACCATGTTCGGCTCCGTGCTCTACGGCCATAACTTCGGCCGCTCGAAGATCGAGAAACCCTATACCGGCGAAGGCGAACCCGACAAACCCAATTATTTCGCGGTGGGACTGCACTACCTTGACTACGGCCGGATGGCCTATGCCAATGAGGACGGTCAGCAGACCGGCGGTGTGTTCGGTGCACGCGACATCCTCGTCGACGTCATGTACGCCCGCCAGCTGCATCCGTGTTGGAAAGTCGGTGTGAGCCTCAAACCCGTGTACTCCATCTATGAGAGTTATACCGCCTTTGCCATCGGGGCGGACGTCGGAGCCCACTTCCAGACGAAGGACTCCACTTTCCAGATGGGACTGGTGCTGCAGAACATAGGTTGGCAACTCAAGAGTTTCTACTCCTCCGAAGACGGGACAGGAAAGGAGATGTTACCGCTCAACCTCCAACTCGGTCTCACCTACCGCGTCAAGCACGCCCCGCTGCGTTTCCACCTGCAGATACATAACATGCAGACCTGGTACCTCAACTACGAGTGGACTTCGCTCGACAAGAGCCCCACAACAGGCGATATCATCCCCCACGATGTACCGTGGTACGACATGCTGTTTAGGCATACGATATGGTGTATTGAGGTTGTGCCGAAGAGCGAGAAGTTCTATATCGCCCTCAGTTATAACCACCGCCGCCGTGCCGAACTGCAACTGATTGACCAGCGCTCCCTTGCCGGCTTTGCCCTCGGCGCCGGCGTCAAGATCAAACAGGCTCGACTTGGTTTTGCCATCAGCCAAATGACCAAATCCAATTTCTCCTACCAGGTAGGCCTCACCTTAGATATTAACTCATTGATGAAATAATTCAATGAACAAATAAATGACAAAATGGTAAATGAACAAATGGTAAATAAAATAATTGTTGCCATCGACGGCTATAGCAGCTGTGGCAAATCGACGATCGCCAAAGCGCTGGCCAAATACGCCGGCTATACCTATGTCGATACCGGCGCTATGTACCGCGCCATCGCCCTCTATACCCTGCACCATCACCTGACCGAAGAGGCAGATATCATCGCTGCACTGCCGGCTATCCAAGTCGGCTTCGTCCTCGTAGACGGCGCGCAGCATGTCACCCTCAACGGCGAAGACATCGAGTCGCAGATCCGTACCCTTGAGGTCGGCAACGCTGCCAGCCGTGTCTCGGCCATCAAAGAGGTACGTGCTTTCCTGGTTGCCCAGCAGCAGAAGATGGGACTGGAGAAAGGCATCGTCATGGACGGCCGCGACATCGGTACGGTGGTCTTCCCGCAGGCCGAACTCAAGCTCTTCCTGACCGCTACTCCCGAGGTACGCGCACAACGTCGCTACGACGAGCTGCTGGAGAAAGGCCAGACGCCGGACTTCAGTGCAGTGCTCGCCGATGTCAATGACCGCGACTACCGCGATACCCACCGCGCTGAGTCGCCTCTCCGCCAAGCCGAGGATGCCATCGTCATCGATAACTCCAACCTCACGCCCGACGAGCAGATGAAGGTCATTTATGGCCTCTTTGATAAAATCATAAATTTGAAATCATAAATCATAAATCATAAATGGTTGTATCGATTGATACAAACTCCGGTTTCTGTTTTGGTGTGACACGCGCCATCAACGCAGCGGAGAGCGAACTGGAGAAGGGCGCACTCTACTGCTTGGGCGATATCGTGCATAACGGTCAGGAAGTAGCGCGGCTGGAACTCAAAGGCCTCGCGACCATCGACTACGACGACCTGCGTACGCTCCCTGCCCACTCCCGTGTGCTGCTCCGTGCGCACGGCGAACCGCCTTCTACCTACTGGATAGCGCAGCAACGCGGCATCGAGATCATCGACGCCACCTGTCCGGTCGTCAAGAAACTGCAGGACCGTATCCGCGCGTGCTATGAGCTCCATCGCAACGATGAAGGCCGGGCTCCCCAGATCGTCATCTACGGCAAACCCGGACACGCCGAAGTCATCGGACTCCAGGGCCAGACCAACAACACCGCCATCGTCATCGAGTCCGTCGACCAACTCCACCTCCTCGACTTCTCCCGCCCTATCTACCTCTTCTCCCAGACCACCAAATCCGTCGAGGGCTTCCATTCCCTCGTCGAAGCCATCCAATCTCAAATCTCCAATCTCAAATCTCCAATTGCGCTGGAAGCGCACGACACGATATGCAGGAGTGTAGCAAATCGAGTGAAGGAGTTGCAGGAGTTTGCGAAGGCGAACGACATCGTCTTCTTTGTAGGTGGTACTAAAAGCAGTAATGCCAAGGTGCTATATAAAAATTGTGTTGAGGCAAACCCCAACACAATTTTCATATCTTCTCCCGACGAAGTTGATAAAATAAACCTTTCAACTTTCACCTTTCCCCTTTCAACTTTAAAGATCGGGATTTGCGGAGCGACGAGCACGCCTTTATGGCTTATGGAACAGGTACGGGATAAACTTTCCCGTAACCCGTAACCCGTAACCCATAACCGCTCACCTCACAGAGGTGAGCTTCTTAATCTTCTCATTCAAGTTCTTGCATTGCATCAAGTCCTCGAGGCTGAGGTGCATTCTATAGTTCCAGAAGTGGCGCGGGTTAGCCGGTACGTTGATACGGTCGGAGAACTGATCTTGGACACGTACCTCACCGTCGATAGCCAGCCAGTCTTGTAGCGGCAGGATGGTCCACATAGCGGGGCTGTACATATGCTGGTTGATGATGAACTCAGCGATCTCCGGCGTCATCTGCTGCGGAGCATCACCCCACCAACCCATCTGCTCGTTGTAGAAGCGCTGCGTCACGGCACGGTCTTCTTCCCACCATGCGCGGAGCGGGTTCATATCGTGCGTACCGGTCGTGCAGACGCTCTGATACGGTGCATCGGCCGGGTGAGCGAACTTGACGGTCGGGTCTTTCGGCATACGCTGGATCTCGAGGCTGAGGATCTGCAGCTCGTGCATCACATCGGGTACGCAAGCCGGTACCATACCTAAGTCCTCACCGCAGCAGAGCATGTGGGTCGAGTGGATGAGTGTCGGCAGTTTGCGCATCGCGCTGTCACGCCAGAACTGCGTATGACGACGGAAGAAATACTCGTTGTAGATGCGCATCAGCACCTCTTTCTGGTCGCTATAGAGCTCGTTGAACGAGTGGCTCTGATAGATAGAGATACGCGGGTGTAACCAACCCGGACGACGCTGGTCTTCGACGAACAGCACCTCGCAGTGGAGGTAGATGAGTCCGTTGCAGATGTTGTGTACTGCCTCGGCACTCAGGCCTGAAGCCTTCAGCTGTTTCTCGTCGCCGAGCAGGCGGTCAGCCCACTCCTGTACCTTCGCCTGGGTGTCAAACTCGGGCTTGAACCAATAGACATAGCCGTCGCGGGTGTTGAGCGCATGCTGCTTGGCCCACTCGAGGTCGTAGCCTAACACGTCGCCTAAGAAGTTCGAGCGGATATAGGGCTTGGTCAGACGGTCCCAGTCGAGGCATACGCCTTGCGCGCAGAGGTCGTCGTAGCTGTACGGCAGGGTCGGAACGAAATGACCGCAGAGGCCCCATACATCGCTCTTACGCATCTGCCAGATACGGAAGAAGCCCAGGATATGATCCACGCGGTACGCATCGAAATAGTCCTGCATCTTACGGAAGCGGCGCTGCCACCAGCCGAAGTTATCCTCCGCCATCTTGTCCCAGTTATAGGTCGGGAAGCCCCAGTTCTGTCCGCTGATGGAGAAATCATCGGGCGGAGCACCGGCGCTGGCGTCGAGGTTAAAGAGCTCCGGATAAACGGCGGCATCCACCGAGTCCGGACTGATACCGATAGGTATATCGCCCTTCATCGCTACGCCGATCGAGTGAGCATACGCTACTGCGTCGGCCAACTGACGGTCGGCGTGGAACTGCAGGAACTTATAGAAATCCTTCGGTTGTTTGTCGCGCTTACTGAGGAACGCAGCATACGGCTCCAGCCACTCGGCGTTCTTAGCCTCAAAAGCCTTGTATTCTTCGCTGCTGAACAGAGCCTCTTTGTCTTGCTTGTACAGCGCTTTGAAGAACACCATCTTCGCGTCATACACGTTCTGGTAGTCCGCGAAACTGAGGGCATTCAGCTCCGCCTTCTTCGCCTCGTATTTCTTCTTCATCGCCGGCGTGAGCTTACCCATCTTCTCGATATTGATGTATATCGGATGGAGAGCAAACACACTCACGGCGTTGTACGGATAGCTGTCGAGGTTGTTATGCCTCAGCGTCGTATCGTTGATCGGCAGCGTCTGGATCATCTTCTGTCCCGTCGAAGCAGCCCAGTCGGCCATCTTCTTCAGATCCTGGAACTCACCGATACCGAAGCCTTCTTCCGTACGCAGCGAGAACACAGGTACCGCTACGCCGGCACCTTTCCAGCGCGGCTGGGTGCGACGGAAAGCGCGGTCGTTCTCGTAGATCACACTGCCCTTCTCTACGCCCCATATCTGGCGGTTCTCGCCCCACTCGGTGTCCACTACCGCACCGCTCTTGAGGTCATACACCACATATTTGTACTCCACTATATCCTGCCCTTTCACCTTGATGTCCGCACGCCAGAGCGGGAACTCAGCGTCGTTCATCACCAGCTTGCCCGCCGGATCCCAGTTACCGAGTTCGGCGCAGTTACCGATGATCGCTACACCCTGGCTCGGCAGGATCTGCGGCAGGTCGATCGAGAAGCGGATGTTGCCCTTCGGCGCTTTGGCCTTAGCGGGGTTGTGACGCGCGAAGAGCGACTTGAGGAACACCGTCGTGTAGAAGCTGTCCTCGTACGTGCTTGCCTGCCATGCGTCGCGAACGATGATGTTCTTGTCCGCAGCGCGCAACTCCAGACGACGCGGCTCGCCCGCCTCGTAGATATAGTGGCCCTCGCATACGCGGATGGCGTACTTGTACTCCACCTCGGTCGGAAAATCATTCACCGGCACATTGGCCTGCCAGAAGTCCGTCCCCTGGCAATTCAAAACAAGCGGATCCTTTTCGGTCCAGCCTAAGATAGACTCGCGCGTAGCTATCACGCACAACTGCTGCCCATACTCGGCACGATAATGAATCTGAAAATTAATGTTCATGATATTGTGTTTTAGTTATTTTTCGGTCTTTCGGTATTCCTTTATACCGGTCTTCTGACAAATTTGCCTGCAAATTTACAACTTTTTTTTCAACTATGCAAACAATTTAACGTTTTTTTTGCCAAAAAAAACATTTTAACCCTTTAACCCTTTAACGTTTTTCGTAAGAAAAACCATCCCACGCACGGAAGCAGCGTATTGATCACCCAGAGCAGCACGCCCGCCAACGCCGCATTCATCGTCCCGAAGACCGCTATCGCCCACGCTCCGCGCACGCCTACCTCCGCGATCGGCACACTCGGTGAGATGGTCACCAGCAGATAATACACCGGTAAATTGAAAATTGAAAATTGAAAATTGAAAGTTGCGCCGAGGGCAAAAAGGACTAAGTAAAGTTGCACGCACCAGCAGGCGAGGCGGACGAGGCTCTGAACGGTGCTGCGGAGCATGAGGGTGTGGTTGACCTGCGCGAAGCGCTTAAGGGCGCAGGGAGCGAAGGCAAAGATGAGTCCGAGCACGATGATGACCGCCAGCAAGGTATATAGATAACTGCCGCCCAGGAGGTCAAAGACCGCCGGGCTAGCCATGAGGCCGATGACACCGGCCATGACAATGGCTATTGTCATAGTGACCGAACCGACCGCACCCATGGAGAGGGTGTTTTTCCATTCGCCCTGAAGCATCGCCCGCGCCGGGTATTCGCCAAGCCGCCAGGGGGTAATCAGCCCCGCCAACTTGCTGTAATAGACCTGCCTGTGTGCCTCCCTCCAGCTCATCCTTTCATCATTCTCACCATTAAGCGAAGCGTCACCATTCATCAACGTTCTCCACTTCCACGCCTCAATCGACATGTTCACCGGCATCAGCGCTATACATATAAGGAGCGCGCACACGCGCGCGGTGTCCATCGACCGCAGCGCAGCCCACAGACCGGCATAGTCGTCATAGGTCGCCATCTTCCACACCAGCCACCCGCACGCCGCCAAGGCGACGATCCACTCAACAGTATGCAAAAGGGCCTTCTTATCCATAATTCGCCACAAAAGTACACTTTTTTTTGCATATATGCAAGATTTTTTGTAATTTTGCCGTATGAAAACGTTTTTAGCGCTCATATTACTGGTTGCGAATCTCTCCCTCGACGACATCATCGGGGATATTTACAACCGCATGACTGAACTGTCGGAAGTCGATTATGAGCAACTCCAGACGGATCTCTATGCCCTGGCGGAGTCGCCGATAGACCTCAATGATGCCTCCGAGGAAGAACTAAGCCAACTGCCTTTTCTCTCCTCGCGTCAGATAGACGATATCCTCCTCTACGCCCACCGACATCCGTTTGAGTCGCTATATGAGTTACGTCTGATCCCCAGCCTGACGGATTACGAGATCCGCGACCTTTTGCCTTTCGTTCAAATCACAAATCAGAAATCTGAAATCATAAATGCACCTTCCGCGAAAGAGGTCTTCACCAAGGCTCAGCACGAGATCCTCGCGCGGGTGGATGCACGCAACATAGAGGCATTCGAAGGCACCGATCCGATCTATGTGCAGACGCGCTATCGGTTTGATTACCAGCGTCGTGTCACTTTTGGCGCCCAACTGCGCCGACCGCAGGGAGGCCAAGCAGAGGACTTGCAGTATGGCGCTTATCTCCGCCTGCGAGACGTTGCGCCCCATCTTCATTCGCTCGTAGCAGGTAACTTCCAGGCATCCTTCGGGCAAGGCCTCGTCTTCTCACCCGTCTTTCACTCCGGTAAGTCCATGTACGTGCAGACGATAGGACAGAGCGCCGAAGGGATCCGCCATTATTCTTCCGTTGATGGCGAGAGTCTGCACGGCGCTGGAGTCACACTGCGGTGGGAGTGGAACAAGAAGACACGCCTCGATATCTCCGCGCTCTATTCGCTCAAACGCGCCAATGACTCCACCTGGCATCACCTCATCGGCGCGAACGTCACCGTGCGCCATAAGCGGTTCGAACTGCAAGTAACAGCAGCGGAAAACATATGGTCGGACAGCATCGCCCCCTATCGCAACACGACCTATAACAGTCATTATTTCCGTGGAACCAACCAAGCCGTCTTGGGTGCCTCCTTCCGCTATAACCACGGTTGGTTCGATCTCTTCGGAGAAGTGGCGACAGCGCAGAACAAGGAATGGGGCTTTGGTACAATCGTCGGCAGCCGTTTCTATCCCACTTCCGGGGTCAGCCTCATCGCCCTCTATCGCTTTTATTCTCCTTGGTTCGACAACGCGCTTGGATATGCATTCTCGGAGAGTTCACGCCTCGGTGATGAGAACGGTGGATACCTCGGCTTCGACATCACCAGCCTCAACCATTGGCGCTTCTCCGGATACGGCGATGTGTTCTATTTCAGCGGCCCCAAATACGGCATTCCGGACAGCTGCACGCTTGGTTACGATGCTCTCGCCGAGGTACAACACATCCGCGAAAACTGGCGTATCTCTCTCCGTGCCCGTGCTCGGCAGAAAGGTACCGCCATCTACTCCGCACGGCTGCTCTTCGAGTGGCGACGAGGCGGCTGGAGCCTAAACACCACAGCGGACTTCAACCATACGCCTCTCAACGGCGATTCCGTTTTCCATTATGGCCTGTCTGTCGCGCAGGACGTAGCGTACCGTTTTGCACAAGCGCCGGTGAGCATACGCGGACGCCTGCAGTTCTTCGACGCCCGCGAGTGGGCTAACCGCATCTATACCTACGAGCACGACGTCCTCTATGCCTTCTCGATCCCCGCTGTCTATGGTTTTGGAGGCAAAGCTTATCTCTGCCTCCAGTGGCAGATAATTCCTCAGCTCGCCCTTTATCTCAAACTCAGCGAGACCATCTACGAAGCCTCCTGGGCCTCCGCCCATAACCGTCCTCAAACCCGGACGGATATCCACCTCCTCTTCCGCGCAAAACTATAGACAAAACAAAAAGGAGGGGTGACCTCCTTTTTGTGGTTCCAGTAGGGCTTGAACCTACGACCCCCTGATTATGAGTCAGGTGCTACTAACCAACTGAGCTATGGAACCTATTTACCTTGACGAGCGGCGGTGAAGAGTACCAGGCTCTCGTCTTTGGTGATGCGCATCTCTTTCTCGGTGAGCTCAGGGATGGTGAGCTGTGTACCGGGAGTGAGGCTGTTGGGATTAGCTATCGTCTCTCTATTGGCGATATAGATGTATACCCAGCAGTAGGTATTGCCGTAATACTGGCGTGCGAGCTTGGAGAGGGTGGTCGATTTGTCGACAGTGGCCTCGGCGCTAGTGCGACGCTGGTACTGGTTGGGCTTAGCTTTGGGTTTGGCGCTCTGGCTGAGCGGTACGGTCTTGACGGGCTTGGTCTCCACTGCCTCCTCGACCACACGGTTCTCTTTGGCGTCCTCGAGGTTACCGATCATGCGCAAGAACGTCTTGCGGTCCACGAGTCGGATAGCGGCACGTCTGTTCGGTCCGTAGGAAGCTTGGCTGCGACGGCCTACGACCTTACCCATACCCATCGAGTAGAGGTGGGTCGGTGCGATAGCGTACTCCTCGCGGAGCTCGTCGATCACGTTCGCGGCACGCTTGTCGCCCAGCTCGTAGTTATGCTGCGCCGAACCGGTGTTGTCGCAATAGCCGGTGACGACGGCGTAGAGGGTGGTATCCTCGGTCAGGCGGTCAGCCACCTGCTGGATCGTGATCAGCCCCTTGTCGTCCAGCGTAGCTTTGTTGTTCGCGAAATAGACGTAGTAGATCTGCGGCTGGTTGCTGCCGGGCTCTCCGTAGACCTTGGTCTTGGTCTTCACGATCTCGCGGATACGGGTCGTATCGCGGATGATGATGACGGTATCGTGTACATAACACGGATCAATCGGTTTTGCCCAAGCCTCGTAGGACGAGATATTGCGGACGTGGGTCTTGGACTTAGCCAGGATCTTAAAGCGCATGTTGAGCGTGAGATCGAAGATACCATCGTTGTTCTTCGAAGCATAGGCCTGCGGACCCGAGAAACCACGACCGTCGATATAGTCATTGATGAAATAGGTGTACGTACCGCGGATACCGAGCGAGAGGGTGCGGTTGAGGTTGAACTCGATGTTGAGACCTCCCGTCATGAACCACTCGCCTTCGAAATGATCCATCGAGAGCGGTGTGTTCGAGCCGGTGTGGTAGCGCATCGCGTCGGTGTAGTACGCATCGTTCTTATACCACGCATATCCGCCACCGAAGAGGGGCTGGATACCTAAGATACGTTTTTTAGCTTTCGGGAAGAAAAGTCCCATGAAGTCCATCGAGACATACGCTTGCGCCCTATGCATTTGTCCGCGGAGCATCGCCTCGGCGTTCTCAGGGTCCTCTGTACGTCCGGTGACCTTGTACATGTCGAACATATACTCGACACCGAGGTTCCACACCGGCGTGAACGAATACTCGAGCGCCAGGCCGGCGGTAGGTATAGAGAGGGAATGCTTCATCTCAGAATGGAAATCACCGTCGAACATGTTCGCGCCCACATGGGGGATCAAGGACCAGTGCGAGTACTCCTCCGAGATCTCGCTGTTTTCCTCTACCTTATAGGGGTGCGCTCCTTTGACTTCCTGCGTGACTTGCGCGGTCAGCGCAGCCGAGAAGGCCAAGAGTAATATAACTATAAAATGACGTTTCACAGGTGTTTCCGTTCAAAAATTTGCAAAATCGGGTGCAAAGGTACTGCTTTTTTTTGAATTGACCAAATTTTTTAATAAAAAAAAATATTTTGTGTACTAAGTATTGCATATATGAAAAAAAAATTGTAATTTTGTAGCCGAATTGAGGGGTTACCGGTTACGGGTTACGGGTTATGGGATAGCAAATATAAAAAAATCAATATATTATGGACATTTTGAATCAGATGATTGCGCGTGCGAAAGCGAATCCGCAGCGCATCGTGTTGCCGGAAGGTGACGAACCCCGTACGTTAGAGGCTGCTAACATCTTATTGAGAGATAAGATTGCGCAGCTTATTTTGATTGGTGACCCGGACAAGATCCGCTCGATGGCGGCTGAGAAGGGTTTTTCTTATATCGCTGAAGCGAAGATCGTGGACCCGCTTCGCGACCCGAAGATGCCGGAGTATGCCAAACTGCTCTTCGAGCTGCGTAAGGCAAAGGGTATGACCGAAGAAGAGGCGGCCAAGAAAGCGCAAGACCCGCTCTATCTCGGTTGTCTGATGATCAAAGCCGGTGATGCGGACGGTGAGTTAGCCGGTGCACGCGGTACGACGGCCGACACCATTCGTCCGGCCTTTCAGATCCTGAAGACGAAGCCGGGTTGCTCGATCGTAAGCGGTGCGTTCCTGATGTTCACCCCTGCCAAGCAGTTGGGCGAGAACGGTTTCCTGCTGTTCGCCGACTGCGCCGTGAACCCGAACCCGGATGCGCAGCAGTTGGCTGAGATCGCTATCTCGACGGCAGAGACGGCCCGTGCTATTGCCGGCATCGAGCCGCGCGTAGCGATGTTGAGTTTCTCGACGAAGGGCAGTGCGAAGCACGAGTTGGTGGACAAAGTACAAGAGGCGACGCGTATCGCCAAGGAGCTCGCACCGGAGTTGCAGCTGGACGGTGAGTTGCAGGCAGATGCGGCACTGGTAGAGTCCGTAGCGAAGACCAAAGCACCGGGCAGCCCCGTAGCCGGCAAGGCGAATGTGCTGGTGTTCCCCGACCTGCAGGCTGGTAACATCGGCTACAAGCTCGTAGAGCGCTTCTCGGGCGCAGACGCCGTAGGACCGATCCTCCAAGGTATCGCAGCGCCGGTCAATGACCTCAGCCGCGGATGCAAAGTACAAGATATTGTTCAAATGGTTATAATAACGGCGAATCAAGCCATCAAATAACCATTTGAAATTTATGATTTCAAATTTATGATTTCAAATTTCAAATTTATGAAGATATTGGTTTTGAACTGCGGTAGCAGCAGTATTAAATACAAGCTCTTCAACATGGAGAGCAAGTCCGTATTGGCACAAGGCGGTATCGAGAAGATCGGTCTGCCCGACTCGTTCCTGCAAGTGAAGTTAGCGAACGGAGAGAAAGTGAAGTTCGAGAAACCGATGCCGGAGCATACGGTAGGTATCGAGTTGATTCTGGAGAAGTTGGTGGACCCGGAGATCGGTGTCATCAAGGACCTCAAACAGATCGACGCAGTCGGTCACCGCGTAGTGCACGGCGGCGAGAAATTCAACAAGAGTGTGCTGATCACGCCGGAGGTGAAGAAAGAGATCATCCAGTGCGTAGAGTTGGCTCCGCTGCACAACCCCGCTAACCTCAAGGGTATCGATGCGATCGAGAAGATACTGCCGGGTGTACCGCAGGTAGCGGTCTTCGACACGGCGTTCCACCAGACGATGCCGGACTACGCGTATATGTACGCGATCCCGTACGAGCTGTATGAGAAATACGCGATCCGTCGTTACGGCTTCCACGGCACCAGCCACCGTTATGTCTCTGCTCGCGTATGCGAGTTCCTCGGTGTCGATCCGAAGAAGCAGAAGATCGTGACCTGCCACATCGGCGGAGGCGGCAGTTGTACGGCTGTGCTCAACGGCGAGAGCGTAGATACCTCGATGGGCCTGACGCCGGTAGAGGGTCTGGTGATGGGTACCCGCGCGGGCGACCTGGACCTCGGTGCAGCGACCTTCATCATGGACAAAGAGCATCTGACGACGGCTGAGTTCAATAACCTGGTGAATAAGAAATCCGGTTTGCTCGGTGTATCGGGCGTGTCCAGCGACTGCCGCGATATCGAGGCTGCCATCAATGCCGGCAACAAACGTGCGGACCTGGCGCGTAAGATGTTCATCTACCGTACAATCAAGTACATCGGCGCGTATGCAGCCGCTATGAACGGTCTGGATATCCTTGTCTTCACGGCCGGTATCGGCGAGAACGACCCCTATATCCGTGCTGAGATCATGAAGGGCCTCAGTTTCCTCGGTATCGAGGTAGATGACGAGGCGAACAAAGTGCGCGGTGAGGAGCGGATCATCTCCAAGAAGGGCAGCAAAGTGACCGTCTGCCTGATCCCGACGGATGAAGAGCTGATGATCGCCAGCGATACAGCGGCTTTAGTATAATCTATTAGTTCGCATATCAAACTCTTCGGAGTAACTCGCCCCATGCTCGACGACTCTCGCGTTCCCCATCCGCTCGAGACGCCTCCGAGAGAGTTTATATGCTCACGGATTGAAGATTGAAGATTGAAGATTGAAGATTTGAGATTTTAGATTTTTACCATGAACAAACCGATCATTTACCAACTCTTCCCCCGTTGGTTTGCAAACTATAATGAGACACGGAAGCATAACGGATCGAAGGAAGAGAACGGTTGCGGGCGATTTGTGGATATCAACGAGCGGGCACTCCGGGCCATCGTGGACCTGGGTGCTACGCACGTTTGGTACACCGGCATCATCCGTCACGCGACCGCACAATATAACAACCCCGCTATCACCAAAGGCAAAGCCGGCAGTCCGTACGCGATTACGGACTATTACGACGTGGACCCCGACTTGGCGCGCAACGAAGCCAAGCGCATGGAGGAGTTCGAAGACCTCGTAGCTCGTACTCACGCCGCCGGCTTGGACGTACTGATAGATTTTGTGCCCAACCATGTGGCACGCCAGTACAAGAGTGTGTGCAAGCCCAAGGGTGTGAAGGATCTCGGCGAAGGCGACAACCCCGAGTGGGCGTTCTCGCCGCTGAATAACTTCTACTACCTCCCGGGCGAGCGGTTCACGATGGACAAGGACCTGCAGGGCTACGAAGAGTATCCGGCTAAGGTGACGGGAAACGACTGCTTCACCTCCCACCCCTCCGAGAACGACTGGTACGAGACCGTCAAACTCAACTACGGCGTCTATTACCAAGGCGGCCGGGAGAAACAGTTCGATCCGATTCCCTCGACCTGGGTGAAGATGCGGGATATACTCCTTTTCTGGGCCGACAAAGGGATCGACGGCGTGCGTGTCGATATGGCCGAGATGGTACCGGTGGAGTTCTTCGCTTGGGCGATTGCGGCGGTGAAGAAGAAACATAAGAAATTCCTCTTCATCGGCGAGTGCTACGACCCCAACCAGTACAACGCTTATCTCGCAGCGGGTTTTGACTACCTGTACGACAAAGTAGGTATGTACGACTACCTTCGCGGAGTGACGAGCAAGGGTTGGCCGGCGGAAGGCATCACGAACCAGTGGATGCAACACGGAGACGAGCGAATCAAGCATATGCTCTATTTCCTCGAGAACCACGACGAGCAACGTCTAGCGAGCGGATTCTTCTGCGGTGACGGCCGTTGTGCCGAGCCGGCGATGATCGTAGCGGCGACGCTGAACCAGTGCCCGGTGATGATCTACTCCGGTCAGGAGTTAGGCGAGCGGGGAATGGATATGGAGGGTTTCTCGGGCATCGACGGCCGCACGACCATCTTTGACTACTGGGGTGTGAAGAGCTTGCAGGCTTGGGCGAACAAGGGTAAGTTCGACGGCGGTCAGTTAAGCAGCGAGCAGAAAGAGCTCCGCGCGTTCTACCAGCGTCTGCTCACTCTCGCACGCGACGACAAGGCGATCCAGAAAGGCCTGATGTACGATATCACGTACGCGCAGGGCGAAGGCTTCAACAAACAGCAGCACTATGCGTACCTGAGGCACGTCAAAGGCGAGACGCTGCTGATCGTCATCAATTTCCATGACCGCGAGCAGTATATCCCCGTTCGTATTCCAAACGACGCATTCGTCTATCTGGACCTCGAAGGCAAGATCAATGCAACGGCCATCGATCTGCTGACGGGCGACAAGCGGGCTTATACGTTCGTGCCCGATGCCGTCAACGAGATCGTCCTCCCTGCGTGGAAAGGAGTGGTTTTGAAAATCAAGTAACTGATTTTCAAAACATTTAAGATTTAAATATTTAAGATTTAAAGATTTAAGATTTAAAGATTTAAGATTTGGAGATTTTTAAGGACATATTACGTCTCATCCGCTGGAGCAATCTGCTGTTTCTGGGGATACTGGTGTGGGTGATGGAGAAATGGGTAGCGGCGCCGGTGTTGACCCATGCGGCGTTTGGGGAACAGTTACCGGGCTGGGTGCTTTGGCAACTGATCATCGCGGTCATTCTTATCGCGGCCGGGGGGTATGTGATCAATGACTATTTCGATGTCAAGATCGACCGTATCAACCGCCCGGACGAGTTGGTGGTCACCCGCTCTATCTCCAAACAGACGGCAGTGAGGCTGAGTATGGGCTTAAGTATCTCCGGTGCTATCCTGGGGCAGATCATCGCTATCTGGCTTGCTAACTGGACGCTGGCGGCGGTCTTTCTGATCGTTCCCGGACTGCTGTGGTTCTACTCGAGTAGTTACAAGCGGCTCTTTATGATCGGCAACATCACGGTTGCGCTTCTGTCGGGCTTGGTACCGCTGTTGGTCGCGATGGTCAACGTAGCGCTCCTGGAGCAGCGATACGGCGAGATCCTACCCTACACTTCGCTGACGCATGACCTCTATGCCTGGTTAGGCGGTTTTGGTTTGTTCGCATTTCTGCTGACCTGGATACGGGAGATCGTCAAAGACATGCAGGACCAGGAGGGTGACCGCGAGTTCGAGTGCCACACGATGCCTATCGTATGGGGTGAGAAATGGACGAAAGTGTTTGTGACGGGCTTGGTAGTGCTGACGATCGCCATCATCGGCCATCTGTGGTTCCATGTGTTGCCCTTCCCGATCGGTTGGACGAGTCTGAGCACGCGGTATATCGTGCTGGGAATCATTGTTCCGCTGCTGGCTTCGGTATGGCTGTTATGGTCCGCAAAGATCCCCTCTGACTATAAAACAACCCAGCAGGTAGTGAAGTTCACTATGCTGCTGGGCGTTCTCTACAGTATCTGTATTGTGCGGGGCCTTTAATAGGCGCTCATCTGTTCCTTGACCGCATTATTGATGAAGTCTGCGAACTCCTGAATCGTCATGGAGCCGTCTCCTGCGGGTGCCGGTTGACCACTGGCTTCGCCGCCTTGACGACGTACGCTAACCTTGCCTTCTTCCGCCTCTTTCTCACCGACGATGAGCATGTACGGGATACGCTTGAGTTCGTTGTCGCGGATCTTACGGCCGAGTTTCTCGTTGCGGTCATCTACGATGACGCGTACGTCTTGGGCCTCGAGGACCTCTTTTACTTTCCAAGCATATTCGTTTGATTTCTCGGAGATCGGCAGTACCACTGCCTGGTCCGGCGTGAGCCAGAGCGGGAACTTACCGGCGGTGTGCTCGATGAGGACGGCTACGAAACGCTCCATCGAACCGAAGGGTGCACGGTGGATCATGACGGGACGATGCTTCTGGTTGTCCTCACCGGTGTATTCGAGTTCGAAACGCTCCGGCAGGTTGTAGTCCACTTGGATGGTACCGAGTTGCCAGCGACGGCCGAGGGCATCCTTGACCATGAAGTCGAGTTTAGGACCATAGAAAGCTGCCTCACCGGTCTCTTCGTGGGCCGGCAGGTTCATCTCACGGCAAGCCTCACGGATGGCATTCTCTGCATGCTCCCATATCTCGTCTGAACCGACGTATTTCTCGTGGTTGTTGGGATCGCGAAGGGAGATCTGTGCTTCGTAGTTCTCGAAGTTGAGGGCCTTGAAGATGATGTTGATGATCTCCATGACGCGAATGAACTCTTGCTTCACCTGATCCTGACGGCAGAAGATATGCGCGTCATCTTGAGTAAAGGAACGCACGCGCGTGAGGCCGTGGAGCTCACCCGACTGCTCGTAACGATAGACGGTACCGAACTCCGCACAGCGGAAGGGCAGGTCTTTGTAGGAGCGCGGGCTGTTCTTGTAGATTGCGCAGTGGTGGGGGCAGTTCATCGGCTTGAGGAGGTAAACCTCACCCTCTTCCGGGGTCGTGATGGGCTGGAAGGAGTCCTTGCCGTAGTGATCCCAGTGACCTGAGGTCATATAGAGGTTCTTGGAGCCGATATGCGGAGTGATGACCTGCTGGTAGCCGTAGCGCTTCTGGATCTTCTTGAGGAAGTCCTCGAGACGCAGACGCAGGGCCGTACCCTTCGGCAACCAGATAGGCAGACCTTTTCCGACCATGTCGGAGAACATAAAGAGTTCGAGGTCTTTACCGATCTTACGGTGGTCACGTTTCTTCGCCTCTTCGAGCAGCGCGAGGTACTCGTCGAGCATCGAGCGCTTGGGGAAAGAGATGGCGTAGATACGCGTCATCATCGGACGTTTCTCGTCGCCACGCCAGTAAGCGGCGGAGCAAGAGAGCACTTTGACAGCCTTGATATCGCCGGTGGAGAGGAGGTGCGGACCCTTACAAAGGTCAGTGAACTCACCCTGGGTATAGGTGGTGATGGAGCCGTCCTCGAGTTCGGAGATCAACTCACATTTGTAACTCTGTCCTTTGTCACCGAAGGCTTTGAGGGCATCGGCTTTGCTGATCTGAGCGCGTACAACGGATTCTTTCTTCGCACGCAACTCCATCATCTTGTCTTCGATCGCCGCAAAACAGGTGTCGTTAATCACCACGCCCTCGGGGGGCATCACGTCATAATAGAAACCGTTCTCGATAGCCGGTCCGATACCGAACTGGATACCGGGATACAACTCTTGCAGCGCCTCTGCCATGAGGTGTGAGGAGGTGTGCCAGAAAGCGTGTTTCGCTTCTGCATCTTCCCACTCAAAGGCCTGTACACTGCCGTCTTGATACTGTACTTTAATCATATAATTGTGTTCAATTTTTGCAAATCGGCTGCAAAGGTACACTTTTTTTTTGAAATATACAAATTTATTTGCACATTCGGATTTTTTTTTGTAATTTCGGACTCCGCCAGCTATGCTTTCCCCCGAAATTTTCCAAAAAAATCCTGCAAATGGCAAAATAAAACGAGTTTTATTTGCACATTCGGATTTTTTTTTGTAATTTTGCACTCGATTTAAATAAAGTTATCATGAGACGTTATTTATCATTCGTTATAGTATGCGCACTTATGTGCGTATATTCTCTTCCCGTGTGGTCTTGGGGTCAGGAGGGACACCGAATTATTGCTAAGATCGCGTACGACAACCTGAGTCGCAAGGCCAAGAAATCGGTGGATCAGACGCTGGGTAAGCAGGGTATCATCTACTGGGCGAACTGGCCGGACGAGATCAAATCCGATACGATCTACAAGCAGAGTATCCAGGACGGCTGGCACTACCAGGACTTCGACGGCGGTCTGAGCGACAGTGCGGTGGTAGCGGCGCTGACGGACTACCCGAAAGAGGGAGGAAATCTCTTTCGAGCCTTGGACAGCCTCGAAAGAGAGGTGAAAGGTGAAAGGTTAAAGGTGAAAGAGCATACCTTGCGGTTCATTGTTCACTTGAGCGGCGACCGGTACTGCCCGATGCATACGGCGCATATGGACGACAAGGGCGGAAATGCGGTCAAGATGAAGTGGTTCAACAACCACACGAACCTCCACTCCGTTTGGGATAGCAAACTGATTGACAGCCAGGGATACAGTTATACCGAGTACGCCGAGAAGCTGGAGATCGAGTACGCGGCTGAGAAGAAAGCCATCGAGGCGATGAGCGACGCGGAACTACTGCTGCACAACTACCATTTCACGGAAGATATCTACGCCTACCAGCAGATCTGGGACGGCAATACCTATCATTATATATACCGCTGGCACATTCCCTGCGAGCGGCAACTCTATATCGCCGGCATCCGCTTGGCCAAACTCTTAAACGAGATATACAAATAACATATAACAAACTCTCTATTTATGCGAAAGATTTTTACTTTATGTGTGTGCATGATGGCGGCGGTGACGTTGCTGGCGCAGGACGTAAAAGTAACCGGTACGGTGCTGGACGCCAAGACGGGCGAAGAGCTGATCGGTGTTTCTGTTCTGGAGCTGGGTACGACCAATGGTATCATCACGGACCTGGACGGTAACTTCACGTTTACCGTCAAGCAGGGAGCCCGGTTACAACTCTCGTATGTAGGTTACCAGGCGCTGGAGATCAACGCCAAAAACGGAGATCTGGGTGTGATCCGATTGAACCCGGAGACGATCGCATTGGAAGATGTGACGATCACCGGTCAGTTGGCTCGTTCTCAGCAGACGCCGGTGGCGGTGAGCCAGGTGATGGCGCTGGATATTGAGGAGCGTCTGGGAGGTCAGGAGTTCCCGGAGATCCTCAAGAACACACCGGGTGTACATGCGAACGGCCAAGGTGGCGGTTGGGGTGACTCGGAGATCTTCATGCGTGGTTTCGATAACACCAACATCGCTACGATGATCAACGGTGTACCGATGAACGACATGGAGGGCGGAACAGTCTATTGGTCTAACTGGCAGGGTCTTAGCGACGTGACGAGTGTGATGCAGACGCAGCGCGGTATGGGTGCAGCCAAACTGTCAGCTCCTACCGTCGGCGGTTCGATCAATATCGTGACCAAAGGTATCGACGCCAAGAAAGGCGGTTCGCTCATGTACTCGCTCGGAAACGACAATGCCAACAAAGTAGCCTTCTCCGTTTCGACGGGTCTGCGCAAGAGCGGTTGGGCCATCACTATCTTGGGTTCCAAGACCTGGGGTGACGGTTATATACAAGGCACGAGTTACAGCGGATACAGTTATTTCGCGAATATCTCCAAGCGTATCAATGACAAGCACCAGTTGAGTCTGACCGGTTTCGGTGCACCTCAGTGGCACTGGCAACGTCCTTCGGGCAGTTCGGGTGCACTGACGCTTGCTGAGTGGAATAACGTCAAGAAATACATGACGGACGGCCGTGACTACCGCACCTACAACCCTGCGTACGGTTATAACAGTCAAGGCAAGCAGAAAGGTACGAACTTCAACAGTTACCACAAACCGCATATCAGTTTGAACCACGTATGGCAGATCGACTACAAGTCTTCGCTCTCTACTGCGGTGTACGTCTCTATCGGTCGTGGTTACGGAGGTACGGCAGAGGCCAGCCAATATTCCACCTATATCGGCAAGGACGGTATTGAGCGCAGTGCCAGCTACAACGATATCCGAGGTGCTAACAACGGAAAGTTGACGATGGACTTCCGTCGCGAAGACGGTTCATTTGACTTCGCAGCTATCGAGGGCATCAACGCGGAGTCCACGACGGGTTCCAAATACGTGTTGGCACAAAACCGTAACGACCATAACTGGGTAGGACTGGTATCGAGTTACAACAACAAGTTCCTCAAGGGTCTGCTTGAACTGACGGCCGGAATCGACCTTCGTTACTACCAGGGTATCCACAGCGCGGTCATCTCGGACCTGCTGTGTGGCGACTATTTCATCGACGCTACCCGTTTCAGCATTGATCCGAAGAACAACAGTCACGCGGCCGATCCGCTATGGCAGAACCAGAAACTGAACGTAGGCGATGTGGTCTATCGCGACTATACGGGCCATGTGATGCAAGAGGGTGTGTTCGGTACCTTAGAGTACGCACAGAACGGCTTGTCGGCCTTCATCAACACCTCTATCAGTTATTGTAACTACTGGCGTGAGGACCGCATGTACTACGACGAAGAGCACCGCAAATCGGATGTAGCCGGTTTCATAGGCGGTACAATCAAGGGAGGTGCTAACTACAATATCAATGATAACCACAACGTGTTCGTCAACGTCGGTTATATCAGCCGTGCGCCTAAGTTCCAAGCCGCTTATGCGAACGCGAACACCTCGCATGCGCTCAACCGATATGCCCGCAACGAGCAGATCGCATCCGTGGAGGTAGGTTACGGCTACCACACCCAGTACGTCAACCTCGCTTTCAATGGTTACTACACCCGCTGGATCGATAAAACCATGAACACATCCACGGATATCCGTCAGGGCGAGAAAGCGTTCATCAACATGACCGGTGTCGGTGCTCAGCATATGGGTCTTGAACTTGAGATCAAAGCGCGTCCGGCTAAGTGGGTGGAACTCAACGCGATGGTATCGCTCGGTGACTGGAAATGGAAAGGTAAAGACGTGACCGGCTATCTCTATGACGAGAAGGGTAACGCCATCACCCGAGACGGAGTCATCACTACGCCGTACTGCACCGAAGAGGGCAAAGAGCACGCGTGGGCAAAGATCGATCTGGAAGGTATCCGCGTCGGCGGTCAAGCACAGACGACTGCTAACTTCGGCGTCCTGTTCAAACCGTTCAAGGGCTTCCGTATCGGCGCCGAATATACGCTGTACGACCGTAACTACAGTTACTACTCCTTCAACGGAGGTAACTTAAGTCTCGGTAAGACAGTGAAGATCGTAGAGCCCTACCGCTGCCCGATAGGCGGCACGATGGACGCTCGAGCCAGCTACTCATTCGAGATAGGCGCTGTACGTGCGACCCTCTCGGCGAATGTGACGAATGTGCTGGACCAGCATCATATTGAGAAAGCCTGGTCTGCTTCGACGGTTACTCAAACCATCGCGGAGAACACGAAGGATAATATCTACTTCTTCTATAACAAAGGAAGACAATGGAATATACGCTTAAAACTGAATTTTTAAGCAATGGAAAATTGAAAATTGAAAATTGAAAATTGGAAATTGTTATGAAAAAGATATATATCATTGGAATCGTTGCATTCGCACTGGCCGCTTGCTCGAACTATTTCGACGAGCACTATCTGGACAACGGCAACACACCGGTCACGGACGTGAAGACGGTGTATTATACCTTGACGGATAATGATTATAAGCTGATTGCTAAGAACGTCACGAACATAGAAATCGCTCGAACAGCGGATTCTATAGCCGGAGATACCGTCAACAAACCGGCTCAAAAGGCATTAGAGGCTATCGGAAAAGACTGCTATTTCACCGAGGCCGCTACCGCTGATAATTATCTGCTGCCCTTTGTGGCGAACAAGTATATCTACCTCAGTACCGGTTCGCTGGCGTATGTGACCTATAAACAGTACGAAGCGAACACCTCGGCGCGTAGTTATACCATGTTCAACGACGACTATAAGGAGATATGGGACGGCGTAGCCAACTATTATATCTCTCCGGGGTCTGAGGAGAAGTTTTCAAAATGGATAGATAACAAATTCAATGACGTAGCGAACGGTGCGTATATGTTCATCACCTATAATTATCAGAACATCGAGCCGCTGCCGTATGTGACAACTATTGCGGACATTCTCTATGCCCGAGATGCGATTGAGCACGAGATCACCGCGTACGTAGGTACGATCGTCGTACCGGCATCCGGTGCGTTCTGGCTCGTAGACGGTCCGGACTCCGTGTTCGTCAAGACGCTCATGGATCAGGAGGGTAACAAGCGCAACGTGCTGAGCAACAACAATATTCACACCGGCGATCGGATCACTATCCACGCCACCTTTGATCCCAAAGAGACGGACCAACCGACTTTAGTCAATGCGGTCTATATCAGTCATGTACCCGCTAATGCACCGAGACGCGCGCCCGAAGAAGTGATTAAGGAAGTACGCACCAAACTGTACCAATACAATTTGCAGAAGGCACACTGGGAGGAGCAGTCGAAAGAGATCTTCTTGCCGCAGTCGGTATATGAATCCCTCGGATCGGATAAGATAGAAGATCCGGAAACGGTGATTGATATCTATCTGCGCAATAAATATCCGTACGCCGTAAAAGATGAGTCGTATCTGGTGGCTTATTATAGCGGAACGAAATACGTGCTGGCCAAATATAGCTTTGATGGCGAACATTTCGTAGCGGAGCCCAATACGTCAGAAGAGACGATGTCGTTTGAGATCAAAGAAGATACATGGAAGGCAGACTTATCCACCTACCTCAAGGCTGCGTTTGTAGGTGAAGGACCGGGTAAGTTCACGATTCAACACGTTGAATTAGGTGAGTTGAACTATATCTGGCGTTACCAAGCCTTGTATGGCATGACCGCATCCGCGTATGTCAGCGGTACCAACCACCGCGTAGAGGACTGGCTCGTTTCACCCAACATCAAATTGAAGAAGAGCGTGAAGCCGCAGCTGACCTTCGACCATGCGGTTCGTTACGGAAACGTAGAGGATAACCCCAAATGGTTGACTGTTTGGGTAACAGATAACTTCACCGGCGATGTGACAACTACCGAGTGGAAACAATTGGAGTGGCACGAAGAATTGCCGGATGGCAGTAACTGGATCTTCCGCTCGGCAGGCGTATGGGACTTGAGCGAATATAACGGCAAGACGATCGTTATTGCCTTCCGCTACAACACCAACATTGACGGAGTAGAAGTACCCTCTGCTCCTACTTGGGAGATTCAGAACTTACTCCTCGCAGAGCCTACTCCCGTAGTAGAAAATGAATAATGAATAATGAATAATGAATAATGAATAATTATTATTTTTTAACCCAACTAATCAATTTAAATTATGAAGAAAATCTTTCTTTTTTGCGCAGCTATCGTAGCTGCAATGAGTGTTAATGCAGACGTACTCACCTGTGCGGAAGCTTATGAAGAAGCGATGAAACTGGATGCGGGTAAAACAGGAACAGAAACTGTTACCGTTCATGGCTTTATTACCTTCACCAATGGTACCGTATCCCGTAAACAACAAGTTTTCTGGATGGCCGACACAGAAGATGGCGGTCA
>CACYGT010000009.1 GCA_902774075.1 uncultured Bacteroidales bacterium
AACCTGCGTATCGACGAACCGACCGCAGAGCGTATTAAGATCCAAGTAGGTTCTGCCCTGCCTGAGTTGGAAGATGCTCCGGAAGACTTCATCGTAGTGGGCCCGAACAAAGTGACGGCTCTCCCGATGTCTGTTCCGGTAAGTTATCAGGAGATATCGCACTGCCTGGAGAAGAGTATCACCAAGATCGAAGGTGCTATCCTTCAGGCCCTGGAGACCACGCCGCCTGAGTTGTACTCCGATATCGTAAAACGCGGTATCTACCTGACCGGTGGTGGTGCGTTGTTGCACGGTCTGGCGAAGCGTCTGACGGACAAGATCACTATTCCGTTCCACGTAGCCGACGATCCGCTGCACTCTGTTGCACGCGGTACCGGTGTAGCGCTGAAGAACGTCAACAACTTCGGCTTCTTACTCCGTTAAGCGCATAGAGCAGTATGCAGACTTTGCTGAAAATACTGCTTCGTTATAGCAACTTCCTTGTCTTCATCGTCTTGGAAGTTGCTGCGTTTTTGCTCATTAGCCTCAACAGTGCCTATCCGCGGAGCAGTATGCTCAGTACCGCTAACAGTGTGATAGCTTGGCAGCAAGAGCAGATAAACGATATCCGCGGGTACTTCCGTCTTAGGAGCATCAACGAACAACTGGCGGAGGAGAATATCGAGTTACGCAACCGGATTTGTTCGATGGATTCGGCTCAAAACGGAGAATCGTTCCATTACGCCACAGCCAAAGTGGTGCAGATGACCACCGACCAGTTGCATAACTACCTGACCATCAACAAAGGCAGACAAGACGGTATCCAACGCGGACAAGGTGTGCGGAACAGCGAAGGCGTAGTAGGCATCGTGCGGACGGTTGGCCAACACTACAGCGTCGTCCTGCCGCTTATCAATACGCAATCGAATATCAGTTGCCGCTTTGCCAAAAACGATTATGCAGCTACCCTGCAGTGGGACGGCAAAGATAATCGTTTTGCACAGTTAACCGACGTATCGTCCCATATGGTGGTTAACCCCGGAGACACGATTATTACCAGCGGATTAAGTCCCGTCTTCCCCGAAGGAATTCCCGTTGGAATCGTAGAAAGTAGCTATCTGAAAGAGGGTGATTCGTACTATCGTATCCGCGTGCGTCTGAACACGCAGTTCAAGCGCCTCAAGTACGTGGAAGTGGTACAAAACGCCCATCAGCAAGAATTGGAGGAACTGACACATGGAATGGACTAAACAGATAGGACGTTATATTGTGGTCATGTTGCTGCAAGTGCTGCTCTTTGACCAGTTGCAACTGTGGGGTGTATGCCATCCGTATATCTACATCCTCTGTCTGCTGATGATGCCGATCACCCTCCCGCATAGCGTCGATATGATCATCGGCGCGGGGGTGGGTCTTATCATGGATACATGCTGTAACTCCCTCGGCGTCCATATGGCCGCTTGTATCCTGCTGATGTTCATTCGTCCCTATCTGATAGGCGCGATCGTCAATGACAAAGATCGTCTGAACGAACAACTCACGCTCCGCACTTTAGGCATGGAGGCGCTCATCAAATATGTGGTGATCATGGTGCTTATCCACCACCTGACGGTCTTCAGTCTGGCCGCATGGAGTTGGGCGCATATCGGATTTGTGCTTCTGGAGACCCTCGTGAGCAGCATCCTGACGATGTGCATCATCCTCGGATATAACATTTTGAAATACAGATGATTAATGACAACTATTATAGACGCCGATATGTCATCAGTGGCATCGCCATTGTGATCGTTTTGGTGTATATAATACGTCTTTTTTATCTGCAAGTCATCGATCAGTCTACCAAAGATCAGGCGGATAACAATGCGCTCGTCAAGCAGACTATCTTCCCTTCTCGCGGATTGATTTACGACCGAAACGGCGAGTTGCTGGTCTTCAACCAACCTATCTACGAGGTGACGATGACCATGCGCGAGATGAAAGCAGGATGGGACACCGCCGCTTTCTGTCAATGCCTGCATATCAGTCGCGAGGAGTTCAACAGCCGCGTAGCGGAGATCAAAGACCGGAAAAAGAATAGAGGTTATTCCCGCTATACACCGCAGGTGTTCATGAGCCAACTCAAGAAAGAGGATATCGCTCCCCTGCAGGAGTTTCTCTCTATGTTCCCCGGTGTGCAGATTCAGAAACGCACCCTTCGTGACTATACCTACAAAGCCGCCGCTCATGTGTTGGGTTCGGTAGGTGAAGTGAACCAGAACGATATCGATCGGGACAGTTATTATGCCCGCGGTGACTACTCGGGCCGTGATGGTCTGGAGCGTACGTACGAGCAACAACTGCGCGGCGAGAAAGGGGTGGAGATTCTCATGCGCGACGCGCGTGGACGTCTGCAGGGCAGTTACCAGGACGGTGAGTTGGACAAACCGGCCAAGGCAGGTACTGACCTTTACACGACCTTGGATATTCAGTTGCAACTGTTGGCAGAAGAGCTCCTGGCCGGTAAGATAGGTAGCGCGGTGGCTATCGAACCCAAGACCGGAGAGATCCTCGCGTTGGTTTCCAACCCTAGTTGGAACCCCAAAGTGCTGGTGGGCAAAGAGCGCAGTAAGAACTACAACGCCTTGCTCAAAGACCCCACCAAACCGCTCATGAACCGCGCTACGCAGGCTACCTACCCTCCGGGATCCACTTTCAAGACTATCCAAGCGCTGGTGTGTCTGGAGCAGAAAGCAATCACGCCGAACACACTCTATCCTTGTTCCGGTCCGGGCAGTACTCCTATCAAATGTACCCACCATCACGGTTCGCCGGTAGCCCTGGACAAAGCCATCGAGCAGAGTTGTAACCCCTATTTCTGGTGCGCCTTCCGTGATCTGCTGCAGAAGGACGGATACGGCGATAACAACGAGGCTTTCCGGCATCGGTATGAGTTGTGGCGCGACGCGGTGATGCAGTTCGGTCTGGGACAGCGATTTACAGACACCGACATCTCCGAGCAGTCGTCTGGCAGTATCCCAAGCACGAAATTGTTCGATAAGTTTTACGGCAAGACCGGTTGGAAAGCCATCACGATCCGTTCACTTTCCATCGGACAGGGCGAAATATTAGCGACCCCGTTGCAACTGGCCAATCAGGCGTCTGCCATCGCCAACGAAGGTTATTTCATCACGCCGCACCTCAATAAGAACGACTCCATGCTCACGCATATCCATCGTCTGGATATCCAACAGAAATATTTCGATGAAGTGAAAGCCGGCATGCACCGCGTGATGGTCTATGGTACGGGACGTCACTATGCCATCGACAGTCTGCATATGGCCGGTAAGACCGGTACTGCGCAGAACCCGCATGGACGCGATCACGCTATCTTCATCGGTTTTGCGCCGGTGGATGACCCGCAGATAGCGGTCGCTGTAGTCGTTGAAAACGCAGGTTTTGGTGCTACATGGGCTTGTCCGGTGGCCAGCATGATGATGGAGCAATACTTGACCGGAGAAGTAAAAAGAAAAGATCTACGCAAACGGATACGAGAAGCAGTACTCAATGAGAGCGTCAAGAAGTGGTAACATATTAGAGAGCGTCGATTGGGGTACCATCGGTATCTTTCTGGCCTTAGTGTTCTTTGGCTGGCTCAATATCTATGGCGCCAGTTATACCTTTGACCAGACCAGTATCTTCGACTTCTCCAACCGCGCAGGTAAGCAGTTCGCGTGGATCATAGGTTCGCTGGTCTTAGGAGGCGTTCTGCTTCTGATCGACTATAAGACCTATGATGTGCTGGCGTATTTTGCGTACGGAGCGATGCTGCTCTTACTGCTTGCTACCCCCTTCCTAGCGCATGATATCAAAGGTTCGTTATCCTGGATATCCTTAGGTCCGGTCAATCTGCAACCGGCGGAGTTTGCCAAGTGCGTAGTGGCTTTGGCCATCGCCAAATACATGGGGCGCTACGACTATAAGATCCGCTCATGGCGCGATCTGGTTATTCCGTTCGTGATGATAGGTGTGCCCTGTCTCGTCATCATGATTCTGCAGAAAGAGACCGGTTCGGCTTTGGTTTTTGCAGCTTTCCTGCTGGTTTTCTACCGCCAAGGTATGAGCGGCTATGTACTGTGGGTAGGTGTAGCGGCGGTGGCACTCTTCATCCTCAGTATCCGCTTCGGAAGTATTGCGCTTCCATTAGGTACCGGTAGCGTTGGTATCTTCAGTTGTATGCTCCTGCTGACGGCCGTGGAGATATACTTCATCTGTAAGGAACACCGTATGCGCTGGCAAGCGCTGATCCTTGTCGGGAGTGTATTTGCCATCTATGGTATATGCTTGATTATCAACATCTTCATCAACGTGCCTTTCGATTGGGTTTCGATGGGCGTGGTGATTGCTCTGATAGGCTATAATATCTTCGTCAGCATCTATTGGCGCAAGTATATGCTGTTGCTGGTAGCGCTCTTCAGCCTCTTCTGTATCGGTTATACGCACGCCTGTGACTTTGTGTTTACCAAAGTACTGCAACCCCACCAACGTATCCGTATTGAGGTGCTGCTCGGTATGAAAGAAGATCCTGCCGGCGCAGGCTATAACGTCAATCAGGCACGTATCGCCATCGGTTCAGGACGATTCTTCGGCAAAGGATACCTCAAAGGTACGCAGACCAAACTGCAGTTCGTTCCCGAGCAAGATACGGACTTTATCTTCTGCACCGTAGGTGAAGAATGGGGTTTCTTCGGTTCAGTGGCCGTCTTACTGCTGTACCTCTATTTCATCTTGCGTCTCATCGCCATCGCCGAGCGTCAACGAAATATATCCACCCAGATTTATGCGTACTCTGTAGCCAGCATCTTCCTCTTCCACCTCACGATCAACGTGGGCATGGTATTGGGCTTGCTGCCGGTGATCGGTATCCCCTTGCCGTTCTTCAGCTATGGCGGTAGTTCGCTATGGGGCTTCACCTTGTTGTTATTCATCCTTTTACGCTTGGACGCTGCACGTATGGAGCAGCTGAGATAACATGGCATTTGTAACAGACCCCATAGGAATCAAAGGCGAAGAAGAAGCCGCTAAGATGCTCGAGAAAAAAGGCTACAAAGTGATTGAGCATAACTGGCACTTAGGGCATTGGGAGATAGACCTGATCGCAGAGAACAAAGAGGAAGTAGTCTTTGCGGAAGTGAAAGCCCGAACGACCACGTACGGCGATATCCGACCGGAAGAATATGTCGATGAAAACAAGAAAAAACGGATGATCCTGTCCGGAAATGCGTTTATGCGGCATAGCAAATCCACCAAGTCGCTTCGGTTCGATATCATCGGTATTCTGGTGGATCCGGCTACAATGGAGGTGACTTATCGCGCACACTTGGAGAATGCTTTTCAACCCTCCACGCATGTCATCACAAGCGGCAGTCATAGCGCCTCCTGGTTATGGGGACATAAGAAAAAAAGAAAATAATATGGATTTTAAATACGATGTGATAGTAGTAGGAGCCGGTCATGCAGGATGCGAGGCCGCCAGTGCCTCTGCCCGTATGGGCAGTAAGACGCTGCTTATCACGATGGACATGAATAAGATCGCCCAGATGAGCTGTAATCCCGCCGTGGGAGGTATAGCCAAGGGACAGATCGTACGAGAGATAGACGCGCTGGGCGGACAGATGGGTATCGTAACCGACAGAAGTGCCATCCAGTTCCGCATGCTCAACCAAAGCAAGGGTGCCGCGATGTGGAGTCCGCGTAGCCAGAGTGATCGCAAACGTTTCATCGAGGAGTGGATCAAAGTGCTATCGAGCACAGAAAACCTGCATATATGGCAAGATACTGTAACAAGTCTTATTATCAAAGATAATAAGGTCTGCGGCGTGAAGACAGTATTAGGCATCGAGATGCAAGCTCAGGCAGTCGTTCTGACTAACGGCACTTTCCTCAACGGTCTCATGCACTGCGGTAAGACACAAGTCAAAGGCGGGCGTATCTCCGAACCGGCATCGCATGGCATCACGGAGCAGTTGGTTGAACTGGGCTTCAAAGCTGATCGAATGAAAACAGGTACACCGGCGCGCGTAGATGCAAGATCTATCCATTTCAACGAGATGATTCGGCAAGACGGAGACAATGACTGGCATCAGTTCTCGTACCTCGATACCGTTCAGCGCGAACTGAAACAGATGCCGTGCTGGATCACCTATACCAATCCTCAAACGCACGAGGCCTTACGCGCCGGACTGGCAGATTCTCCCCTGTTCAACGGACAAATACAAAGTATCGGTCCGCGTTACTGCCCGAGTATAGAAACGAAAATCGTTACCTTTGCCGACAAAGAGGCCCATCAGTTATTCCTCGAACCGGAAGGAGTGGATAGCAATGAGTATTACGTAAACGGCTTCTCCAGCAGTCTGCCTTGGCAGGTTCAATTGGCCGGACTGAAAACCGTAAAAGGACTGGAAGATATCGTACTCTACCGACCTGGATATGCCATCGAATATGACTTTTTTGATCCCACGCAACTGCATCATACACTGGAGACCAAACAGATTAGAAATCTGTTTTTTGCCGGCCAGATAAACGGTACTACCGGTTATGAAGAAGCAGCCGGACAAGGATTGGTAGCCGGTGTAAACGCCCATATCAATGTGCACGGAGGTGCACCTTTCACCATGGGTAGAGACGAGAGTTATATCGGTGTGCTGATTGATGATCTGGTGAACAAAGGTGTGGACGAACCCTATCGTATGTTCACCTCCCGAGCCGAATACCGTATTCTTCTTCGTCAGGACAATGCCGATGAACGACTCACAGAACGCAGTTATCAGATGGGATTAGCCGACAGGTACCGGTATGACTTGTGGTGCAAAAAACAAACAGCTTGCTTCGATTTCATCGACTATCTGCAGAATACCACCGTGCACAAAGGAGAGATAGACTCGTGGTTGGAGCAGATAGGCAGTTCAGCGCTCCATGAAGGCACCAAAATGAGCGATCTGATTCTTCGTCCGCAAGTAAGTATCCAGGAACTCGCTCAAAGACTGCCGGAACTAAAAGCCAAAGTAGAAGATCTATCCGAAGAAATCGTAGAAAGTTGCGAGATACAGATTAAGTATGCCGGCTATATCAAACGCGAGCAAGTAGAAGCAGCCAAACTGCAACGCTTGGACCAGATACGCATTCCGGACGGCTTTAATTATGACGAAGTACAAAGTTTGAGTACCGAAGCCCGCCAGAAGCTAAGCCGCATACGGCCAAAGAGTATTGGCGAAGCACAACGCATACCTGGCGTAAGCCCAAATGATATCAGTGTATTATTGGTGCTAATGGGTAGATAATTGTTATTTTAGTTTGCTAAGCAAACTACTTATCAATGTTTCACGTGGAACAGTATAATAAAATTTATAATAGTATGACAGCAGAAGATGTAAAAAATGCTATCCGTAATGTGCCGGATTTTCCAATCCCGGGCATTCAGTTCAAAGACATCACCACAGCGCTCGACAAGCCTGAGTGCTTAAAATGGATGAAGGATGAGATCGTAAACCACTACAAAAATTTAGGTATCACACAGGTAGTGGGTATTGAATCGCGCGGTTTCATCTTGGCTCCGGCTGTTGCAATGGAATTAGGTGCCGGATTTGTACCTATCCGTAAACCCAACAAACTGCCGGCGGAAACCGTTTCAGTTACCTACCAAAAGGAATATGGTGAAGATACCATCCAGATGCACAAAGATGCATTGAACGAGAACGACGTCGTGCTTCTTCACGATGACATCCTGGCTACAGGTGGCTCGATGGAAGCAGCAATCAATCTGGTAAAGAAATTAGGCGTTAAGAAGATCTACGTCAATTGTATCATCGAACTGGAAGGACTAAACGGACGTGAGTGCCTGAAAGGAAAAGCAGATGATATGTATTGCCTCTTTGGTATAGAGGTAGATGAGTAAAACCTCCGAACATATTACTCTTCTTCTAAAGCGTATCCCGGAACAACCAGGCGTATACCAGTACTTTGACAAGGACGGGCAGATCATCTATGTTGGCAAGGCCAAGAACCTGCATCGACGCGTAAACAGTTACTTCAACAAGGATGTACCGTCCAGTAAGACCCGCCAACTCGTTGCGCACATCGCCGATATTCGATACGTGGTAGTGGATAGCGAGCAGGATGCGTTCTTACTGGAGAACAACCTGATAAAGCAGTACCAACCGCGGTATAATATCTTACTCAAGGACGGAAAGAGTTATCCGAGTATCTGTATCACCAAAGAAGAGTTTCCGCGGATCTTCAAGACACGTACCATCAACAAGAAACTAGGCGAGTACTACGGACCTTACAGTTTTGGGTACACGCTGGAGACAGTACTGGAGTTAATACACAAACTATACCCGATTCGAACTTGTACTATTCCTATTTCTTCCGATTCCATCCAGAAAAAAAAGACACGCGTATGCCTCAAATACCATCTTAAGAACTGCTGCGGAATCTGCGAGGGTATAGGAAAAGAAAAATATGCACAATGGATTGAGCAAGCCCGTAAACTCATCAAAGGAGACGCAATTGAGATCAGTAAGCAGTTAGAAGAGCAGATGATGAGTCTGGCTTTGGAAATGAAATACGAAGAAGCGGCAGATATCAAGCACAAGATAGAACTTCTTGAACAGTTCAAGAGCAAGACGATTATCTCGAATTCATCGGCAAAAGATTTGGATGTCTTTGGATATGACGAACAAGACGACAGAGTCTATATCTCCATGCTGCATGTACACAACGGCTGTATCGTACAAGGGCAGACGATTGAGTATCGGCGTAAGATGGAAGAAGAGAAAGAGGAACTGCTCGCGATGGGAATGATGGAATTACGCCAACAGTTGATCAGCACAACAAAAGACGTGATTGTTCCGTTCATTCCGGAGGTTTTTGACGATTCGATACATGTCCATATCGCCCTTTCCGGAGACAAGAAAAAACTGCTGGATCTCGCTATGCAGAACGTTCGGCAGTACAAATTAGACCGGCTCAAACAAGAAGACAAACTGAATCCGGAGCAACGGGGTGTGCGGATCCTCACCGAACTGCAGAAGATGATGGGACTGCCTTCCTTACCGCGCTGGATTGATTGCTTCGATAACTCGAACATACAAGGCGAGAACGCAGTTGCCGGATGCGTAGTATACCGCATGGCCAAGCCCAGCAAAAACGACTACAAACGCTTTGAGATCAAAACAGTAGAAGGACCAGATGACTATGCCTCCATGCGCGAAGTAGTAAGGAGAAGATACCAACATCTAATCGATTCCAACGAACAAATGCCGGATCTCATCATAGCCGATGGCGGTATCGGTCAGATGCATGCAATCCGAGAAGCCGTCGAAGATCAATTAGGTTTGCAGATACCGATAGCGGGACTAAAGAAAAATGACAAACACCGCACACAGACACTCCTCTTCGGTTTTCCTCCGCAAGAGATTAGCATGCCGGTAACTAGCGAAGTGTTCCGTCTGCTGACTAACATCCAAGACGAAGTGCACCGATTTGCCATTTCGTACCACAAAAAGAAAAGAAGCAAAGCACAGATTCATAGCCAACTCGATGATTTACAGGGAGTTGGCGAAGCAACAAAGCAAAAAATACTCACTCATTTCGGTTCTGTCAAACGCGCTAGAGCGGCCAAAATAGAAGAATGGCAAGAATTACTCGGAACACACAGAGGTTCTGTCATTTACGAGCAGTTACAAGCAAAAATAAGCCTCTGAGAATTGAATGAAAAGCAAGAACATGACTACGTATACAATAAAAAAACATGAAAATTCCGGCCTTGTGCTCCTCAACGAACAAGGACAACAGGTGAGTGCGCTGGATATCCTCCAGACCTGCGAACCTCACCGGGTGTTTGCCTTCGAGGGCCAGATGGGAGCCGGTAAGACCACCTTCATCAAACAACTGTGTGAAGAGATGGGTACCATCGACATCGTCAACAGTCCCACCTTTGCCATCGTCAATGTGTATGACGTGGAACAACCCTATCGCGGAGAAGTGTACCATTTCGATTGCTACCGACTCAAGGACATCCGCGAGGCAATGGACTTCGGCGCAGAGGAATACCTATACTCCGGTAACTACTGTTTTATCGAATGGCCTAAACTGATTGAACAGCTCTTGCCGGAAGACACGGTGTGGATACATATCGAGCCCCTAGCCAACGGAGATAGGAAATTGGTCATTGGTGATTTGTAATTGCTAATTTGTGTTAGACCGAATCCGTGCATATCCGATGGTACTATTGCTACTACCTTTGGTAGTAGTAATTTTCTTGTGTGAACGAATAGGCGTGTTGTATCCGGAAGAGAACGTGATATATGACAGTCTGCTTGTTCACACATTTATACTCACTAGCGAGAGCAAACCGACGGCCCAGTGCGAGCGATTTGAGGCCGAGACATATGGCGGCAAAATCTATCTGTATATCCAAAGAGACAGTACCATGCCGCAGAAAGGAGACACCCTCATCGCAAAGACCCGAATACGGCATATCGAATCGTTTGATACCTTTGACTACAAGAAATACCTCCTGCGCCAAGGTATTGTCGGTTCGGCATATGTCTATCAATACGAACTACACCCTACTCCCACCCATCGTCCTTCCTTGCAGCGACGCTGGTATAATCGTTTGCAAGCAGCTGGGTTGGAAGGAGATGAACTGGCTACCGTAGGGGCTTTGACCTTAGGATATAAAGAAGACCTGTCCCGCGAACTGAAGCAACATTTTCAAGCTTCCGGCGCTGCTCACGTCCTCGCCGTAAGTGGTCTGCACACCGGCATCATCTACGCACTATTACTCGGCCTACTCACCCTCGGCGGACGAATAAGACCCAAGTACGAAAACCAGACAGGAAGGTGTATCATAGGCAGTGTCATCATCCTTGTCATGTGGGGATATGCCTGGCTGACAGGTATGACACCCTCCGTAGTACGCGCCGTAGTTATGGTTTCGCTTTTTGAAGTCGGGAGAATGTGCTACCGGCAAGCGATATCATTGAACACCGTGGCTTCTGCTGCCGTCTTGATTCTTTTGGTTCGTCCGTTAGACCTGTGGAGTGTCAGTTTTCAACTCAGTTTTGCGGCCACAACAGCCATCGTGGTTTTGGCCAAACGCTATGAGCGCTATGCCCATCGGCTCATGAAAAAAGGCTTCTCCGGGCGTATAGCATCCTGGATTTTAGGCACCCTCATCATCTCCATTGCCGCGCAGTTAGGAACCCTGCCGCTGACGATGTACTATTTCAACCAAATAAGCAGTTATTTTCTCTTAACGAACCTTATCGTGTTACCCATCGCGAGCCTGTTGGTTCCTTGCGGTTTGGTTAGTCTGGCTTTAGGGGGCACACTTCTCGGCGTATGGTTTAGTAAGGTCACTTGGGCCTTAGCATGGCTCATGAATCACTCGGTCGGGTGGATCGAGTCCTTACCCGGAAGTACGATCGCCACAAGCATCGGACTCCCGATGGTTCTGATCTATTACATTTGGTTCATCCTCCTGTGTATCTTCGTCTCTGATAAGTAAAATTGCAGGAAAATTTGCATAATTCAAAAAAAAGCAGTACCTTTGCGCCGCAAAGGTATTTGAACTATGATAGAAGTTAAGAATATTCATAAGTCTTTTGATGCATTGGAAGTGCTCAAAGGCGTTAACCTGAAGGTGCAGAAAGGTGAGATCGTAGCTATTATAGGCAAGTCGGGAGCAGGTAAAACCACCCTACTCCAGATCATCGGAACACTGGACCGACCCACCCAAGGACAAGTCCTCATTAACGGCACAGATGTGTTTACGATGAGAGAAAAAGAACTGGCTGCTTTCCGCAACAAGCATATCGGGTTTATTTTCCAGTTCCATCAACTGCTTCCAGAGTTCACCGCGCTGGAGAACGTTTGTATCCCGGCCATGATTGCGCGAGAAAAAGAATCGGAATATGTAGCACGCGCAACAAAACTACTGACCGAACTCGGTTTGGGTGAGCGGCTCAACCATAAACCCAACGAACTGTCCGGCGGTGAGAAACAACGTGTAGCGGCCGCCAGAGCACTCATGATGAGTCCCGATATCATTCTGGCTGACGAACCCACAGGTAGTCTCGACGAGAAGAATAAAAAAGAACTGAGTGAACTGCTTCTCAAACTGCGCAAAGAGTACGGCCAGACTATTCTGCTTGTGACGCACGATAAAGAACTGGCAGCGATGGCCGATCGTGTTATCGAGATAAAAGACGGAATCATAGAATGAAAAAATTTATATTCATAGCATGTCTCTTGACGCTGATGGGGTGTCAGAAAGGAAGAACTTATTTCCCGAAAAATATCCCGGCTCAACAGCTCGAATTGGTTCGTTTTGACAAAGCCTTACTGAATGTTCACGAAGCGACCGCAAAGGAAGATATTCAGGTTTTATACGACCAATATCCGGTCTTTATGCCGCTTTGGACAGAAGATATATTAGGTATTCCGGCTGCTGACACCACCTATCTGGCCCAGCAGTTACCGCTCTTCCTCAATGACACCGTTTATGGATTTAGACAAACGAATGCCAAAGAGATGGAAGTCTTTGCGGATGTGAGCGATATTGAGAATACGATAAGCAAGGCCTTTGCACGCATCCAATACCTCTATCCGGAGACAGAAATACCCAGTTTGTATCTGTTCATTTCCGGCTTTCAGACACCTATCTATTTTGGCGAGGACCTGATCGGAATAGGAGCAGACATGTACCTTGGTAGCAACTACGAATACTACAACCGCGTGGTGTATGAATACCAGAAACAAACCATGCGCAAGGAGTGTATTCCCGTTGATGTCATTAGCGCTTACCTCTTCCGCACTCTACCCTACACCTCCACCAAGAGTCGTTTGTTGGACCAGATGCTCTACCGCGGAAAAATCATGTACCTCACCGCACAGATCTTCGATCAGTTACCGGGCTATGAAATCATGGGTTGGACCAAAGAACAATGGAACTGGTGCGTCAAAAACGAACGGGCTATATGGCATCTGGTGATGGACAAACGCGATCTGTTTAAGACCGAGAGCATCGTGCTGACCAGTTACCTCAACGATGGTCCTTTCACAGCAGAAGTGTCCCAAGACGCGCCGGGACGCTTAGGTATATGGCTCGGATGGCGAATCGTCGAGTCGTATATGGAACATAATGAGCATGTTACCCTCCAAGACTTAATGGCCGAAGGAGATGCACAAAAGATACTTGAAGACAGTTACTACAGACCATGAATAGAGAAGATTTTTCGATATTAAAAGAGCAGGTACACGGCCGGCCGTTGGTGTATTTGGACAATGCTGCAACCAGTCAGAAGCCTCAACAGGTACTCGATGCTATCATCGATGCCTATACGCATTGGAACAGCAATATCCACCGCGGGGTACATCATCTGAGCCAAGTTGCTACTATGCACCACGAAGAGGCTCGCAAAGCGGTTGCTGCATTCATCAACGCCCAAAGCAGCGATGAGATCATCTTCACCAAAGGCACCACAGACAGCCTCAATGCCTTAGCTTTCAGTTTCGGCGAAGCCTGTATCCACGAAGGCGATGAGATCATCGTCAGCGGACTCGAACACCACTCCAACATCGTTCCCTGGCAGATGCTCTGCGAGCGAAAAAAAGCCGTCCTGAAGCCTATTCCTCTACACGAAGATTTATCGATAGATTTAGCAGCTTTTAAGCACCTTTTAAGCACTCGAACCAAGTTAGTGAGCATAGCACATGTGAGCAATGTGTTAGGTACGATCCAACCCATCGAAGAAATCATCCGTCTGGCACATGAACAGCATATCCCCGTGTGTATCGATGGCGCGCAGAGTGTGCCGCATTTGCGCGTGGACGTACAATCCTTAGACTGTGACTTCCTTGCTTTCTCCGGACACAAGATGTACGGTCCGACCGGCATCGGAGTGCTGTACGGCAAACGAGAATGGCTGGAGAAACTTCCCCCGCACGAAGGAGGAGGAGAGATGATCAACCACGTGCGTTGGAGTGGAACAACCTACAACGAACTGCCGTATAAGTTCGAAGCCGGGACACCTAATTTCATTGGATCCTATGCCCTGCAGAAAGCCGTCGAGTATATGCAATCGATTGGTTTAGAGGCAATTGAAAACCACGAACGCGAACTGACTGCCTATTGCGAGGCGCAACTACAAACCGTCGAAGGCGTACAAATCTATGCTCCTAAACAACCCAAAGCCGGGGTGATCAGTTTTAATATCTACAACGCCCAAACGCTCATTCATCCTTTCGATATAGGTACCTTGCTTGACCAACAAGGCATAGCTGTCCGCACAGGCCATCACTGCGCCGAACCGCTCATAGACACGATGGGCGTACCGGGTACCGTGCGTGTCTCATTCGGCTTATACAACGACAAAAACGATGTGGATACCTTCATCGCGGCATTACAAAAAGCAATTCAAATACTGAAATAATATGAAGTTCAGACAAAGAATCTACCAGATGGTAGAAACGGGAAACAAAGACATTCTTATCAATGAGATCTATGATTGGGTGATGCTTGTTTTTATCATCCTCAGCCTGGTACCCCTCACCTCGCGCAAGGAATATGCCGTGTTCGAGTGGTTCGATAAGATATCCGTCACAGCCTTCATCATCGATTATATACTGCGTTGGAGCACAGCCGATTACAGACTGTCTAACATGCCCAAATGGAAAGCCTTCCTACTCTATCCTTTCACCGCTTTTGCTATCATAGACCTACTGTCTATCCTCCCCTCTTTCACGTTCTTCAACCGAGTGTTCAAACTCTTCCGTCTCTCGCGTTTGGTCAAGATAATGCGTATTTTCAAGTTCTTGCGCTACTCCGAAAACATGCTCATGCTCTTGCGCGTGCTGCATAAAGAACGCCATATCCTCTTCACCGTCTTCCTGATGGCTGTTTTCTATATTGTGGTAACCGCACTGGTGATGTTCAATCTGGAAGAATCCGTTCAATTCCATAATTTCTTTGACGCCCTCTATTGGGCGACAACCACACTGACTACGGTCGGATACGGCGATATCTACCCGGCTACGAATATCGGTCGTGTGATCAGTATGTTCTCCGCTATCTTCGGCGTTGCCGTCATCGCCCTGCCTTCCGGCGTCATCACAGCCAGCTATCTGGAAGAACTAAAAAACAGTAAGAAGAAAGCGAGCTAAACACTCCTGCGTCACGCAATAGGTCGTGTCAATCATATCCATCAGGTCGCTTAACGCATACTCGATCTGATGCTCGTGACTCAGTTGGGGATAAAAAAAGACACATTTCCAGAACTCACCATGCTGTATAGGCCGATGTGGTATCTGCCATTTATTGCAGTCAGGCAGTATAAGGATCATCGGCTTACAAAGCCCCTCCTCAATAAACTTCTCCAGCGTATCAATCGCGTTACCCAGTTCCACCCAAGACCCTTCATATCCGTTGATGCCATGGCAGTGCATTAATAATCACATCTTGGCGTTTCTCCTTACTCAAACGACCAATCATCATGATCGTATAAACCTCCTTATCCGGTTGTACAGGTCTGTTATTGGAACCCATTCCCGCACGCAAAAACTCATCGTGGATACCATTGGAAATAACATGCATCTTAGACGTATATCCACGCTGTTTCAACTCATTGGCAATGAAGTTCGAAGGGGTATATACATGCACTACGTCCGCCCAATCACAGGCCTGCTTGATGATCTTCCTATCCGCATTGCCATAATAGAAATCATACAGTACTGCTTTTTATCTGTTTACACAAATGATTAATAGAAATCGTAAATAAAAACACAAAATAAAACGAATATTATTACCTTATGTATAAATTATCTTAATAATCGTGTATATACATATTTTTCAATATATACAAATAAATTTGTGCAATTCAAAAAAATATCGTATCTTTGCAACGGATATGAGAAAAGGTCTTCTTATAGTACTTCTTCTTACAGGTACCTTTACGGTATCCGCTGAACCTTTACGTATCGTGAGTTATAATGTCGAAAACCTCTTTTACCCAACGCACGACAGCCTAAAAAACGATATCGAATGGACGCCTGAAGGCGAACGCCGATGGTCCTTCACGCGTTACTATAACAAAATAGAGAATATAGCGCGCGTATTAACGAACATAGGTGAGTGGAATGGGGTAGATATCATCGGCTTGCAGGAAATAGAAAACGCCTTATGCGTCAAGCGTTTATGTTACACACTTCGCCGAAACGAATATGATTTTGTGCACTACGAGAGTCCCGACGCACGAGGTATAGATGTCGCATTGATCTATAAAAAGAATAGGGTAGATACGATTTGTACCAAAACACTTCAAGTCCATTTAGGCACACAAACCACACGCGACATCCTTTATGTTTCCGCTTTAGCAGATAAAAAAGACACCCTGCATCTCTTCGTCTGCCATCTTCCCAGCCAACGAGGCGGAACAGCAGAAACAGAATGGAAACGGCAAGCAGCCAAAAGCGTTCTGCAACAAGCTATAGACTCCGTTCTTACGCTTAATAACCAAGCGAAAATAATTGTCATGGGCGATATGAACAGTGCTCCTAAAAACGATATCAACGGCCTTCAAAACAGAATGATATCTATCCGAGAAGGTACGCACAAACACCAAGGACAATGGACATGCTTGGACCAATTCTACACTTCTCCCGCTATAGAAGGAGCAGTACGTATCTACAACGCCGAGTGGATCCAAGAGACGGACGAGAAATACTTAGGCCTTAAGCCTAAACGAACCTATAACGGATTTCATTACCAAAACGGATATTCTGACCATTTACCGATCATTCTAACTTTACCGTAATATGCCTGAAATAGTTTTACATTACATCTGGGAACATTGCCTGTGGGCGGGTTTTGAACAACGTACCACCGAAGGAAAATCTGTCGAGATCATTTCCGTCGGCGAACATAACAGGGACGCCGGACCGGACTATAGCCATGCGCGCATACGCATCGACGGCCGTGAGTGGATAGGAAACATAGAGATTCATGTCTGTTCCTCCGATTGGGTAAAACATCATCACCATCTGGACAAAGCCTATGATTCAGTCATTCTGCATGTCGTTCGCACGGCTGACAAAACCATCTATAACTCCCGCGGAGAACTTGTCCCGCAGTGTGAATTGCAGTATCCGTCCGACCAAGACTACTTAAGCCGACTCTTTGAATCCGCCCAACAGATGGATAGTGCCATCAGCCGGATAGGTTGCGCGGAACAACTGATCCATGATCCTCATCTCCTCACAGATGGTTGGCGAAAAACACTCCTTTATAAACGACTCGAATGCAAACGCGCATCTATCACCCGCTTATTGGATATCACCAAAGGCAGCTGGGAACATGCGCTCTATATCTCCCTTGCGCGTAACTTCGGCTTCCACACCAACAGCCTGCCTTTCGAACAATTAGCCATCAACACGCCGCTTTCGTACCTCCAGAAACATCGTAATAATCTCTTTCAGTTAACGGCATTACTCATGGGTCAGGCAGGACTTATTACGGACTCAACTATGCTAAAAGAATATGATTTCTTACGCACCAAGTTCAGTCTGACGCCTATGGACGGCAGTATATGGAAACACGCGCGTATGCGCCCTCAAAACAGTCCGGAGTTACGTATTGAGCAGTTTGCACTATTACTCTATCAGTCAGAAAATCTGCTTAGTAAAATACTGGATACGAATGACTTAAAAGAATTATATCCGCTTTTCGAAGTAGATAAGATGGGACGCAGTAGTATTGATATCCTCCTTATCAACACCGTTATTCCGTATAAATACGCGTACGCGCTACATCGTAACAACACCGTGCAAGCGGAGGCTGCGATGAGTCTGATGGAAAGTATCCCGGCAGAGAATAACACCATCATTCGTCAATGGCGTGTCTTAGGGCAACAAATAAAAAATGCAGCAGACACACAAGCCTTACTGCATTTATACCAAAACTACTGCCAACACCACGAGTGTATCAACTGCGAAGTAGGTTACCAGATCTTTCAAGACCGGCAGTTAAAACTCTTCTAACTCATCTCGAGCATGCGTCGGATCGAAGAGATAGCCTTGTCGGCTGTCTCTTTTTCTACTACCATCTCCGGACTTTCGTTCTTTAGACATTCATACAACTTCTCCAGCGTATTCATGCGCATATACTCGCATTCGTTACAAGAACAACCTACGCCTTCTGTCACCTCTGGTGGAACAGGAATAAACTCCTTATCCGGACAAGCACGCTGCATCTCAAACAAGATTCCGCTTTCTGTAGCGATAATAAAGCGTTTAGCGGACGATTGAATAGTGTGCTCGAGCAGAGCCTTCGTAGAACCAATTACGTCGCTCTGCGCCAAAATAGGCGCCTTACATTCCGGATGCGCTAACACCTCTACACCCGGATTGGCTTTCTTTAACTCCAACAATGCCTCCAGCGAGAATCTACTATGTACGTGACACGCTCCGTTCCAAAGCAACATCTCTCTACCCGTCACACTGTTGATATAACTGCCTAAGTTATGATCCGGACCAAAAATAATCTTCGCATCTTTAGGCAACTGATCCACTATATTCTTCGCGTTCGATGAAGTAACCACTACATCCGTCAAGGCCTTTACTGCCGCACTTGTGTTCACATAACTAACCACCATATGATCCGGGTGTTGTGCCTTAAATGCCGCCAGATCCTCCGCTTTACAACTGTCCGCCAACGAACAACCTGCGTTCATATCCGGTATAAGCACTTTCTTCTCCGGACACAGGATCTTCATCGTCTCACCCATAAAATGCACGCCACACATTACTAATATATTCGCCTGCACGCGCGTAGCCTGCTGTGCTAACGCCAAAGAATCTCCGATGAAATCGGCGCACTCTTGTATCTCCGGCCTAGTATAATAATGCGCAAATATAACGGCATTTTTTTCCTTCGCTAAAGACCTTATTTTATTAATATATATATTTTTTTCTTTTAAATCCATGATAATAATAGGATGTAGATATTGTTAATAAAGTTGCAAGTTTGCTCGATTTCAACGGTTTAGATCACTTTTCTTCTGTAACCGAAATTTAGATGATTTTGATAAATGCAATGTGGAACAGGTTATACACTGTGTAACAAACCCTATGTTAACAAATTGTTTATAACCACTTTTTTAGTCTGAATATCAGTAGAATAACAACTACCGACATTACCATCAGACCCAATGCAAAAGCGTATCCGTATTGCCAATGCAGTTCCGGCATAAAGTCAAAGTTCATACCGTACAAACTACCGATCAGAGTAGGCGGCAGGAAGATGATATTAATGACTGTGAAGATCTTGATGATACGGTTCTGCTCAATATTTACCAAACCGAGGAACGTATCCTGGAGGTAGTCCAGACGATCAAAACCGAACTTCGTATAATCGAAGAGTGAGTTGATATCCTTAATAATCATCGTCAAACGCGGACCGAGTTCCTCAGGAAAGAAATCGCACTTCAGCAGATTACTGATCACACGCTGTTTATCCATGATATTCTGACGGATGATAGTCACTTTTTCTTGCAAGTCCTTAATCTGTACCAGCAAATCCTCATCTACGTGATCGCTTTCCGCGTTGATCTGTTGGGAGAGTGCGGTAATCAAATCCGTTGTATCCTCGATCATATCGGCATCCTTTTCCACACGGGTCTCGAACAACGCAACCAACACGTGATAGCCTGTCGGAAAATTGCGGGTGTTCACGAACACTTTCTTAAAGGTCTCGTTAAACGAATCCAACTCATTGTCGCGGATAGACACCAATATACCGTTCTTTAAGATGAAGTTTACCGGCTCCATCTCAAAATTACTCTTTAGGAAGTTAGAGTTAGCTACGATCGAGTCATCCGTCTGGATATAACGGCTCGAGAACTCAATCTCCTCCATCTCCTCATCTTCCTGAATATCAATCTTAAGGAATCCCTCCAATGTATCCTCCGTTTTATCGCTCACGTCCAACAGATCAATCCAGATAATATCCTTCTTATCCAGTTCCTTGAGCGCGGAGATAGAACGAGCTACCTTGATCTTCTCCTTATCTTTATAGAATATCTTAATTTCCGACATGGCTTTTTTCAATTAAATTGGTTAGTTCAATAAATTCTTCTACGCTTAGTTGTTCCGGTCTTCGGGTGAGAAACCATTCGAGGCGTTCACTTTCAACTTTCAACTTTAAACTTTCAACTAAATTTCTTAAGGAATTTCGCATCTGCTTTCGTCGCTGATTAAAGGCTGTCTTCACAACTGTCTTAAACAGCGCCTCATCGCAGTCCAACCGTCGTCGCTTGTTACGCGTCATACGTATCACAGCAGACTTGACCTTGGGAGGCGGGTTGAACACATGTTCATCTACCGTAAATAAGTATTCTATATCATAATAGGCTTGCAAAAGCACACTCAGTATTCCGTATGCTTTCTTGCCCGGTTTACTCGCCAGACGCTCGGCAACCTCCTTCTGAATCATTCCCGAACAAACAGGTATCCGGTCCTTATAATCCAGTACTTTAAAGAAAATCTGACTGCTGATATTGTACGGATAATTACCGATCACATTAAACTCCCCTTCCGGAATGAGTTTGTCCAGATCCAGTTTCAAGAAATCGCCTTCCACCAGATCCAACTCCGGATACCACTCACGCAGATAAACGACTGACTCGCGGTCAATCTCTATCGCAGTAAGGTGAATTTGAGAATTTTTAAGAAGATATTGCGTCAACACACCCATTCCCGGTCCGATCTCTATCGTTCGGCCCGAGGTGAGGGTTTCAGCTATTTTCTGGGCGACCGTGAGGTCCGTCAAGAAGTGCTGTCCCAAAAACTTTTTGGCACGTACTTGTTGCATTCTCCGCGTGGTAATCGTCCATATTCTTTATTCCGTTTTGCTTTTGCGCCGCAAAAGTAATGCTTTTTTTTGAATTGACCAAATAAATTCGCAAAAAAACTTGCATATTTGCAAAAAAAGCAGTACTTTTGTGCTCGATATGCGAAAATTAGCACAAATAATAACCCAAATAATAGATTTTTTCTATACTCCCTTCCGTAATATCTTTTCGGAACAACTCTTCCGCTATGCCGCTTGTGGAGGAGGAAACCTCGTCCTCGATTGGGTCCTTTATTTCCTTATTTATAATTACGTCATAGGGCATGAGCTGGTTAATCTTCAATTTTCCATTTTCCATTTTCAATTTGCCCAAGCAATCACGCCGCACATTGCGACCCTTTGCATTGTCTTCCCAATCACCCTTCTCACCGGCTTTTGGCTGCAGAAATACGTCACATTTACGGCCTCCCAACTTAATAGTTGGCGGCAATTCTTGCGCTATATCCTCATCGTAGCCTTTAACCTCGCTATCAACTATTTCGGTCTCAAACTCTGCGTCGAGATATGGGGCTGGTACCCGACACCGAGTAAGATGGCCATCACCCTTATCACGGTGGTAGTCAGTTATTTAGGACAGAAATACTATACTTTTAGAAAAACGATATGAAACGAACAACGACTATTTTTCTATCGCTGTTTTGCAGCATAGTTTTGTTTGCCGATGAGATTGTTAAGCTCAACGGTTTGTACTATTCATTGGGAACCACGACCGCTTCGGTGGTAAGTGACCAGAGTTCTGACAAGTCGGTTTATACGCCGTACACGACGGTTACGATTCCTGCGAGCGTGACCTATAACAACTACACCTATCCGGTAAAGGAGATAGATGCGGGTGCTTTTTCATACTGCTCTAACTTGCAGTCGGTGACGCTACCCGCTTCGATCACCTCAATCTATAGCAATGCTTTCTTATACTGCACGAAGTTAGGAAGTATCAACCTGCCGGAAGGTTTGAAGACCATCGGTGAACAGGCATTCTTTCACTGTAAGTTTGATTCGATCACCATTCCGAGCACGGTGACCTCGATTGGTAATAAAGCGTTCAGGGACAATCCGCTTACTTCGGTGACCTGGTTGCCGCCTACGTGTACGATCGGTACGGAATGGGACTCGCCGTTCTACGAAAGTTCTGCCGGCATCACCTCGTTCACCTTTGGTGACCAAGTGGAGGCCGTTCCTTCATATATTTGTTACAGGATGGACAAATTGGACATCATCGTGCTGCCGCCGTCGGTGAAGTCCTTGGGTAGTTACGCTTTCTATTCCTGCTCGAATCTTAAGTCCATCAACCTGCCGGTGACTCAGAAGACGATCCCTTCCAATTTCTTAGGTTACTGTACCTCGCTGGAGTCCATCGAACTGCCGGCTACGGTGACGACTATCAATAGTTATGCTTTTTATTACTGCTCGAAGCTCAAGTCCATCAACTTACCGGAAGGCTTGAAGACCATCGGTGAACAGGCATTCTTTCACTGTAAGTTTGATTCGATCACCATTCCGAGCACGGTGACCTCGATTGGTAACAAAGCGTTCCGGGAAAATCCGCTTACCTCGGTGACCTGGTTGCCGCTTACGTGCAGGAATATCGGTACGGATTGGGACTCGCCGTTCTACGAAAGTTCTGCCGGCATCACCTCGTTCACCTTTGGTGACCAGGTAACGTACATTCCGAATTACCTGTGTTACAGGATGGACAAATTGGATACGATTGTGCTGCCGCAGAACCTGGATACCATCGGCAATTACGCTTTCTATTCCTGTACGGCCCTCAAGGGGGTGGAGATTCCGGCATCGGTGACCTTGGTGGCCAAAAACTCCTTCGGGTATTGCTCGTCAATGAAGCGTTTCGCCTTCCCGGAAGGCATCAAGACGGTCGCCACCGAAGTGCTCTACGGCTGCTCGGCGCTGGAAGAGGTCTTCATCCCGGCATCCGTCACCGCCATCAATTCCAAAGCGTTCTATGACTGCTCCAAGCTGAAGGCGATACATAACTATGCCCTCACGCCGCAGACCATGGATGAGGACAAGGTCAAGAATGTCAACAAGCACACCTGTTACCTCTATGTGCCGATCGACCGTATCGATCTCTACCGAACCCAAGCCGTCTGGTGCGATTTCGATAATATCATCGGTGTGGCGACCGGCCTGCAGTTCGAAGACCAGACAGTAAACCTGAGCTACCTCAAAGCGGACAGTGCGCTCTATTATATGGAAGCGCAGACCTGGGCCGTGCCCAACGAGCCGCATATCGAGGGCTTTACTTTCCTCGGCTGGCAGGTACAGCAAGGCATGTTAGCGGACGGTATTGTGTTAGTAGCGGTGTATGAGGCGGATCAACCATCTGACAATCCTGCCAACGTCATCGTTAATCCGGCCAATAAGGCGCAGAAACTGATTCGTCACGGCAATGTGTATATCTTGCACGATGACCAAGCAATATATACGCTGCAGGGGCAGAAAGTGCGCTAAAAAGGCCTGAATAAGGAAAAATTGCCCAAAAAGTGACATACACTCTTGTGTATGTTATTTTTTTTTTGTAATTTTGCGGCGCAATTTAAAATAATTATACCCATGTTACACACCTTACGTTCAAAACTGCACACGGAAGTTAAGGACTTACCTTTTAAAGTGTCCGACTCTTTTATTGAAGAAAATCAAGTAGTTGCCGTTCTCTCCGGTGGTACAGAGGCGCTCTTTATGGACCTCGTTCGCGAGAAGAAAATCGACCTCCAGCGCCCCGTTTATCTCTTGGTCAGCGGTTATAGCAACTCTATCCCTGCTGCACTTGAGATCCTCAGTTTTATCCGTCAGCGCAACGGTATTGCCAAAATCATGCAGCACCCGAAGGACACGGTCTTCCCGGATCTGAATGATACTGCTTCCTTGACTCGTGCGCCGCTGGAGAAAGTGCTCAAGAATGAAAAAAAGATGCGTCTCGGTGTCGTAGGTAAGTCGCAAGAATGGTTGATCGCTTCGCAGGTGGATCCCAAAGAGGTGTTGAATAAGATGAACTGCGAGTTGGTGGAGATCCCGTTTGAGGAAATGAGCAGTCTCGGCGAAGTGGATCCGGGTATGAAGGGTGCGGAAGCAATTTACGAGCGTGAGAAAGAGATCGTTGCCAAATACAAACTCGATGGTATCACCGTTCGTTGCTTCGATCTCTTCACGACCGTCAAGAACACCGGTTGTATTGCTGTCAGCAAGCTCAACGACGAAGGTATCCCTGCCGGCTGTGAGGGTGATATTCCTGTGCTGCTCACAATGATGATCTGTAAGAATCTGACCGGCGAGCCGGGCTTCATGGGTAGCCCTGCACGTATCCAGCCGGACGGACAAGTGCTGCTGGCGAAATGTACGATCGCCCTCAGTATGACCTCCAAACACGAGTACACCACTCATTTCGAGTCCGGTATAGGTGTGGCTATCCACGGTGAAGTAGAGCCGGGTGACTATACGCTCGTGAAGTTGAGTCCGGATTTGAAACGTCTTCTGGCCGTCAACGTCCAAGTGACACGCTGTCAGTATGAGAAGAACATGTGCCGCACGCAGATCTGGATTCAGACTACGCCAATCGTCAGCCAATACCTGCTGACCGCACCGCTGTCCGATCACCACGTGCTCATCAAAGGTCACCACGCCGCTAAATTCTGGAGAGCATGATATTGCATATCCTTTCATCCGAGATGCACCGCGAGGCACTCACCCTGCCTTTCGAACTGCCGGCCTCGTTCCTGGAGAAAAACCAAGTAGTGGCCGTCCTTACCGGTGGTACAGAAGCTAAGTTCATTCAACTCGTTGACGAAGGACTGATCGACCTCAACAAGCCTGTCTTCCTCATGGTTAGCGGGCATAGTAACTCCTTGGCCGCTTCTCTCGAGATACTCAGTTTCATCCGTTCGCATAACGGTATCGGCAAAGTGATGACTTCTGCTACAGATACCCAATTGCCCGAAGAACAATCCGCTGTTAGTATCCGGCCGTCCGAGGCACTTCTGCATAACGATCAGACCCTTCGTCTGGGCGTGGTAGGCTTCCCTTCCGATTGGCTCATCGCGTCCCGCGTGGACTACCAACAGGTGCTCGACCGAATGAATATCGAACTCGTCGATATCCCTATCGAGGAAATGACCAAACTGGGTGTCGTGGATCCTGGTATGAAAGGTGCTGAGGCGATCTATGAGCGTCTCAAAGAACTCGTGCATCAATATGACCTGCAAGGCGTCACACTCCGTTGTTTTGACCTCTTAACGACCGTCAAGAACACCGGCTGTATCGCCCTTAGCAAACTCAACGACGAAGGTATTCCTGCAGCCTGCGAAGGCGACATCCCGACGCTGCTGACGATGATGCTCTGCAAGAAACTGACCGGTGAACTCTGTTTCCAGGTCAACCCTGCCCGTATCCAACCCAACGGCGAGATGCTCTTTGCGCACTGTACCCTCCCGCTCAAGATGACCGAGAAACACGAGTACACGACCCATTTCGAGTCGGGTATAGGTGTCGCTATCCACGGCGACCTGCCTACCGGCGACTATACCCTCGTCAAACTCAGTCCGGATATGAAACGCCTCATGGCACAAGATGTCGAACTCGAGCGCTGTCAGTTTGAGCCCAACCTCTGTCGTACGCAGGTGTGGATCAAAGCAACACCGGAAGTATCGCAGTACTTCCTCACCGCGCCGATCGCTAACCATCATATCCTCATCCGCGGTCATCATGCTTCGAAATTTAAATAAACAATCACAAATAACAAATAACAAATTAAAATTTTAATTTTATTATGGTATCTTACAAAGAATTAGGCCTCGTCAACACCCGTGAGATGTTCGCAAAGGCAATCAAGGGAGGCTATGCTATCCCGGCATTTAACTTCAACAACATGGAGCAACTCCAGGCTATCATCAAAGCAGCTGCTGAGACCAAGAGCCCGGTTATTCTTCAGGTATCCAAAGGTGCGCGTAACTACGCTAACCAGACCCTGCTTCGTTACATGGCTCAGGGCGCTGTAGAGTACGCTAAAGAGCTTGGTTGGGAGCACCCGCAGATCTGTCTGCACCTCGACCACGGAGATAGCTTCGAACTCTGCAAATCTTGTGTTGACTTCGGTTTCTCGAGTGTCATGATCGATGCTTCTTCCCTTCCGTATGAAGAGAACATCGCCCTCACCAAGAAAGTGGTTGAGTACGCTCATCAGTTCGATGTTACCGTAGAAGCTGAGCTCGGTGTATTGGCAGGTGTTGAGGACGAAGTATCGTCTGCTGTCAGCCACTATACCAAGCCGGAAGAGGTAGTTGATTTCGCTACCCGTACAGGTTGTGACAGCCTTGCTATCTCCATCGGTACTTCGCACGGTGCGTATAAGTTCACTCCGGAGCAATGTACTCGTGACCCGAAGACCGGTCGTCTCGTTCCTCCTCCATTGGCATTTGACGTGCTCGACGCTATCATGGAGCAACTGCCTGGCTTCCCGATCGTACTGCACGGTTCGTCGTCCGTACCGCAGGAGTATGTAGATATGATCAACAAATACGGAGGCAAACTGCCTGATGCAGTGGGTATTCCTGAGGAGCAACTCCGCAAGGCTGCCAAGAGCGCTGTCTGCAAGATCAATATCGACTCCGACAGCCGTCTGGCCTTCACCGCTGCTGTTCGCAAAGTATTTGCAGAGAAACCGGGTGAGTTCGATCCGCGTAAATACTGCGGTCCGGCTCGTGACCTGATGGAGGAACTCTACAAGCACAAGATCATCAACGTGCTCGGTTCCGACGGCAAAGCAGAGTAAATCATAAATTTGAAATCATAAAATGGCTTTACCATTTATGACCGCTGAAGAAGCGGCTGAATTGATACAACATGGTGACGTCTTGGGCCTCGGTGGTTTTACCGCCACCGGAGTGCCCAAGGCAGTGCCGTTTGCACTCGCTCAACGTGCAGAGAAACTGCATGCGGAAGGTAAGCCTTTCCGTGTAGGCCTTGAGACCGGTGCGTCGATGGGTGACTCCTGTGATGGCGCGCTTGCGCGTGCACATGCGGTAGAGTTCCGTACGCCGTATCAGTCCAACAAGTCCATGCGCGAGGAGATCAATGCCGAAGGAACACATTACTTCGATATGCACCTCTCTCACATGCCGCAGGACCTGCGCTATGGTTTCCTTCCGAAACCCAACTGGGCCATCATCGAGGCATCGTACGTAGGCGAAGACGGAACGATCGTGCCTGCAGCCGGTGTAGGTATCATGCCTACTATCTGCCGTCTGGCCGATAAGATCATCATCGAGCTCAACGAGATGTTCCCCGCTTCCATGCGCGGCATGCACGATCTCTACGAACCGCTCGACCCGCCTTATCGCAAGGAGATACCTATCTACAAACCCTCCGACCGTTGCGGTGCGGACCATATCAAAGTAGATCCCGCCAAGATAGCGGCTGTAGTGAAGACCAACCGTCCGAACGAGATCCCGGCCTTCACACCGGTAGATGAGACGACGGCGAAGATCGGTGCGAACGTAGCGGCTTTCCTCGAGGCAGAACTCAAAGCCGGACGTATCCCCGCTTCCTTCCTGCCCATCCAGAGTGGAGTAGGAAACGTAGCGAATGCGGTCCTCGGTGAACTCGGTAAGAACCCCCATATCCCGCCGTTTGAGATGTACTCGGAGGTTATCCAAGACTCCGTGGTCGATCTCATCAAAGCAGGAAACTGTAAGTTCGCTTCGGGTTGTTCGTTGCGACTCGTAGAGTCGAAGATGGCAGAAGTGCTCGCTGACCTCGATTTCTATCGCGACAAACTCTTACTGCGTCCGCAGGAGACGTCCAACAGTCCGGAGATCGCACGTCGTCTCGGTATCATTGCCATCAACACCGCGTTGGAGGCAGATATCTACGGCAACGTCAACTCGACCCATGTGACCGGCACCAAGATGATGAACGGTATCGGCGGTTCAGGCGACTTCGCCCGTAACTCCTACCTCTCCATCTTCACCACGGCTTCTACAGCTAAGAACGGCGCTATCTCGTCTATCGTTCCGATGGTAACGCACCTCGATCATAGCGAGCATAGTGTCAAGGTTCTTGTGACAGAACAAGGTGTAGCCGATCTGCGTGGTAAGAGTCCGCGTCAGCGTGCTCAAGAGATCATCAACAACTGTGTGGCTCCGGAGTACCGCGAGATGTTACGCGACTACCTCAAGTATGCTAAACACGGACAGACGCAACATAACCTCTCCCTCGCTTTTGCGATGCACGAGGAGTTCCTCAAGTCCGGCGATATGCGTAACACCAAGTGGGAAAACTACCTTAGATAATGTATCCACAGCAAGTTATTGATGCCTTGCGCCATGTGCGCTACCCGGGAACGGGCAAAGACTTAATAGAGAGCGGGATGCTCGAAGACGATATTCGTATATCGGGATTCGAGGTCTCGTTCTCCCTTATCTTTGAAAAAGATAACGACCCCTTCCTCAAGTCCGTTCTCAAGGCTACAGAAGTAGCCCTCCAGACCTATATTGACCCCAATATCAAGGCCAACATCCATCCTAAGTTCGTCAAGAAAAATCTGAAATCTGAAATCACCAATCACCAATCACCAATACATGCGCAGCATGTCATCGCAATCCACAGCGGTAAGGGCGGAGTAGGGAAGTCCACCGTAGCGGCTAACCTGGCGATTGCTTTGGCGAACAAAGGGTACAGCGTTGGACTGCTCGACGCGGATATTCACGGCCCCTCGATGCCGAAGATGTTCCATACTGAAGAATGCCGTCCGTATTCCGTTGAAATCGAAGGAAGAACGCTCATCGAGCCCATCGAGCAGTATGGTGTGAAGATGCTGTCTATCGGTTTCTTTGTGGACCCGGAACAGGCCGTTATCTGGCGAGGAGGTATGGCTTCCAATGCCATCAAACAACTCATCGAAGATGCCCATTGGGGCGAACTGGATTATTTCCTGATAGACCTTCCTCCCGGTACAAGCGATATCCATCTCACGCTTATCGCTACCCTCCAACTGACCGGTGTCATCGTGGTAACCACCCCTCAACCGGTGGCACTCGTTGATGCCCGCAAAGGTGTGGAGATGTTCCGCAACGAGAAAGTGAACGTACCTATCCTCGGTCTGATCGAGAACATGGCATGGTTCACACCGGCTGAACTGCCCAACAACAAATACTATATCTTCGGCAAAGACGGCGGAAAGAAACTGGCCGAAGAACTGAATATTCCGCTCTTAGGTCAGATACCGCTCGTACAGTCCATCCGCGAAGGAGGAGACGAGGGTACACCTATCGCTTTGCAAGCCGGTCATCCAGCTGCTGAGGTGTTTAATAAAATCGCTAGGACCCTAGAATCCTAGTTTCCTAGTCCCCTAGTCATGAGTAGAACCACCGAATTAGGTACTGAACCTGTACATAAACTTCTATGGAAGTACGCTTTGCCTGCCATCATCGCGATGACAGCTATGTCCCTGTACAACATCGTGGACAGTATCTATATCGGTCACGGTGTCGGTGCCTTGGCCTTGGGTGCCTTGACGGTCGCCAAGCCGTTCATGGACATCTGTGCGGCCTTCGGTAGCCTGGTGGGCGTAGGTGCCTCTTCTCTGCTGGCTATCTACTTAGGTGAGAAAGACTATGAGCGGGCCAACCGCGTCTTAGGCAACGTCATCGTGATGAACATCATCCTGTCGGCCGTGGTGATGGTCGTCGGACTGATATGGCTGGACCCCATCCTGTTTGCTTTCGGCGCGAGCGCGGATACGATCGTGTACGCGCACGAATATATGGAGATAATACTGTATGGTAATATCCTCACCCATATCTATTTTGGTCTCAACGCCATGCTCCGTTCAGCCGGCCACCCACGTTTCTCTATGACAGCTACGCTGGTAGCCGTAGTGGTGAATATCATCCTCGATCCGCTCTTTATCTTCGGTCTCGACATGGGTGTGCGCGGTGCAGCTTTGGCAACCGTCATCAGCCAGGCGATCGCCGTCACATGGCAAGTAACCAAGTTCTTTGATAAGAACGAATTAGTTCGATTTCATCGGGGAATTTGGCGTCTGAATAGACATATCACTTTCCGCGCGTTGGCGATCGGTCTCTCGCCTTTCCTCTATAACATCGCACATTGTTTTGTCGTCGTCATCATCAATAACCAACTCAAGAACTTTGGCGGCGACATGGCGATAGCATCCTACGGCGTCATCAACCGTCTGACCTTCGTCTTTGCGATGATGGTGATGGGCCTCAACCAAGGTATGCAACCGATAGCCGGATATAACTACGGGGCAAAAAAATACGACCGCATGTTACGGTCGTTCTATCTCACCAGTCTGTACGCTACGGGTGTGATGGGCGTGGTCTTTTTCTTGGGCGAGTGCTGTCCGCGTCTCGTCACACAGATGTTCACCCACGATCCTATCCTCATTGAGCAGACCATCAAGCCCATGCGTATCATCTGTTCTACGATGCTCATCATCGGCTTCCAGATGGTAACAGGAAACCTGTTTACCTCTATCGGCAAAGCCGGGAAAGCCATCTTCTTAAGCCTCACACGCCAAGTGCTTTATCTCATCCCGCTGGTGTTGTGGATGCCTATGCTTTTTGCCGAATCCATCGATGGTGTTTGGTGGGCCATCCCTACGAGTGACACCCTCTCTGCCATCACGGCGGTCATCATCTTACTCGTGTCCCGCAGAAACCTGCATATGGGCGCTACAACTGACCCGCTTCCACAAGATTAATCACCCGCTCGGTGATACGGTCTTTGTCCGACGCGTCGTATTCTTCCTTCAGGTCGTTCTTAAACAACTTCGCAATGAACTGCCAGAAATTAGCGGCGGTTTTTCCCTTATACTGCTTGATCAAATCATAACTGGTTCGGTCCGTCTCACGATCCATCAGCAGCATCAGCATACGTCCCTGACTGGCGTACATGCCCCGAAAATCCTTCTCGTATTTCTTGAATAACTGCCGCTCAAACTGTCTCCACCATTTCCTGCGGCTCTTCTGATCGGGTAGTTTGGCCAGTTCCTCGTCGGCATACGCCATATCGGCCGTGATCTTCTTGGCGTAGGGTAGGCATTTCTTCACGTCCCGCACGGTCTTCCAGTAGAACTTCTCCTGCTTCTTGTTCTTGAACTTCATCGGCGGATAGACCCATAGCTCATGCAGATAAGCCAGGTACATCGTATCCCCGTCCTGCACGCGTAACATACAGGAGTCCAAATACTTATTAGCAGCGAACAACTGTGTGCTCACTGCTAATACCAGTACTATGTGCAGTAGTCGTTTCATCTATGACTCTGCCCGCAAAAATAGTGCCAAATCAATAATTGAGGGCGAACACTACACGTCCAGCCGAAGGCTTACCGGTCACCATACACTTGCCCGGCTCGTTCTTATGACCCGGAAGGTCTGCCAACGGGATACAACGGATAGTGGCTTTCGTCTCGTCCTTGATGCGTTGCTCCGTCTCCGGGGTGCCATCCCAATGGGCGAGTAAGAAACCACCTTTCTTCAGCTCCTCTTTGAACTCCTCATAGCTGTTCACCTCACGGGTGTTGGCGATACGGAAATCAAGGGCTTTCTTGAGCAAGTTAGCCTGGATCTCTTCCAACAGATTTTGCACGATTGTTACGATTCCATCGAGAGAAATGGTCTCTTTGGTCTGCGTATCACGGCGTGCAATCTCGATCGTGTTGTTCTCCAGATCGCGGCCACCCATCGCCAGACGAACAGGCACACCCTTCAACTCATAATCGGCGAACTTGTAACCCGGCGTATATTTCTCGTCCGTATCCACTTTGACGCGAATACCGAGTGCCTTCAGTTGGTCTGCCAGCGGATTCAACTTAACGAGCAGTTTCTCGAGGTCTTCCTCTTTCTTGAAGATAGGTACAATAACCACCTGAATCGGGGCCAAGTGCGGCGGTAATACCAGACCGTTATCGTCCGAGTGCGTCATAATCAGCGCACCCATCAGACGCGTCGATACACCCCAAGAGGTTGCCCAAACATACTCGTATTTGTTCTCTTTGCTCAGGAACTGCACATCAAAACTCTTGGCGAAGTTCTGTCCTAAGAAGTGACTGGTACCGGCCTGCAGTGCCTTACCGTCCTGCATCATCGCCTCGATACAATACGTATTCAACGCGCCGGCAAAACGCTCGTTCGGACTCTTCACGCCCTTCACAACCGGTATCGCCATCACGTTCTCTGCGAAGTCGGCATACACATCCAGCATCTGACGTGCGTAGTCTTCTGCCTCCTCTTTGGTCGCATGTGCCGTATGGCCTTCCTGCCAAAGGAACTCCGCCGTACGCAGGAACAGACGCGTACGCATCTCCCAACGCATCACGTTACACCATTGGTTGCAGAGGATAGGCAGGTCGCGATAGCTGTTGATCCAGTTCTTATACGTGCTCCAGATGATCGTCTCCGAGGTCGGACGAATGATGAGCTCTTCCTCCAGTTTAGCCTGCGGATCTACTACCACACCCTTACCGTTCGGGTCGTTCATCAAGCGGTGGTGCGTCACTACGGCGCACTCTTTTGCAAAACCCTCTACGTGCTCAGCCTCACGGCTCAAGAACGATTTCGGGATCAACAACGGGAAATAGGCGTTCTTCACACCTTGCTCTTTGAAACGACGGTCCAACTCGGCCTGTATCGTCTCCCAGATAGCATAGCCATAAGGCTTGATCACCATACATCCGCGAACTGCACTCTGTTCCGCCAGGTCGGCTTTGACCACCAACTCATTGTACCATTTCGAATAATCCTCACTGCGAGGAGTCAGTTTCTGAAAATTTGCCATTAACAATTTAACTATTTAACGTTTTCCAAAGAAAAACCATTTTAACCATTTAACGTGCGTTAGCACAAAAGCGGGTGCAAAATTAGTGTTTTTTTTTGAATTATGCAAAAAAATCGACAAATATTTGCATATTTGCAAAAAAAGCAGTACTTTTGCATCCCGAATAATAAACAATCGCACATCTTTTATGTTTATCATCGGCATTGCGGGCGGTACCGGCTCGGGTAAAACAACGGTAGTCAGAAAACTCATTGAGCGCCTTCCGAAAGGCGAAGTGGTAGTTATTCCCCAAGACTCATACTACAAAGACAGCAGTCATGTGCCTGTTGAAGAGCGTCAGTTCATCAACTTCGACCACCCGGATGCCTTCGATTGGGATCTGCTGACCAAGCATATCGCGCTGCTCAAAGAAGGCAAACCGATCGAGCAACCCATCTACTCCTATATCACTTGTACGCGTTCGAAAGAGACCGTGCATATTGAGCCCAAAGAGGTGATTGTGGTAGAAGGTATCATGGCGCTGCGTGAACCTAAGATGCGCGCGCAGATGGACCTCAAGATCTTCGTAGATGCCGATGCTGACGATCGTCTGATACGTGTTATGAAACGCGACGTCATCGAGCGTGGACGTACGGCTGAGCAGGTCATCGATCGTTACCAGCGCGTGCTCAAACCGATGCACGAGCAGTTCATTGAGCCTTGTAAGCGTTTTGCCGATGTCATCGTTCCGCAAGGCGGACATAACAACGCAGCGATCAACATGCTCTCCAAGTTCGTCAAGCAGCAACTCCGCGAGAACAAGGATTAATCACCAATCACCAATTACCAATAACCAATAATAATTGTTCCTACAATTATTCTGGACATATTTCAAGATCGGCACCTTCACCCTCGGTGGAGGTTATGCTATGTTACCGCTTATCCAACGCGAGGTAGTGGACCGCAAAGGCTGGATTGACGAGGAGGAGTTCCTCAACATGATCGCTTTGGCGCAAGCTGCTCCGGGACTGATAGCCGTCAACTCAGCCATCTTCATCGGTTGGCGTGTAGGCGGATGGAAGGGCGTCTGCGGAGCCGTCTTAGGCGCCGTACTACCCTCTTTCCTCATCATCCTGGCTATTGCGATGCTGTTCCGCGAGTGGAAAGAACTGCCGGCCGTTGAAGCGGCTTTCAAAGGCATCCGTCCGGCCGTCGTCGCCCTCATCGCTGCCCCGCTCTTTAAGATGGCCAAATCCGCCAAGATCAGTTGGCTTACGGCCCTCATTCCTGTCATAGCGGCGCTCCTCATCTGGCTCGGTCATGTCAATCCCGTTTGGGTTATTCTGGCGACAATCGTCGTAACGCTTATCGCCGTTAAACTGTTAAAGCGTTAAATCGTTAAACTGTGCTATACCTGCAGCTTTTCATATCGTTCTTCAAAATAGGCCTCTTCGGTTTCGGTGGCGGCCTGGCGATCCTTTCATTGATACAGATGGAAGTGGAGAATCATGGTTGGATGAGCCAGCAGGAGTTTGTCGATATAGTCGCGGTCAGTCAGGTCACCCCGGGTCCTATCGGCATCAACTGCGCCACATACGTCGGTTATACGACCGCCGGTTTCTGGGGCAGTGTCCTCGCTACTTTCGCGATCGTGCTCCCGAGCCTCATCATCATGCTCAGTATATGCAAGGCTTATTTCTGGCTCAGCAAGCGCTTCCAAGGCAATCCGTACTACGAGCAGACGCTTCGTATGCTTCGTTTCACCGTCATCGGTCTGGTGGCTTCGGCAGCCTTGATGCTCATCAAACCGACTAACTTCATTGATGCCACATCCTGGATCATCTTTGCGGTAGTGGCCCTGCTGACTATCCTGCCGAACTTCCTAAAAAATAAGGCGACTGAAGTTATCAGTCACCCTATCTTGCTCATTGTCCTCGCCGGCATAGCCGGTTATTGCATCTACGGCTGAGGCTTATTAACTCTCTTCGCCTTCTTCAATCGCCGGTGTATCGACATCCTCGAACGGCACCTCTTCGCCTAACTCCTCCAAGATAGGCGCGATCTTCTTGCGGCGTTTCTGTCTTGCCTGTGTAAGCGCGGGCTTGACGCCCAGTTTCTGCAACTCATTGGCTGCAGTGAGGATACTACTTCCTCCTTGGGTGAGTTGTTTGCGGCAAGCACTCATCTTCTCTTGCGCCAGGTTGACCGCATCCTCTGCGCTGATAAAATGCTCCGCCATGATCTCTACGCGCTCGATCACACGCTCTGCCGCCTCGATGATCTTCTTCTGGTTGCTGAGTTGGTCGATCTTGGTCCATGTGATCTCAATGGTGCGGATGATGGTCTCCAGCATACGGTCGTCGCACAGCAGGATATGGTCTTTCTCCATCGCCTCATGCCATAAGGTCGGGCTGTTGGCCATGGCCAGTTGCAGTGCGCCCGATACCGGCACATACATCACCGTATAGCCGATCGTCTGGTACGGCTCTTGAATCAATGCGCTGTAATCGGCTTTGCGCAGTAGGTCGATCTGGCCCCGGATACTGTCCAGATTGTCCTCGATAGCTTGCTGCATCGCGATGGTGTCGTTCTTCTCTTGCGCCTCGATGTAGCGCAGATACGCATCGAGCGAGGTCTTGGAGTCAATCACGATGACGCGCTTGTCATCCAGTCGCAGAATCACATCCGTCCGTTTCTTGCCGCCTTTGTCGTCCACGATCAAACGGCCGTATTCATCCTTGATATACTCCTGGGACAGGATCTGCCTGCCTTCCACGAATCCGTATGAACTCAGCAGCTCCACCAACTTCCTTTCGCCCCAGTCGCCCTGGATCTTATGGCTGTTCTTAAGCGCCATGGTCAGTTCGTCGGCACTCTGCGAAGCGCGTTCGGTCTGGGCAATCAGCCCCTCAATCTTATTGCGTACTTCGGCCTTCAGCTCCACCTGCTCTTTGCTGTTCTCCTTCACGCTGGCCCGCATCTCTTCCATGTCCTTCAGGAGCGGTCTGATCACTTCTTCGATTTTCTCCTTGCTCGACGTGGCAAACTCACTCTGGCGAGCCCGGAGCATCTCGTGCGTCTTGGCCTCCAGTTCCGCCTGCATCTTCTCGAGAGCCTTGTTATGCAGTTGTGTCAGCGTTTCCTGCGCCGCCTCTTGCGCTTCTTTCTGCGCCTTCAGCCGGTCATCATACCGGCTCCGCTCCTCTTCTTTGACTTTCTCCACATCCGCTTTAGTCTGCTCTTTAGCCTCACGCAGCGCATTCTCCGACTCTTCTTTAGCCTCACGCAGCGCATTCTCTGCCTTGCGGAGCATAAAAAACGCTCCCACACTTGCCAGCACAAAACCGCCTAAAAAATAAAGTAGTATTTCCATATTCTTTCATAAAACCTTTGCGACTGCAAAGGTATACTTTTTTTTTGAAATATGCAAATGTTTTTGTGTTTTTCTTGCGTATGTGCAAAAAAAGGAGTATCTTTGCACCGAAATTAAAATTTATGCAACAATGAAAAAGTATTTTCTTCTGCTGTTCATCTGCCTGACTTCGTTATGTGTCGTGGCGCAACGTCCTTCTAATCAGCGTCCTCCGCAAGGCCCTCCGCCCACGGAGCATCGTGATTCTCACCATCACGACTCTCACCATCCCGACAAGCATCATCATGACAAACACCATGACAAGCATCATGACGGTCGTCATCAGCAGACTCCGCCGCCACCTCCGGTGCAGATAGCCACGGAAGATCAGTTGCAATGGGCACTGAGAATACTGGAAACGCAGTCCTTTGACGAAAAACGCTTAGAGATTGCCAAACTGTGCGTGGTGCTTTGCCCGTTTACAGTGCGTGACTTGGGCCGAATGGCCGAAACGTTCGCTATGGAGTCGAATAAGCTTGATTTTCTGAAGTTTGCCTACAGGTATTGTCCCGATCCGGAGAACTATCCTCGTCTACGCGATGTGTTGCGCTTTCGCTCGGATTTTGACACCCTCATGGATACCGTTGATCCGACCTACCGCCGTCCGTTTTAATGCGGATCTAAGGACGAAAAAAGGGAGCCTCAATTGAGACTCCCTTTCTTGTAACCGGTCATCGATTACTCGCCGGTGACAGCCGCCTTGGCGAGCTTCCAGAGGTACGATTTCCAGGTCTTTGCGCCACCCGGCTGGTCCTTCTGCGCCAGGTAGGCCACTTGGTCCTGACTCAGCGTACTCAGGTTCTTTGCGCGGGTATTCACCCACTCCAGACGCTCGGTGAAGAGCGTACG
>CACYGT010000010.1:0-14881 GCA_902774075.1 uncultured Bacteroidales bacterium
GACTTGAAGATACGGAGTATCATGTCGTAGTCAGCGGAGATGGAGAACCACTCGTCGTAGTCTCCCACCTGCTGATAGACCTCGCGGCGCACGTACATCGTAGGATGAGGACACATCCAACCGTACTTGAGGCTGGCGGGGTTGAAGTCATTACTGCGCCAACGGCGCGTGACTTTTCCTTCGCGCACATACTGCAGGTCGCCGTACACCACCTGAATATCCTGCTGCGCAAAAGCCTCAGCGATATGCGAGATGGAGTCGGGTGCATAAAGGATGTCGTCCGAGTGCACGAAACCGATCACGTCGCCTGTGGCGAGATGGATACCCTTGTTGAGGGCGTTATAGATCCCTTTGTCGGGTTCGGAGATCCAACGTACGTTGGTGTGCTTCTTTGCGTACGCCTCGATGAGTTCGCGTGTGCCGTCTTTCGACGCACCATCTACAATGACGTGCTCGATATCCTGGTACGTCTGACTCTGTACGCTCTCCAGCGCGCGCTGAATAGTCTTTGCGCTGTTATAAGTGATGGTTATGATCGATATTTTCATTGCTTTTGATATAAATCGAGATATTGCTGTAAACTCCTTTGCTCGCTAAAATGCTTGACCACATGTGCCCGGCACAGCTCTCCTTTCTCTGCCTTAGCGGTCTTGCCGTACGTCTCTATCGCCTTTAGGACGGCTTGTATGTTTCCGTCGGGTACGCAGACACACGTCTCGGGGGTCGTAGTCTCCGGGATAGCGGTCGTGCGATAAGAGATACACGGTGTGCCGCAAGACATCGCTTCCAACAAAGTCAAGCCGAAAGCCTCCTGATGCGCTAAGTTAACATAGATATCCGCACACGAGTAGAGTTGCACTAACTGCTGAATATCGTCCGTTCGTGTGATGCCGACACAGTTGGACGGTAAGCTCTTTTTCTGCGCCTCAGTCACGCCTACCAAGGTGATGCGGAAGGAGTCGTCCAAGGCTTGCGCCAACTGCAACCAATTGCTCCATCCTTTCGTTTCTGTCCACTGAGACGCCACACCCAGTATGTTTATTCGGTCGTCCGTTTGAGTAGCGGGCATCGGTCGGAAGAACTCGGTGTCGATGCCGTTATAGATCGTCTGTACCGGATAGTGCGCCAGATAGGAGGCGCGTACGATATGCTCTAACCAACGCGAAACAGGCACTATCGTCATGTCCTTCACCTGCGTAAAGCTTTCCTTTTTGAGGGCGTAATTGCGCCTTACTCCACACGAAACGAGGCTTCTCGGATAGTCTTTGTACGCAGGACAATGTGCACAACCGGACTTCCATTGTTCGCAGCCGGAAGAGGTAAAATAAGCACACCTTCCTGTCATGGGCCAACAGTCGTGCAGCGTCCAAACGACACGCACCTGCGTTCGCTTGAGGTAGTCGAACAAGAGCGGATAGTTCAGATAATAGCCGTGGATATTATGCAGATGGACGATATCGGGTTGATAGCGATCCAGATAGCGTACCAGGCGCTTTGTGGCGAGGCGCGAACCCAAACCGTGGGCATTACCGAAGAGGGACCACACGCCATGCAGGTATTCCTCTATCTTGGATGAAAAAGCATAATGCGGTAACTGGCTCACATGTGTATATCTGGCACCATGTGCTACCACACACTCATATCCGTTCTCCTGCGCAAAGCGTCCCAGTTTTTCGATGATATGTCCGACGGAACCGGTGTTGATCGATTCGTTGATATAGGCAATGCGTCGGGGTCTCTCTATCCACCGTATCCACTGCGGCATGATACAGGCTTCGCTATAGGTTGCTTGCGCAAAGGCTTGCGCCTTTTGTGCGCGTTCGGTTGCTTCTTCCGGATGGGTGATTGCGTACGCTATCTGTTTATGCAAAGCCTCTACATCTCCGTTGGGGACAAGCCAACCGCGCTCATCCGCCAGCAGTTCGGCCGGACCTTGCGGGCAGTCGAAAGCCACACAGGGCACACCACTCCACATCGCTTCACTAAGCACCAAGGAGAAACCTTCGTAACGGGAAGAGAGCACAAAGAGTGAGGCGGATGCATACTCCGCTTTGATGTCTGCAGCTTGTCCGGCTAACACAGCGCGTTGTAAGTGCAGTCCATTTATCTGCGCCTCCAATGCCGCCCTTTGATGTCCTTCGCCTACGATGCGCAGAGTCCACTCGGGGAACCGGGTCTCTATCTTCTGCCATGCCTCGAGCAAGAGGTCAAAGCCTTTCTGTTCATGCAGACGTCCCACCGCCAGCACGGTCTTGGTTCGCTTCACTCGAGGTATCTTCTGTCCGTCCAGGCTGCATATATTCGGTACACACACGACGTTCTTACAGCCCGCGGCGTTCCATTCGGCCTTGTCGGACTCAGTGAGCACGACAAGTCGCTCCAGAGGCTTGACGACTCGCACCAGTTGCACCGTGCGTATCTTACCCAACAGCGCCCAGACAAATCCCCGATGGGTTGCGCGTAACAACTGCTCGCGCTGCCTCATCGCGAAATGCATCTCTGCCATCGTGCGGCAAGGTAGTTCTTTGAGAAACGCGATCTCCTTGCCGCCCAGCGAGATACAGAGGTCGATCTCCTTCTCCCGCACCAAAGCCGTCAAGGCCTGCCGGTAGGCTTTCATTCGCCGCATGTGCCCCCACCACTTGCTCCATAGCGGCTTCGCATAGTCGGCATCAAAATCGATATCCAGCGGTATCACCTCTACCCGTTTGTCCAACGCAAAAGCACAAGTCGCTTTGCCTTGCGGAGTGAGTTCGGTGGTAGCAATTAAGAACGTATGGTTCGTATGCGCTGCCAACCAGTTCACTTTCTGCGTGAGTACCTGCTCGATTCCTGCCGCATTGTATAACTTCGGCACACAATAGAGGATTCTCATGGCTTCACCTCCTTCTTTTGACCAAGGCGGTTGAGCCAGTTAACGATCTGTGTCTGGTGGTCGGTGATGAACAGTACGACCCATAAGAGCAGCAGACTCCACGTCACCAGACGCGGGTCAAAGAGCAGCGGGGCACGCGGGTAGATCAAAGCATGCCCCACCAGCAGGAAATACATCAGATACCAATAGGCACTGTACTTCGCGCGGTAGTAACTCTCCTTCACCCAGAGACCGATCAGGAACATCGACACGCATGTCCCGACGATACCGAAGGAACGGTACGCCTCACCGACCATGTTCGTTCCTATACCCCATGTAGCGTCCGGACCTAAGACGAGATAAGTCGGCAGGTCACCGCCATGCAGCATCTGGGCCGGCACATCGCTGTGGGCAATGATATAACCGGACATACCCGGAACAGGAGAAGTGATATCGAGCAGCATGCCCTGGAACCATGTCGGTTCGTGCGTCTGGGCGTAACCGAAGAGCACAAACAGGTTGAGATCATTGATGATCAGGTCCTCGAAGATATCCCAGAAATTCTCCAAGCGGGTGTGCGCTAACTTAGTCTGCCATGCGCCGACATCCAAGCCCTCCTTACGGAGCGTCATCACCAGGAAGAGCACAACAGAACCGCCCACCACGATCGTCGCTACCTGCCATACCTTGAGGTGATAGACATACATACTGAAGCCCACGATCAAGATCAGCACAAGTCCTACCGCCAACTGACGGCTACCTGTCGAGAGCAGGAGTAACATAAACGAAGCGATCACCAACAGATAGAACCACCATTTCTGCTTCGGAAGCCGGAAGAGGAAGATAGCCATGAGGTAACAGCCGACCGTGAAGATATTACTGAAATAGCTATATATGCCGACATCGCGCAAGTTCTGTCCGTCCGCGTACACGCTTTGCAACGCCGCCAAACCGCCGGTAGCTACAAAGAGCAACCACGCCACGATCGTGATGCCAAAGAACCATATATACTGCCGCATGTTGATGGTGAACGTTGGCTCAGAAGGTTCTTCGCGCTTGAGTTGTAAAATACGTGTAGCGCCCAGCATATACCACGCATACGCGCAGTACGCCAAGGCTGTTGCTCGCGTGACATAGTTGTCGTTAAACGAGAAACTAAAGAACGACCAGTAGATGCGTTCCGTCGGGGCAAAGAAAACCGGGTAGACGAAGTTAACGAGGAAGAAGGAGAGGGCAAAGAAGAACTCAAAGCCCAACCAATGCGTTCGTTTGTTGGTAGCAAAGAACAGGACGTTCTGGGCAATATACAGCGCCATGAGCGTCACCGTATAGTCATAGTCATACGCCCACGGCGCATAGACATACAGCAACGTGGCAACCACCGCAAACGCCATATTTAGCAGATAGGTCAGCATCTTTTTCTTCTTCCTTTACTGATGTGCCACAGTTCGATCATCACTTGGCACCAACGACTGTATATATATAACAAGTTCCACCACCGACGGACCATCAAGAACGCGGCTACCCGCTGCATTCGCGTCATAGTGCCGGTATTTACCGGCAGCGACGACGGCATGGTGTCCACCAAGGGATAATACGCTTTTCGTACCCGCATCATCAGATCCGTTTTCTTGAGCCATTGCCCCGCGTGTAAGGCCTCCGCGCAGTCGGGTTTGTCTGCAAAGAAGGCTGTCAGCACTTCCATAGCTTGCATCAACTGGCGGATATTGCTCTCCGACACATCCCGCACGATCGACCCCTCGTTCGTCTGCGTATAGTGGTAGAGCGGCCTGTCCACTTTAGCTACCCGGTTGGCATACCAGCACAGACGCGGAAGGACCACATAATCTTCTCCGTTATTCAAGCCGGGAACAGGATAGAAACCGGTTTGCGTATACAAACGACGCCGTATCATATGTCGCCACACGTTGGGCATCGCGGATCCACTGAGTAACATTCGGCTGTAGGTCTGTGCGTCCGACGAGAAAGCACCCCGATAGACACTCCGCTTGTTGTTCCACTCAAACCAACAGTCCATACCCACTATGTCCGCATCGGTCTCTTCTGCCTTGCCCACCAACAATTCCAAGGTGTTCGGCTCGATATAATCATCGCTGTCCACACTCACGATATACTCCCCTTGGGCAGCCTCTAAGCCGGTTCTGCGTGCTGCTGCCAGACCTTGATTCGTATCATGATGCAGGATCGTCACCTGCTGCGTCGGATAATGCGACAAGACCTCCTCCAGGATCTCAATGGAGCGATCCGGCGAAGCATCATCCACGAAGATAAACTCCATATCCGCATTCGTCTGCCCCAAGATCGATTTGGCACACCGCGCTATGTATTTCTCCACGCCGTAAACGGGCACAATAACACTCAGTTTCATGGTTGCAGTTTACGACGTATGACAATGGAACAAAACACGATCTCTATCAGCCCCGCGATCGCCAAACTGGCCGCCAGCAAGTACACGCTGTGCGTGAAATAGAGACTGACTCCGGCAAAAGCAAAAGTTGATACCATCGCTATCACCTGATTGAGCGTGATATAGTACGTCTGGCCGGAGGGAATAATGTAAAAATAGATCATCGCACCGACTACCAACCACGTTAATATCGTCACACTCAGAATGATACTGACCGGATAGGATGCCAGCATGGCTTTTCCTCCCAGCACCAAAACCGCCCAGTAGCCGAATGCGGCAACCAGCACGATGGAAGCCAGACCGATAGCGACCTCACCCAGCAGCACTTTTCTTCGTCCGCTCGCACTCGGCTGCGCCATCATCTGCGGGAAGATCGCATCGTTCAGTTTGCTCAGGATCGTTCTCGGGATGATAATGATCTTATTGGCCAGATCATAGATCGCCACATCGGTCATACCCAGGAACATACCGATCAGCAAGACGATACCCTGCTCCTTGAGCGCGCTGGTTGCATTACTCAAGAAGAACGGCAGCGCCTCTCGTGTACTTCGCCAAGCATCGGAAAGCGGAACAAGGCGCACATGCAATCCTTCCCGATACCGTATGATCCACCAAGCGACCAGACTGCCCAGGACCGAACAGAGAGTAAGAATAAGCGCAAAGATCCAAAGATCCTCCGGCGCACGAAGCAACCAAAAGATAAACGGCAAGGACAGCAGGCGGAAACAGACCTGAATATACGTCACCACACGCATGCGCTGGATTCCCTGAAAATACCATTGAGGAAAGAAGATATTGCTGAGGGTCTGCACAAAGACAATAGAAAACAGAACCGGCGCCGCTTGCATCTTGGCAGACACCGGAAACAGGACCGCAAAAACAACAAGCGCGATGCCCTCCAACAGGATCTTGGCTGTTGTAACTTCCGACAACACTTGCTCTTTGACACCTGTATCAGATGCATGTTCTGCTATGCGCTTGGCGGCAGGAAGATCAAAGCCAAAGGAGACAAATGTGATGAACAGCATCACCAACGCAGCTGCGTACGCATAGAGGCCGTAACTCTCCGCACCCAACACGCGAATGACAAAGGGATAGATCAGAATGTAAAAACATACATTGAGCACTTGAAGAATAGTCATGAAAACATAGTTTTCCGCTACCTTCGAGTTATTCTGCCATATGTTTCGTATCTTTGCCCACATAAAAGTGCGCAAAGGTACTGATTTTTTCTGACATGTGCAAGAAAAATTTGCATATATGCAAAAAAAACAGTAATTTTGCAGCCTGTTTGAACTATTTATGTCCATCCGTATCCTACATAACACTTCATGGGGAGCATGGCTCCGTTTCTTGCTGGTAGTATGTCTGCTGGCTGCCAAAGCGTTCTTGTTTGACCGCATAGTAGCCTTGGACATATATGTCTCACCGGCCCTTCCTTTCTTCAAATGGGCAGCCGCTGTACTCCTTGCACTCACCGTGATGTGGACGTCCAAACGCTGGCCTGTCTTTGCGCTTTTGGGACTGACGGACCTTTGGATAATTGCTCAGATCATTTACTACCGGGTCAACCACCTCTTCATCACTTGGCATCTCCTTACGCTGACCGGTAACATGGAAGGGTTCTGGTCCAGTATCATCCCGTACTGCGACGCGTCCTTGCTCCTGTTCCCGCTCTTGACCTGTGTGGCTACCGTTTGTTATTGGTGGGAAGCCGCTCCTTTCCGCTGGTGGGAGACACTCATCGCGTTTCTTATCGGCACAACACTAAGCGTCACCGGCTCCTACTTGCGATGGCACTACCACAAACCCTGTCTCAACGGCGCACCCTTTACCTGGGAATGGGTTAACCCTTGCCGCATACCACAAGCGTTTTTCGTCGGAGTGAGTGAGAACGAGCGCAAAGCGGCGCACTATATCCACCACCGCTCCATCCTCGCCTACCCGCTATTTATGGTAACTGACTTCATTCAGTCATACGCCGAGAGAACGAAACCCGCCGAACTGACCGATGAGGAGAAGGCCGTTCTGTCCACACTCATCAACACGCAGACACCTCCTACTCCCGTGAAAGGCCATCTCGTCATTCTGCTTTTAGAGAGTTTTGAGTCGTGGTTATTGGACGCCCAAGACGCCTTCGGCAATCCGATATGTCCCGCACTTAACGCTTATATTCATTCCCATCCTGTGCTCTACGTCAAGGATGTGCGGTCACAAATCCAATACGGCATGTCCGGTGACGGACAACTCATCATCAACACGGGTTTGTACCCCACGCTGGAGGGCATCGCTTGCATCGATTATGACTACTGCACCTATCCCAACATAGCGCATCTCTTTCCTTATAGCGCGATCGTCAACCCGTGCCGCAATGTGTGGAACCAACGCACGATGACCCGTGCTTACGGCTATCAGGACCTGATCGAGCCGAACACGGACTATCGGTTTGCATGGTCAGACAGCACGATGATAGACAGGCTGATCGAGACAATAGCCGCAACGAGTGTACCCTCTTGTGTGATGGGTATTTCTATCAACGGTCACCTGCCGTTCGATAGTTCGCCGGACCGAGAGGTCGTTCTTCCGGACAGTGTTCCGTCTGTTCTCCGCAGTTATATGCAAACGGCGCACTTCACGGACCGCCATATAGGACGTTTTCTGGCGTGGGCCGACACGGCACAGACCATGCGCAACAGTACGATCGCCATCACCGGCGACCATCGTATCTTCACGTGCCACATGAGCGACGAGGTGCGCGAATACGGTCTGCGCGCCGATTTGCCCTTCGGCACAGACGAGGCAGGATGTCCGCTGATCATTGTCTCGTCGCATCTCGACTCCCTGCGTGTCATGGAGCAAGCAGAACAGATAGATATCTTCCCCACTCTTCTCGATTTCATCGGACAAAAATCGTATTTCTGGAAAGGCTTCGGACGAGACCTGAGAGAAGAAAATCCATCCTATTCCATCGGCACTTATCCGCTTCGTCGTTCGCTATCCGACAAACTGATCCGAACCAATTATTTCAAGCAATAAAAAAAGCCCGGAATGTTCCGGACTTTTTTTTGCTAAGATAAAGCAGCTTTTTAAGCCAAGTCAGACTTATTCCTCTGCGGGAGCCTCTTCACCGTTAGCCTCTGCCTCTGCAGCAGCAGCTTCCTGTGCAGCCTCTTGCGCAGCAGCAGCGAGTTCAGCGGCAGCAGCGGCACGCTTCTCAGCGATAGCAGCAGCTTTCGCCTTGTTGGTCTCAACCTCTTGAGCGAGGAGAGCCTTCGCAGCAGCAGCCTTCTTCTCTGCCTCAGCCTGGCTGATCTTACCTGCCTTAGCATCTTTCTGAGCTTTCCAAGCATCGAAACGCTTCTGAGCCTCTTCTTGGCTAAATGCACCCTTAGCTACACCGCCGTTCAAGTGCTTCATCAGCAGTACACCTTCGTTAGAAAGGATAGTACGTACGGTGTCGGTCGGCTGTGCGCCTACGCTTACCCAGTACAGTGCACGCTCGAAATTGAGGATAACAGCTGCAGGGTTGGTGTTAGGATTGAACGAACCAAGACGTTCGATAATTCTGCCGTCACGCGGCGAGCGGCTGTCTGCTACTACGATGTGATAGAAAGCATAGTCCTTGTGTCCGTGACGAGACAAACGAATTTTTGTTGCCATTTTGTTTGTTGTTTTATGGGCGTTGAATTACGCGAATTCCTGCCCGGGTTAATAATTAATGACGTGCTCTTTTCACGAAAAAGCTTGCAAAAGTACTGCTTTTTTTCGAAATACGCAAATTTTTTTGCATTTTTTGTGAAAATATTTGCACAATTCAATTATTTGTAGTAATTTTGCAGTCCGTTTTGAGCCTCTGGCGATTGCATTAGGGTAAATCCGAATAGTAGTAAATGCTCATAACGTATTACTAATCCATATAGAATAATCAGAGAAAATGGATTTGCTGAAAGTAGCCGAGCAAGCTTTTGCCGGTGAGAAGAAAGAGCTGCCCGCGTTCAAGGCAGGTGATCAAATTACGGTAGGATACCGTATCAAAGAAGGTAACAAAGAGCGTGTACAGGAGTTCCGCGGTGATGTCATTTGTATTCACGGTAGCGGCGACAAGAAGCGCTTCACAGTTCGTAAGATGAGTGGTAACATCGGTGTTGAGCGTATCTTCCCGATGGACAGCCCCTTCATCGAGAGCATTACTATCAACAAGTACGGTAAAGTACGTCGTGCTAAACTGTACTACCTCCGCGAACGTACGGGTAAGAAAGCCCGTATTCAAGAGCGCCGCGTGAAGTAAAAAGCTCAAACAATTAGGGGTCTCACTGAGGCTCCTAATTTGTTTTCAGCCATAAAACCGCTGCGAACCCGCCAAAATACAGGGGTGCAAGGGAGTGTTATTGGGTGATTATTGCGTGATTATTGTGTGATTATTGTGTGATTCAATAAATTTTGTTCCAACTTGAATCTCCATATAAGCCTACGGGAGACCAGCCGGAAGCAATAAAGGCATTGGTGGAAGGTGTGAACGCCGGCGCAGACGCGCAGGTGTTGCTCGGTGTGACCGGATCCGGTAAGACCTTTACCGTCGCAAACGTCATTCAGCAACTCAACCGCCCCACACTCATCATGAGTCATAACAAGACGCTCGCCGCGCAGTTATACTCGGAGATGAAGGCCTTCTTTCCGCATAATGCCGTCGAGTATTTCGTCTCGTATTACGACTACTACCAGCCCGAGGCGTATATCCCGTCCACCGACCTCTATATCGAGAAAGACCTCAGCATCAACGAAGAGATCGACCGTCTGCGTCTGTCTGCCGTGGCAGCCTTACTCAGTGGCAGAAAAGATGTCATCATCGTCTCTTCCGTCAGTTGTATCTATGGCTTAGGCTCGCCACAGGACTTCACTGCAAACGTCATCGAACTGCGTCGCGGACAACAAATGCCGATGGACACGCTGCTCAAATCCCTCGTGGGCGCGCAATACGTGCGTAATGATATAGAACTCGCGCGCGGGCGCTTTCGCGTGAAAGGCGATACAATCGATATCGCACTTGCCTATGCCGATTATATCGTGCGGATCGAGTTCTTCGGAAACGAGATAGACGCCATCATGACAGTGGACTACCTGAGCGGACAGGTGTTAGAAGAGTTTGACACGTACAACCTCAGCCCGGCAACCATCTTCCTCACCTCGCCCGAACGTATCGCTATGGCCAAGGAACAGATTCAAGCCGACCTCGCCAAACAGATCAATTACTTCATCTCTATGGACGAAGAGCTCTACGCCAAGCGTATCGAAGAGCGCGTGAAGTATGACCTCGAGATGTTGGACGAATTAGGTTACTGCTCGGGGGTAGAGAACTACAGCCGTTATTTCGACGGTCGTGAACCCGGTACGCCGCCTTATTGCCTGTTGGACTATTTCCCAAAAGACATGCTGCTCGTCATCGATGAGAGTCACGTCACTGTGCCGCAGATTCGCGGTATGTACGGAGGAGATAAAGCCCGTAAGGACAACCTCGTCACCTACGGATTCCGTCTTCCTGCAGCCCGTGACAACAGACCCCTGACGTTCGAAGAATTTGAGAAGAAAACCGGACAGACGATATACGTATCCGCGACGCCCGATGAGTACGAGCTCAACCGCTCCGAGGGTATCGTCATAGACCAGCTCATTCGTCCGACAGGTTTGTTAGACCCGGAGATAGAAGTGCGCCCCACCAAAGACCAGGTAGACGACCTGATGGACGAGATCAAGTTCCGAGTACACCGCAACGAACGGTGCCTCGTCACCACCCTCACCAAACGCATGGCAGAGGAACTGGACGAGTACTTGCGCAAATACCGTATCAAGTCCGCGTATATCCACTCGGATATCGACACCATCGAACGCGTCAAGATCATGGAAGACCTGCGTCGCGGGGCATATGATGTACTCGTGGGAGTCAACCTGCTGCGCGAAGGACTTGACCTGCCGGAAGTGAGTCTCGTGGCGATATTAGATGCCGACAAGACGGGCTTCCTGCGCGATCAGCGCTCCCTTACACAAACCGTCGGCCGTGCGGCTCGACATATACATGGTAAGGCGGTGTTGTATGGTGATAAGATCACCCCTGCCATGCAGGCGACCATCAACGAGACAAACCGTCGCCGTGCTATCCAGATGAAGTACAACGCCGAGCACGGCATCACCCCGACGCCTATCGTCAAAGAGATCAACACTTCTGCGCTCGCCGGCCTCTATCATGATCCGGAGGAAGAGAAACGCAAACTGACCGAAAGCATCAAGGCCGGTTGGAAGAATGCCGAATGGCAACGAATGAACGCCAAGCAACTTGAGAAAGCCATCGACGTCAAACGCAAAGCGATGCTCGCAGCGGCTAAGGCAACAGACTTCGAGACCGCCGCTTTCCTGCGAGACGAGATGCTCGAGATGCAGAACAGACTACAAGCTATCGAAGGCTAAAAACAAAGAAAAAGTGTAGAAATTGCACTTTTTTTTGTTTATATGAAAAAATTATTGTACCTTTGCAGCGAATTTGGTACATTTATTAAGATGAAAGAGAATAATATTCCTATTGTTGATTGCCCGTACGGCGATTATATGATCGGCGACGCGAGTGGTAAACTGATGAATGAGTACGGTCGTTACCCGTGTAAGATCATGTGCGGTGTGTATGCGCTGCTGGTCCGCGGCACGGCCCGCGCCACGATTAACGTGACGGACTATGAATTCCAGGCGAACGATATATTGCTGTTAGAGCCGGGAAGCTTCCTCTTTATCCGCGAGTTCTCGGAAGATGCCCTCGTCTATTGGGTGGTATTCGGCAGCAAGTTCCTGGAGAAATACACGGTGAACAACAAGATGTCGCTGTCGGCACTGCAGTTACATTCCCCCAAACTGAGCACGACTGAGAACCATGTGCAGGTACTCTGTAAGATGTACGACACGATCGTAGCAGCACTCAATGCCGAACCGACGATGTTGGATACAGAGAAGATGGTTCATGTCTTTAATCTGCTTCGTTCCAGTTACGCCAAGTACGCGCATGAGCAAGATGAGTATCTGGTGAAGCCGATGGACCGTAAGACGGAGATCTACCAGGAGTACTGCCAACTCGTGTTGCAACACTACCAGGAATGGCATCATGTGAGTCAGTACGCGGATGCGATGCGTCTGACCCTGCCGCACTTATGCTCCACGATCAAGTCCGTAGGTGAACGTACGGCCGGCGATATCATCATCGAGGCGATCATCACTGACGCCAAGAGTCAGTTGAAGATCACCAACCTTCAGATCAAAGAGATCGCGCTCAGCCTCGGATTTGACAACGTAGCGTTCTTTAACCGCTTCTTCAAATCGCACGTAGGCGTGACGCCGAAGGCTTATCGGAATGCATAAATCACAAATCAACAATCACAAATCAACAATCACAAATCACAAATCACAAATATAAAGGACGCTGTTTAGCGTCCTTTATACATATCGTCGTAGTATTTCTCGTACTCGCCGGAAGTGATATTATCGAGCCATTCTTGGTTCTCGAGATACCACTGAACGGTTTTCTCGATACCTTCTTCGAACTGGAGAGAGGGTTCCCAGCCTAACTCCCGCTGTAACTTGGTCGAGTCGATGGCATAGCGCATATCGTGTCCGGCGCGGTCGGTGACGTAGGTAATGAGGTCGAGGTCTGCGCCTTCGGGACGACCAAGCAGTTTATCCACGGTCTTGATGATGGTCTTGATGATATCGATATTCTTCCACTCGTTGAATCCGCCGATGTTATAGGTCTCCGCGATCTTACCCTTATGGAAGATAAGATCAATAGCGCGTGCGTGATCCACTACATAGAGCCAATCGCGTACGTTCTCGCCCTTTCCATAGACGGGCAGCGGTTTGCGGTGACGGATATTATTGATGAACAGCGGGATCAGTTTCTCAGGGAACTGGTACGGACCGTAGTTGTTCGAGCAGTTGGTCACGATGGTCGGCAGGCCGTAGGTGTCGTGGAAAGCACGAACGAAATGGTCCGACGATGCCTTCGATGCCGAATAGGGCGAATGGGGGTTATACTTCGTGGTCTCATAGAAGAAATCCTCACCGTACGCCAGATGATGCTCTGCCGATGAAGCTGTCGTCGTGAACGGAGGTTCGATACCTTCGGGGTGCGTCAACTGCAAAGCGCCATATACCTCGTCCGTGGAGATATGATAGAATCGTTTGCCTTCGAACTTCTCCGGCAGGGACTCCCAATACAACTTAGCTGCTTGGAGCATAGAAAGCGTACCCATGACATTCGTGCGAGCGAAAGTGAACGGATCTTTGATAGAACGATCCACATGGCTCTCTGCGGCAAGATGGATCACACCCGTTACTTGCTCTTCTTTCATAAGGGCAAAGATGGTGTCGAAGTCACAAATGTCTGCTTTCACAAAGCGGTAGTTAGGTTTGTCCTCGATGTCCTTGAGGTTAGCGAGGTTACCTGCGTATGTCAGTTTATCCACATTGATGATGCGGTACTCCGGGTATTTGTTTACGAACAAACGAACCACATGACTTCCGATAAATCCGGCGCCGCCGGTGATGATGATTGATTTACTCATACAACGTATCGTATTTGTTTATAATGATATTTTCGTTCTTTTCCTTGTTGGTCTTTTAAGATGATTTCACCTGTCAGTAAGACGTCTTCAATCCGCGCCAAAAAGATTCCTTCTTCGTTTTTAGTTGCGTTCATCGTTGGCGCAACACTTACTTGCCTCTCCACATATGGCCAAAAGCCTTCGTGACGATAGAGATGCGCTTTATATTCCGCCCAAACATCTTCTTCCAATGTGCGTTGTACTTCAGCGTACAACTTTTCCATCAACTCATCTACTGCAAAATCCGTGCCGTAGATCTGCTTGAGCGATATCGGATTCGGGGCATCGGATTTAAACTCCGTTTGGTTGACATTGAGTCCTATTCCCGCTATCGAATACTTCACCTCGCTCCCCACTATAGCGTTCTCAATCAAGATGCCGGCTACTTTCTTATCGCCATAATAGATATCATTCGGCCACTTGATCGTAAAATCTTCTCCCAATATCCGCTGAACCGCTACGCTAACCGCTACATTCAGTTCAAACAAGTTCTTTTTGGGCGGTAACAGAATCGAGCATAACAGGTTCTTTCCTTCTTCGCTTTCCCATCCGTTTCCCGTTTGTCCCCGCCCTGCCGTTTGGTAGCCCGCGTATATGAACTTCGGCGGATTACCTTGAGCTATCAACTCCCGCAACAGGGTATTGGTACTATTGGTGGTTTTTATATACATCCAATAAGTATTGTTGGATCACGTTTTGTATCTTTTTTGCCTTCCCCGGCGCGGAGTTGATGAGGATAGCAAAGACCCATGTGTCTCCGTTCGGCATATCGATGTAGCCTGCAAAGTTCTTTGTTCCGGCGATCGTTCCGCTCTTGGCGTGGATACGTCCCTCTAAGGCTGTACCCGGACAGAGGGAGGTGAGTGTGCCTGTTTTGCCGCTAACCGGCAAGGAATTGATCCATGCCTCTTTGTTCTTACTATGATACATGATGGTCAGCAGTTCTACGAACGCTTTCGCACT
>CACYGT010000010.1:14908-51780 GCA_902774075.1 uncultured Bacteroidales bacterium
CCTCTGCGACGCCAGTAGTCCCGTAACAGGTCTTGGCTGTTATGGATCGTGCCGGGCAGTGTATAACGCGTACCTAAATAGCGGAACAAGGACTCCGCATAAAGGTTGTTACTGTTGATATTCGTCTCTGCGATCAGTTCGGAGAGCGGCGCTGAATAATGGATATAGAGTTCCTTACGCGACGGTAAGAGGGGGTTGTAATCAGGCAGATAAGTTGCCTCGCGAGTCACTTCCACGCCTGCCTCACGAAGTCGGGCCGTGAAATGACGTGCTAAGAGCAGACCGGGATTCGGCAGATCTCCTTTGACGCCAAACGTGCCTAAGTTCGAAGGCACCGCGCCTGTCAGATAACGCTCACGGCTATAAGGTAGACCACTCACGAACGCGCCATCGTACTGGATCTTATCGCAACGGATACGGTTGATGAAGACGATATCTTCTACTTTCGGCTCCGTTCCCAATACGGTCGCAACGGTCCCGGGTTCTCCGCTCTTGAGCACGATATTCATTGTGTTGCCGTAGTAGTTGAGGGCAAAGATACCCGGCGCGTAGTAGTTACCGGCATCTTCGCAGAGCCAACCGGGGTTTTGTGCCTCACCATCCAGCATCGTCATGTCGGCGATGATAGCACCTTCTATGCGTTGGATACCAGCTGCTTTCACTTCCTTGATCCATCGATTGAGAAAGGCTGTCTTGCCTTCCCAACCCAACGAAGGATCGCACCCTCCGCGGATATACAGGTCACCGCGCAACACGCCGTTGTCGATAGTGCCTGTATATTCGAGGATAGTGGGAAAACGAAAACCCGGTCCCATCGTCTCGAGGCAAGCGGCGGTGGTGAGCAACTTCATTACAGAGGCAGGAGGAACGACTTTATCGGAACGATAGTCATCGATCACCTCGCCCGTTGTGAGGTTTTGCACATACACCGACATGTTCGCCTGCCCGGTGAGCGGGTGAGACGTCAGGAAGTTAATGGATAATATAAGAGCAAAAAGACCTTTCACTTTTCACCTTTCACTTTTCACCTTCCAAGTATTCGTGCATTGCTTTCGCTGCCTTGCGGCCGTCAGACATAGCGAGGATGACGGTTGCACCTCCGCGAACGATATCGCCTCCGGCGAAGATGGTCGGGATGGCAGACTGCATGGCGTCGTTCACCACGATCGTACCCTTCTTGCCTATCTCGAGACCTTCTACGGACGACGGGATCAGCGGGTTAGGCGAAACACCTACGGCGACTATCACGAGGTCCACAGGGATGGTGACGGTCTTGCCTTCTACCGGAACCGGACTGCGACGACCTGATTCATCGGGTTCTCCCAGTTCCATCACTTGAAGGACTGCTTCGCACACACGACCGTTCTCGTCGGCATGGTACTCGATGGGGTTGTGCAGCGTCATAAACTCGATACCTTCTTGTTTGGCATGATGCACCTCTTCGATACGTGCCGGCATCTCCTCTTCCGAACGGCGATAGATGATCATCGCCCGCTCTGCACCGAGGCGCTTAGCGGTACGCACAGCGTCCATCGCGGTGTTTCCACCACCAATGATAGCTACGTTCTTGCCGTAGAGCAGCGGAGTGTCGGTAGCGGGGTTAGAGGCGTCCATAAGGTTGACACGGGTCAGGTACTCATTGGAGGACATGACACCGTTGAGGTTCTCACCCGGGATATTCATGAAACGCGGCAGACCGGCTCCTGAACCCACGAAGATACCCTTGAAGCCTTGCTCTTCGAGTTCTTTGACCGTGATGGTCTTACCAATGATGGTATCCGTGTGGAACTGTACGCCCAACGCACGCAGACCGTCTATCTCGATGTCCACGATACGGTTCGGCAGACGGAACTCCGGGATACCGTACTTGAGTACACCGCCTATCTCGTGCAAGGCTTCGAACACATGCACCTCGTAGCCGTACTTGGCGGCATCTCCGGCGAAAGTCAGACCGGCAGGACCGGAACCTACCACCGCAATCTTCGGGCCAGTCGGCGTTTTCTGAGTATTCGGATTATTCTGAGAATTCTGATTTGCGTAGTCTGCACAGAAACGCTCAAGGTAACCGATAGCAACGGCCGGGTGACCCATCTTGAGATGGATACACTGCGACTCACATTGTTTCTCTTGCGGGCAGACACGACCGCAGACAGCGGGCAAAGAGGACGACTCTTTGATGACAGCTGCCGCGCCGAGGATATCGCCGGTCTCCAGGGTCTTGATGAAACCCGGGATGTTGATGTTGACCGGACAGCCTTGTACGCAGGTCGGGTTCTTACAGTTAAGACAACGGTGGGATTCGGTGATGGCCTGTTCGAAAGTAAGGCCTTGGTTGACTTCTTCGTGAAGCGATTTGACACGTACTTCCGGACGCAGTTCAGGCATCTGAACACGAGGGATAGCTACACGGTCTTTAGGTTTGCCCTCAAAGGGTTCAACCTGCTGTTGCCCAGCAGATACCCCCGACATAACCCCGTCTCGATTCCGTGTCGAGTCCGTGTCGTTGCCGTGTTTTGGATCACCGACGTGTGCTCTGTATGCTTCGAGAGCGGCAGCCTCTTCGGCTTTGAACGCTTTCATTCGGCTGAGCATCTCGTTCCAGTCGACACCGTGTGCATCGAACTCCGGACCATCAACGCAGACGAACTTGGTCTTGCCGCCTACCGTCACACGGCAGGCACCGCACATACCCGTTCCGTCCACCATGATGGTGTTGAGGGATGCTTCGGTCGGGATATTGTATTTGGCCGTAGTGAGTGCCACGAACTTCATCATGATAGCCGGACCGATAGTGATGCACTTATCCACTTTCTCGCGTTGGATGACTTGTTCTACACCTACAGTTACTACACCTTTCTGGCCTACCGAACCATCGTCGGTCATAAGGATCACTTCGTCGGACCATTGCGCCAGTTCATCCTTGAGGATGATGAGGTCTTTGTTACGCGCCGCGAGAACGGTGATGACTTTATTGCCGGCTTTCTTGAGGGCTTCCGCGATAGGCAGCATAGGCGCTGCGCCTACTCCACCGCAAGCACAAACGACCGTTCCGTAGTTCTCAATACGCGTAGCACGACCCAGCGGGCCTACCACATCGTGCAAGAACTCTCCCGGCTCCATCGCCAGCAGTTTGTGGGTTGACGCACCTATCTGTTGAACAACCAGCGTGATCGTTCCTTTTTCAATGTCCGCGCCGGCGATGGTCAGAGGCACACGCTCCGAGTGATCGTCCACACGGATGATCACAAAGTGACCTGCACGACGACTACGGGCAATAAGCGGAGCTTCTACGACGAGCTCCGCTACATTGTCCGAAAAGAATTTTTTGGATAAAATCTTATTCTTATCTTTCATACGAAAGAACGATTATTACATTAGAAATGTTTTGTTTCTTTTCCTACGATAGAACTCAACAGGTTGTTCGCCAGACGGCTTGCTCCGAAGCGGAACCACTCGTTGTTGAGCCATTCTTCGCCGAGGATCTCCTTGACGAGCGTGAAGTGCTGAACAGCCTCATCGGTAGTCGACACACCGCCTGCAGGTTTGTAACCCATCTTGATGCCTGCTTTCTCTTTCCAAGCCTTGATGGCGTGGCACATAACGAAAGTAGCCTCCGGGGTTGCATTGACAGCAATCTTACCGGTCGAGGTCTTGATGAAGTCGCAACCTGCTGCCATGGAGAGGATAGAAGCTTTCCAGATGTTCTCTGCGGTCTTCAACAAACCGGTCTCGAGAATGACTTTGAGGTGATGCTTGCCGCAAGTAGCTTTGATCTCCGAGATCTCGTCGAAACACTCCTGATAACGTCCTTCGAGGAACTTACCTACAGAAAGAACGATATCCACTTCGGTAGCACCTGCTTTAAGTGCGAGTGCGGTCTCTGCCACTTTGATCTCCGGGAAGGTCTGTGCAGCAGGGAAACCGGCACAGCAGCATGCAATATTGAATTTCGGATCCTTAAGGGCCTTGCGCACATACTCTGCCATCGCGGGATATACGCATATAGCTGCTACGTTGGGGATACCCGGGAACTGGGTCTCAAAGGTATTGACAGCGTTCGCCATACGCTCTACGCGCTCGATGGTGTCATCAGCACTCAGCGTTGTGTAGTCGATCTGATGGAGGCACTCTTTCCATACCTCTACGTTATTGTTCTCAGCAAAATGCTTTGCTTCGATGTCAGCTACTTGAGCTTTTACTTGCTCATCATTGAACGGGCAGGGATACTGCGCAAATAATTCTTCAAAATTCATAGTATTATATTTTATATTGTTATTTGTTTTCAGTTTTCAGTTTCATCGGAAAGCCTTCCGATGATCGTCTCGTTTCCTCGTACGGCCTCTCCCACCTCAACGAACATCTCTGTGTTGAGCGGCAGGTACATATCTACACGTGAACCGAGTTTGATGAAACCGAGGTGGGTATTGCGGTGTGCATAATGTCCGGGCTTGGCGTATGTCACGATACGGCGTGCCATGGCTCCTGCTACTTGGCGAAGGGCAATCTGCACTTTTGAAGGCGTCTCAATCACGACGAGCGAACGTTCGTTCTCCGTACTGGACTTAGGCAACCATGCGCCCATATGACGACCTTTTTGATGCTCGCTCACGAGTACAGTACCCTCGATAGGATACCAGTTAGCGTGCACGTTAAAGGGCGACATGAAGATCGACACTTGTAATCTCTTCTCGTGGAAATACTCATTCTCTTCCGTCGGTTCTACGACTACTACACGTCCATCAGCAGGAGCGATGACGAAGTTAGGATCATCGATCTCCAGCACACGTACGGGGTTGCGGAAGAAATAGGTCACGAACACCAGCAGCAGGGCTGTCAGCGCCAACGTGATACCGAAGATCCAATGCGGGAAGAACATGTACATCGGTACATTGATGATAAAAAGAAGAAACACCGTTCCCACGATCAGTGTTCGCCCTTCTCTGTGTATTCTCGGTCTTTTCATAATTCAAATGTCAAATCTCAAATCATAAATTTGAAATCATAAATCATAAATTTGAAATCTCAATTTCCTTATTGCCACATGGCGTAAGGAAATTGAGCCAGCATCTCTGCGGCTTGGTCAAGTCCTTGCTGCAGTTTTTTCTCTACCATAAACTTAAACATAAACGGGATATCTGCCTTGACGGTCAGTTTCAAACGCGTATCCGTCGGGCTCACCTCTTTCATTTGAATCCAGAAGTTCGCGTCCATCGGTATGCCTTCTGCTCCGAACTTAATGGTGTCGTTCTCGATACGGTCCACGATGGCTATCGTTATTTTCTGCGCCAGACCATCCACTTTGAGACGCACGCGGTCGGGCTCTATATCCATCTCCTGCACCTTGTCTTGCGGGATAAACTCCCGTACGCGTTCCAAGTTTTGCATATTGCTCAGCACACGATAAATCTGCTGCGCAGAGCAGGGAGCTGAGGTGATTTTGCTTTCGTATTTACTTTCTGACATAGTATTTTTGCAGTTTTAAATTTCTTCCCGTAACCGGTAACCCGTAACCCTTCACCGTTATCGGCTGCAAAGATACACAAAATTTTGCATATATGCAAATAATTATTGCTTTTGTAAGCGTTTTTCGTATTTTTGCACCTCCAGCGAGGTATGTTTGATACGTTTTTCGCACTCCTGTATGTCCTTTATTACGACCTGCAACTCCTGTGCCCGTTGCATTTTGGGGTCGTCAGAAGTCTGCACGGGTTTGCCTTCGCGGTAGAGTAATATTTCTTTTCCGTCATCGCGGACTAAGATACGCAAGTTGTTACGACCGTTCGTTACGTAATAGCCGTGATCCTGGTATTTCTCATTACGCTCGTAGGTAAAGAACGTCAGCAAACTGTCCGCAACGGGCATCAGAGCCTCTAACTGAGTCTCGTAATAAGCTTGCGTACGCTGCTGTTCAACCAGCGCGATGCTGTCTTTTACATGCCTCTCTGCGCGGTACTGCTCCAGACGAGAAGGTTTGTTACATGCGATCAAAGTGATCGCCAAAGCAATATATAAAACTCCTTTGTTCATCATTCTAACTTTTGTCCGTTGATCGAATAGACGTTCCCGCCTCGGAGGATGACGATCTGTCCGTTGCGTAACTCTTTGCGTGGTCTATCTTCGTCGGAGACTTGCTCGAGTGCTTGTCCCGGTACATAGTTCAGTTTGTTATCCATCCACGCGAAGCGCTCGGTCAGATACTCACGCACCCACTCGACCTCCTGAGCATAGGTGTGCCCGACGCGGAAATTCTGATGCACGTACTCTGAGAGGATCGGCCAACGCTCGAAGTTCAACGCTGCCGAGGCTTGTATCTCCGCTTCAAGCGAGTCCACAACCGCTATCATCGCTTCGGCGCTCAGTGCGCCGTTATCCCGATAAGCGGCATAAAGGGTCTTGAGACGTTTCTTGTTGGTAGAGTTGTTGATGAACGTGTTTACAAAATTACGCATGTCGCCCGCACAACTACCACAACAGCGGTAGATATATTGGCTGTGCGAACAGATCGGCTGCGTACGGTCATCGTTCTCAAACGCCAGATCAAAGTCCCATACCGGACCGGTAAAGACTGTATCGGAAGTGGAGTTTTTGTAGAAATACGTGGACCAATAGGTGTCCGTGTTACCGCTTATCTCGCCCACCAGAAAATGCCGCAGAAACGTCTCACGGTCCATGTTCGAATGCGAATTTTGCTCCATCTTGTTGAATACCTTCTTGATGGCGTTGATTTGGACCGTTGTGATACTGTCGGATTTGGGATAATGGATAGACACCGGGGTCCAGTTGTTGGAGTAGAAATAGACATCCTCATCTTCAGCGTACGCATCGGCTTCTATCAGGAATCCACCCTCATCTACTTCTACTCGATCCTTATGCACATGTATCTGGTCGCAGAGTTGGTAACAACCCTTGTAGTCGCCGTTCATCACCACATCGACTGCGCGACCGAAAGGTGTGTAGGGCATCTCCAGACGCCGGCTCAGTTCGAATGCTAACAGGTTACGCATCAGGGTTTTATCGCCCCAGTTATTAATCAGCGTCCAGCGACGCGCCTTTGCCGGAGAACCCACTACTGAGTGCTTTTTGTCAAAACGGATATGATAGGGTTTCTTCGGATACCCCTTGGACGCGTTGCCGCGCAGACGCACAAGCGCCGAGTCCTCCAAGACGGACGTCCCATCCGCGATGCGAATAAAACAACGTATCTCGTGTATCTTGTCATACGGCTCTTGGCTGTTCTCAGTCTCGATATAGACTGTCGGCAGGTTTGTCAACTGCTCTTGCGCGCAAAGTACGGTCGCGCAGAGAAGCATTCCTATAATAATACTTTTTCTCATTTCGGGCGACAAAGGTACTGCTTTTTTTGCATATATGCAAATTTTGGGGCCAAAATACAAAAAATTTGCATATATCAGAAATTTATTGTAATTTTGCACCCGCAAACAATTTTCTATCTGTATGGTACATGATTTATACATTTTGATGATCACGGCAGGCGTTGTCAGTCTGCTGTTTAAGTGGTTGAAACAACCGGTGGTATTGGGTTATATCGTTGCCGGTATTTTAGTGGGTCCGAACTTAGCGGGAGAGAATCTGGTGAACCCCGAGAACGTCAAGGCGTGGGGTGAGATCGGCGTGCTGTTCGTGCTGTTCTGCATCGGTCTCGAGTTTCGCTTAAAGAAGATGTTCGAGAGCGGTAAGACGGCCTTTGTCGGCGTGGCGACGATCGTAGTGGGCATGTTGTTGTTGGGATACGGTGTCGGCCGTGTCTCCGGTTTAGACAACATGAACTCGATGTTCCTGGCTGCGATGCTCTGTATGTCCAGTACAACCATTGTGATGAAGGCCGTAGATGAAGCAGGGTGGAGCAAAGAGCGATTTGTCCAAGGCGCAACGAGTATCTTGATTTTGGAGGATATCATCGCCGTAGTACTGATGGTGTTGTTGTCCAACATCGCCACAAGCAACAGTTTTGATGCCTTGGTGATGCTTAAGACCGTCGGTGTGCTGGCTGTGACCTTGGTGGTATGGTTCGTAGTGGGCATCTTAGTGATTCCGACCATCATCCGCAAGGCACGTGGTTACCTCAACGACGAGACGCTGATTATTTTGGCGCTCGGTCTGTGTATGGGTATGGTACTGACGGCCGAAGAAGCAGGATTCAGCAGTGCACTCGGTGCGTTTGTGATGGGTATGATCTTGGCAGAGACGCTGGAGTCTCACCGCATTGAGAAACTGATGTCTCCGCTTAAGAACGTCTTTGCTGCTATCTTCTTCGTTTCGGTAGGTATGATGATTAATCCGACTTCGCTGGTAACGTACTGGCCGTCAATACTGCTTGTCGCAGTCGTAGTGATCGTAGGTATGATCACGTTTGGTACTCTCGGCTGCTGGTGGGGCGGTGAGACCTTGAAAGATGCGATGTGCACGGGTTTCTCGTTCGTGCAGATCGGTGAGTTCTCTTTCATCATCGCTACTTTGGGTAACCAATTAGGTGTTATTGATCCGGCGATCTACCCGATCATCGTGGCGGCGTCTGTGTTGACCACATTCCTCACGCCGTACATTATGAAGACAGGTGTGCCGTGTTATAACTTCCTCTACAAACATGCGCCGCAAGGCATGCGTGACCGCATCGACCAGCGCGAAGCGAAAGTGGCACAGTTGGAACAGCAGACGGGCACTACCTCTTCGGAGGCTCGGATGCAGAACCATCACCAGAAGATGAACAAAGTGTTAGCACACACCTTTATCACCAAGCGCGTGGTGAACCTCTTCATCAAGAATATGACCGAAAACGATCAACAAACCCCGGATAAGGACGAAAAATAAAACTGATATGAATCGATTCTATGTATTGATTGCTGCGATGGTACTGAGTAGTACCCTCGTGATGGCCCAGCAGAATGAAACGGACCCGCTGGCAACGGGATTAGGTGGTGTAGCAACCGTAGTGGGTGAGACGCGCACAGCTACAGACAGCGTGTCTGCTAAACCGGCCAAACCTGCCAAACCCGTTCCCGAGTGGAAGAAAAAACTCTACTACGGCTACAACTTCGACATCTATTTCCATCATGACTCGCGTTCTGACCGTAAAGAGAACGGATGGTCGATTGCGTTGAGCCCTGAGATAGGATGGAAATTGAAAGAACGCGTCTATCTGGGTGTGCGTCTGAGCGGAAGTTATGCCAATACGGTGACGAACTATTCTCTCAATTTTGTGGATAGCGCATACACGGCCGACCTGCGCGTACACCAAGGCTCATGGGAGGTGGCACCTTATGTGCGTTACCGCATGAAGTCACTCTTTAATGACAAAGTAGGCATCTGGTTGGAAGGACGCGTATTCTCCGGCATGGACTTTCCGCGTGTATCGGATGGAAACGTGAAGGGTACGGACTATGACGGTTTGAGATACAGCGTCAACTACGGATTCCAGGTATCGCCGGTCATCACGTATCAGTTTAACAGGAAGCGCAATTTCCAAATCTTCTTCTCCATCCTCAGTCTTGGTTTTAGCGGTACTTCCTATTTCTATGAGGAGCCCGAGACCGGAAGACGCTATCAGGAGCATACGCAAGACATCATCATCTTCTCCGGCAAACTGAAGAATATGCTTGCCAACCAGTTTACACCGGGTCTGTATGGACTCAAGTTTGGTGTGCAGAAGAGTTTCTAATTGAGTAAGAAAAGTCTCATATGGAAGATCCCGACAGCCCTTATCGGTGGGGTGTTGGGGGTAGTGCTTCTCCTGTTGTTGGCAGTAGGTTGCGTGCTCTATGTGCCTTCGCTGCGCGCGAAAGTGCTCAATAAAGGACTTGTTGTGGCCAATGAAAAGATGGACTATGATATCGATTTAGGTCATATCTATCTCTCGCCTTTCCATCACTCTCCGATGGTACTTTACCGCGCCTATAAAGGCCAAGGAGACCTGCCGCTGGATGTACAGATAGACAGCCTCTTTGTTGGTCATCGCGGCCAAGACACGCTTATCTATACGCATGCGTTGAGGCTCAAGGCGACGGCAAAGATTAAGGATTCCGGAGTCAAGATTCAAGATTTCACACGGATACCGATTCAGGTGGATGAATTGTATCTGGAAGAAACAACATTTCATTCGGACAGCATGATCGCGGCGGTGGGTATTGACGCCATCGTCGGGTTGCTGGATGTGTCGAGTCCGGAACTCATCATTGCTGAAGGAAAGTACCCCTTGCATGGCTTGCGGCTTAATGATGCCGATGTCACTATTGACCTGCGCGACACTCCTCTTGACACAACGGCTAAAGACAGCACGCCGCTCTTGATGGCATTCGACATACCCGATGGTGAGTTACGAAACATCCATTATGCGATGACACCACTGCATCTGGATATCCGCACAGGCTCTCTATCTACAGAGGCTTTGGTCGATGTAGGAGCGAACCTCTACGATGCACGGCGATTGAATGTAGGTGATTTTTGTTTTGGTTTAAATCAACTCCGTATCCCTGCTGACACGATCTACGGCAATGCGCGTGTGAATCTGGCGAACAACCTGATTATTTCTGACGGGCTGCATGTGCGTTCGGATGAGATGGGGGCACGCGCTGACCTTGCGGCCACGAAGATGAATCTCGAGACGATGAAGGTAGATGTGACCGGAGAAGCGGAATATCAAGGCAGCAAAGCCCGTCTGCGGGCATCCTATGATATTGATGACGAGGCCTATGATGCTACGGTACATATCGACCGCGTGAACCTATCGCCGTTCCTAAAAGACTCCCCCCCCATCATTCTGGCTGGCGATATCGAAGCGCAGGGCAAAGGCATAGATCCCCATTCGCGCGCGATGCATTCTAAGGTACGCATGCGTATGAGTGAAGCGGTATATGACAACATCAACGTCTCCGGCATAGCGCTCGATGCGGAGTTGGCGAACAAAACGGTGGAAGGTACGCTCTATCTACCCGTATCGATGAGAGATAAAAACCTGTCCATCAAAGCGCAGACCAAACATCAGTTCCGTGTGTCGGAATTCCTGACGCTCAAGAATATGTCGGTGGACTACCACACGCAGATGCGTAAAGTGCAGGCACATGTGGCGGGCGAAGACTTTAAAGCAGAGCACCTAACCCTGGATTTCTCAACGGACAGTACGACCTCCTTAGATCTCAACACACAAGGTTTGAACCTGACCGCTCAAAGCCCGATGCAGGTCATGACACTCATCGACCGTATCCAACCGTTATCCTCCTTCGATTTCACTACAGCGCTCGAGCATCTCGATTCGTTGTGCCGCCTCCTTCCACCTCTGCAGGCCTCCCTCACGTTGCGACAAGGCAGTCCGATTCAGCACTATATCGATAGCACCCGTGTCGAGTTGGACCAAGTGGCACTGAACATAGCTTCAACAAAGGAACGCACGAACGCTTCGCTAGCGGCCGATGCACGCCTTACGGATGGCGCTATGTCTTTCTATGGCCTTTGCACCGATGTAAACTTCCGTCTGGACCTCGAGCGTGAAGGCAACGAACTGCAGGGTCAGGGACAACTCAAACTCGACAGCATCAACTATGCCGACAAAGAGTTAGGCGACCACACGATAGACCTTGCCATATCTCCTTCGCAAGAATACGCGCATGCGCTACGCGTCGATGTACATACGGAGGAGATACCGGTTGATCTCGTCAATAGTTTTGTGACCCTCCCGGATATAGATCTTGATGGCGCTATCCGTGCGTCGGCTTCGGTGGACGGCCTACCAGCTAAGACGGATATATCTGCGGAGGTGATACCATTGGGTATCGCGGCCGAATATAAGCCGTATCAGATAGCTGTCGGTTTGGGTAAGACACCCATCGTTATGAACCATAATCACGTGGATCTCAACGGCCTGCCTATCTATGCGGCGGATAGCACGTTCCTTACGCTTACCGGCGGTTTGGACCTGGACAGCATGCGACTCGACATAAGCCTTGCTGCCGACAGTTTTGCGCCGGTAAAGTTACCCAAAGGAGGTCCGATACCTGTCTATGGCGATTTGGCAACCGACATACGCGGCCGTGTCACCGGTCCGCTGGATAGTATCGTGGCGGACGTCGATGTGACGCTTTTGCCTGTCACCGATATCACGTATCCTATCGACAAGAAGAATCTTGCACAAGTCAAGCCGCACGGAACGGTCAATGTCAAATATCAGTTGGCCGAAGCCGATCCGCTCTCTTTGGGCGGTCGTATCAACGTCGATGACGGTTTTGTCCGTTACTCGCCCAAAGCCTATCCTATCATGCCGTTCCATGTGGACTCCGGCAGTCATGTAGCCTTTAATGGACCGATAGGACAGACCCAACTGGCGATCTCTGCTTCGCAGAAATTGAAAGCGGACGTCGAGTCGGAAGACGAAGAAACCCGACGTGTGGACTTCACCACCGGTGTGCGTGTCAATGGTGTATTGGACTCAATAGGCCTTAAGAGCATCGGTTTCTTCTTGGAAGCCCCCGAGGATGAGGCGATCACTCAGGAGTTGGCGTCACTCGACGAGGAGACACGCGAAGGACTTGCGGCTACGCTGTTGGCAACGGGTATGTATGTCGGCGAGAGTAACGTGGCCGCACAGCGCGACGGATATGCCCTCTCGTCGATCATCAACAGCCGTATTAATGCTGCGCTGTCGAACTCTAAATTGGGTAAGTTTGTGGATATAGACTTCAGCAGCGGGCAGTCAGAGCACGCGCAGGGCAAAACCAACGACATGAACATATCCATCAGTAAGTCGTTCTTTAAAGACAAACTGCGTCTTACCTTAGGCTCCTCCATTACGGACAACCCCGAGGTCAATGATGCCAACGGTATGTTCAATAACTTCACTGCGGACTATAAGCTCACCAAACAAGGTAATGTCATGCTTCGTCTCTACTCGCAGCGAGACTATAACAACGTGCTCGAGGGTGAACTGTACAAGTCCGGTTTGGCGGTGTTGGCAACCAAAGACTGGCGTCGCAAAGAACTCTTCCGTGGAGATAGTATCAACCGTACCTACAGTCTCACGGCGGATGCAGGTGTGGCCTATCGTTCGAACAACAGTATAGGTCCCGATCTCACCCTCAAATCGTCTATCAAGAACCTATTGGGGCATGGCGAGACCTTCACACTTAAAGGTAACGGTGCCTATTATTGGGCGCTGCGAAACCGTCATCCCGGGGACCCCAAGAAGACGGATACCTATAAACTGGGCGTTAACGCCTCACTCGTCTTTCCTTATCTCCATTGGACTGGTGATAACAACCCGGAAGGCGACACCCGTTATATGCTCGGCTACCAGTACGAGAACATTGCCGGCGGATATGGTGTGCATAAGATGTACGGTTCGTTCACCTATTTTATCCACTCGCCCAACAACCCGCATATCCGACATGCCTTCACGCCGTTCTCCCTCTCTGTGGTCCTCATGAAGGCCGAGAATGACAGCAGCCTCATCGAAAAGACATCCGAGTTTCCGGAACTGATCAAAGTTATTGCCGGCAATGAGTTCGTACCCTCTATCGGGTATAACTTCATCTACGATGACTACCGTACCAAACGAGGTGTTAACACCTTCCTCGACCTCGGCGTCAAGGAGTCCGGTAACCTCATCAACGCGATCTATTGTCTCTTTGGCTCCAAGTGGAACGATCAGGACAAGAAACTTGGAAATATCACCTTTAACCAATTCGTCAAACTCACGGCAGAACTGCGTAACCGCTTTAACTTCACCGATAAGATCAGCATCGCGACGCGTCTCTATGCCGGCGCGAACATACCGCTGGGTAACTCGTTCTTCTCACCCCTCTCCGAGGCCTTCTATACCGGTGGACCGAACAGCCATCGCGCCGCTTCGCCCTATGCGTATGGACCCGGTAACTTCAATTCGCCCAAGTACAACCAGAACTTCTTCCATTCCGGCGATCTCAAACTCGAGGCCAACTTCGAGTTCCGCTTCCCCATCGTCTGGAAACTGTTCGGCGCCGCATTCCTTGATGCAGGTAATGTGTGGAACTGGTATTCGCTCAAGGATCTCTTCGAAGCAGCCGGACATCCGGAGTACATGAATTACCTCGAACTGCCCAAAGGTGTGACGCTTTATGACGGTATCATCAACAACCCTGAGTTTGCCAAACAGATAGCGCTCGGAACAGGCGCCGGTCTGCGGCTCGATATCGACGGACTTGTCGTACGTCTGGACTTCGGTGTCGGAATCCACGCACCGTACCAGACCTTCCGTTATGACAAGGAAGGCAAACCGGATTATGACGCACCTATTAACACCTATTATAACATACCTTCTTTCCTTGACGGCTTCCGCGTCAACTTCGGAATAGGTTATCCGTTCTAAAAACAAATTATGTGAGCTCATGAATCCGTATATTCAATCCTTACGTTTACGAACCTTACCGCTATCCGTATCAGGTATCATCTTGGGTAGCGGTTTGGCCTACCTTTCACCTTTCAGTTTTCATTTTTCAGTTTTCATTTTAGCCGTCTGTACCGCTTTGAGTCTGCAGATCCTTAGTAACCTCTGCAATGAACTTGGGGACGCTCAGAAAGGAACGGACTTTGAACAGAAAGAGCGCCAAGCATATGGTCTGCAGGCCGGCACGATCACGATACGGCAAATGAAAGGCATGATTTGGCTATTTTTAGGGCTGTGCGTGATGTTTGGTACTGCATTGATTTACAGTGCTTTTGGCACATTGTTCAATATACAAAGTCTAGGATTCATTATATTAGGCCTGCTTGCAATCCTTGGAGCGATCAAATATACCCTCGGAAAGCACAGTTACGGCTATATGGGTTTGGGTGATTTGGGGGTATTTTTGTTCTTCGGTCTACTAAGTACGATGGGGGCGTTTTATCTGCAGACACAGACGATGAACTGGGAGGCCGCTTGGTGCGGTGCGGCTATTGGTTTTCCTTGTGTTGGGGTACTGAACCTCAATAACATCCGCGATATGGCAAATGACCGTGTGCATGGTAAACGCACCTTCGCGAGTTTGTTAGGTCCGACAGGAGGACGGGTTTATCACACAGGCTTGCTTGTTGGTTGTCTGACAATTTTTGCACTTTACGGACATTGGTGGACACTCTGTGTCCTACCCATATGGGCATGGCATCTCTGGTATGTTTGGACACATAATGAACGGCTCGACAAACAGATGCCGGTGTTGATGTTTTCTACATTATTCGTGTCTGTTTTTGCACTAATTTGACAAAAATTCCACATTTATTTGCATATGTGGAAAAATTGTCGTACCTTTGCAGGCGCAAAGGTTTTTGTTTATTATGAAAGGAATTATTTTAGCCGGAGGAAGCGCCACGCGTTTGTATCCGTTGAGTAAAGCAATCAGCAAACAGATCATGCCGGTGTATGATAAACCGATGATCTATTATCCGCTCAGTACGTTAATGTTAGCAGGCATTCGTGAAGTGTTGATCATCAGCACGCCGCGCGACCTGCCGATGTTCGAAGAGTTATTAGGTGACGGTAGTCGTATCGGTATGAAACTGAGTTACAAAGTGCAGTTGGTTCCGAACGGTCTGGCGCAGGCCTTTGTGTTAGGTAAAGAGTTTCTGAACGGCGAACCGGGTTGTTTGATTTTAGGCGATAACATGTTCTACGGCCAACACTTCAAGACCATGTTACGCGAAGCGGTGGAGGAGGCAGAGAAAGGCGGAGCTGTCATCTTCGGCTACGAAGTAGCGGACCCGCGTATCTACGGCGTCGTTGAGTTTGACGAGAACGGTAAGGTATTGGGCTTGGAAGAGAAACCGGCACAACCTAAGAGTAACTATGCTATCCCCGGTCTGTATTTCTACGACCAGACCGTGTGTGAGAAAGCTGCAAACTTGCAACCGAGTGCACGTGGTGAGTATGAAATCACAGACTTGAACAAGCTTTATTTGAACGAAGGCACGCTGAAAGTAAAACTCTTTAGCCGTGGATTTGCCTGGCTCGACACCGGAAACTGCGACAGCCTGTTGGATGCCGGTAACTTCATCGCTACTATTCAAAACCGTCAAGGATTCTATGTAAGTTGTATCGAAGAGATTGCTTGGCGCAACGGTTGGATATCCACCGAGCAGTTAGCGGCTTTGGGCAAAGAGATGAAGACTAATTACGGTCGTTACCTCGAGCGGTTAGCAAAGACAAATCGATAAGTCATGAAGCGGTTGTGTTTATTGTTGGGCTTGTTATGTATGGTGCTAAGCGTCAGCGCCCATGACCATTATATCACCAAGCATTACTCCATCAAAGACGGTATGAGTCAAAATACCGTCATGGCTATCTTGCAGGACCAACAAGGGTATATGTGGTTTGGTACCTGGGATGGTCTCAACCGCTTTGACGGATACACATTCACGGTCTTCAAGGCCATGAACGATGGTGTCGAAGTGCCGGTTAACAACCGCGTCAATCTAATCTTCGAAGACGAAGAGGAGCGCATTTGGTGGGAGACTTATGACGGTCATTATTACCGTATCGATGCCGCGCGCAAACACATCTGCGAGCAACCTTATGATAGCCTGCCACTCGACATGGTGCATAAGATGGAGGAAAGCGACAAAAAGACGACCGTAGACGAAAACGGTATCATATGGCAGGCGGACGATACCTATGGTATCCTGCGATATCGATTTGGTCAATGGAAACGTTTCACACCTCCTTTGGACAGCCGTTATGCCGGTCGTCTGCGCGAACACTTCTTTATTTTGGAAGACAACTTAGGCCGCACATGGGTGAACCCTACCGGCGGTGGATGGAGTTACTACGACTTTGAGAAAGATGAGTTGGTTTATCCTATTGCGGACCTGACGAACATGATCCATACCGCGTACGTGGACCGCGACGGACAGATGTGGATAGCCACGTACGATGGAGGAGTGGACTGCGTCAATATGGAGCCTACGCCGTATAAACTGTTCGACATGCGTCATTCAGAGCAAGACAACGGCGAGGTACGTGCTTTTGCGCACAAGAAAAACGGCGAAGTACTGACTCTCATCAAGTCGGAAACTAAAGTCTATTGTGCATTGGAGACTCGTCACGGCTTACTCTATGGTACAAAGGGCGAAGGACTGAAGTGGAAAGAAGAAAACAGTAAGTGGAAAGAGATTCCGACGAATCATCCGGACATCTATGATATCGAAGAAGACGTCGAAGGGACATTGTATATAGCCACTTATGGCGGAGGTGTGAACATCCTCCGTTGGGACCAAGCACAAGGACAATGGGAGCAACCGATCGTCATCGGTCCGGGTATGAAAGTGCGCGACATCGAGATAGAGGACCGTACATTATGGTGCGGTACTACGACCGGTGTACTGCGTATCAACCTAAATAACCTCACCAGTACTGTGCTGCCCAGTTATGATATCCGTGCTATCTGTTACAGCCACAACCGGCTGTGGCTGGGTTCGTTCGGCGGTGGTCTGTTGACCTTAGACCCCAAAGACCCGCAGTTGGCTTTCACTCGCGTGGAGACTTTCCACGATATCATCCTGAGTATGACCTGCGACGAAAAGAGTCTGTGGTTCTGCTCGGAGAACGACATCGAACAGTTGGATTTAGAGACCGGGAACTTGTATAACTACGATGCTTTAGCCGGAGAGCAGAATACATATTTCACAGAGGCGGAGGCTTTATGCACGCCGGAGGGTACTATCCTCTTCGGTTACTCGAACGGTTACTGTGCCTTCACACCTTCTCTTATCAAACGTTCAAGTTCCGTACCACCTATGCATATCACCCGTATCGCGACGCCGGATACAGAGTTAGACGGCGACACGATAACGATTTCCAGCGGTAGTAACATCACCATTGAATATGCGGCCATGGACTATGTGGGCGCAGACAAACTCTTATATTTCTACCGCATGGACGGTATCGACAAGGAGTGGATACACGCGAAGGATGTACGGCGTGTGACGTATAGTCACCTGCATCACGGAAACTATGTATTCCATGTCCGCTCTACCAACCGAGAAGGTGTGGAGGTAGAGAACGAGAAGACGATTTTCATCTCTGTGGAACGTCCGTTATGGTTGGCATGGTGGGCAGTGTTGCTGTATATCATCGGCATCGTTTTTGGTATCAGTCTCACCATCTATTTCATCTCTATCTACAACAGCTTGCGGCAAAAAGTAAAGGTAGAACAGCAGGTGACGGATATCAAGTTACGTTTCTTTACCAACATCAGTCATGAGTTACGCACCCCGCTCACACTTATTGTGGCGCCGGTGGAGAACATCTTGCAGAACGAGCGTATCAGCCAGAGCGTGCGGAGTCAGTTGGAGTTGGTTCAGAGCAACAGCCAACGTATGCTGCGTATGGTCAACCAGTTGTTGGAGTTCCGTAAGGTGCAAAACCAGAAGATGAAACTGAAGGTACAACAGACCTTACTCAGCAACCTGGTGGAAGAGACGAGCGCCAACTTCAAGAAAGAAGCGTACGACAAACATATCCATTTTGAGATCGAGAATCGCGCGACAGATTCGACCGTATGGGTGGATCGTCAACGCATGGATACCATCCTGTGGAACTTGCTTAGTAATGCGTTTAAGTTCACACCGGCAGGTAAGAGTATCCGCGTGATCGTGGCTGACAAACCAGGTTTTGTGACGCTTATCGTACAAGACGAAGGTATCGGTATTCCACCGGAGAAACGTAACGTGCTTTTTGAACGCTTCTCCAGCAATAACGAGCTTAACTCCACCAACAGTACCGGTACCGGTATTGGTATGAACCTGACAAAAGAACTGGTTGATTTGCATCACGGGCATATCGAGGTCGAAAGTGAAGTGGGGAAGGGCACAACCATCACTATCCTATTGCATACCGGCAAGGAGCATTTCGATGAAAACGTGGAGTTCATTGCCGATGATATGACGACACAGGTCGGTTCGCCGCTGACTTTGGAGGACAAGTTAGACCAACTCAAGCAAGAACAGCAAGACAGCAAGCACACGATATTGATCGTAGATGATAGCCAGGATATGCGTAATTTCCTGTCTACTATTTTGAGCCGAGACTATAACATCGAGTCTGCGGCTGACGGAGAAGAGGCTAAGCAGATCGTACGCACCCAACCGATTGATCTGGTGGTAACTGATCTGATGATGCCCAAAGTAGATGGTTTGGAGTTGACGCAGTTCATCAAGAAGAATCCGGATATCGACTATATCCCGGTGATCCTTCTGACAGCCAAGACTGCTATTGAAAGTCGTCTGGAGGCCCTCAAATACGGTGCAGATGACTATATCACCAAACCTTTTGAACCGGAATACATCCGTGCGCGTGTGCATAACCTGCTCGCGCAGCGTAACCAATTGGAGCAGAGTTATCGTCAACGTCTGATGCGTCTGGAGCCACAAAAAACAGACGAGCCCATCCCGGGTGATGCTTTCTTGGCTAAGTTGTTAGACGTAATGAACAAGCAGATGGACAACAACACGCTGACGGTAGACGAATTGGTGGACGAGATGGGTATGGGTCGTACGGTCTTCTTCAACAAACTCAAGAATATGACCGGTCTCAGTCCTGTGGAGTTTATCCGCGAGATGCGTATCAAACGGGCGGCTCAACTGCTGGAAGAGCGCAAATACAACATCACAGAAGTGACTTACATGGTCGGCATGAATGACAGCCGGTATTTTGCCAAGTGCTTCAAGAATACGTACGGTGTGACGCCGAGTGAATACCGTCGTTCTTGTCTGGAGAAAGGAGAGAAGTAAGGGTGAGAGGTTATCGGTTAGCGGTGATAGGTGTGCTGGCGATGCTCGTTCTGGCCTGCGGCAGACAAGCGCCTCAGCGTCCGAGTCAGCGGATGGGGGCGGAAGTGCCGGTGGATAGTGCGGAGTTGGCCATTATGGACTTCAACCGTCAGATGGCCGAGGCTGCAGACAAGCAGTTACTCCAACTCACTCAAGCGCAGGGGTGTGAGACATATGCGCTCTATTACGGCAACGCATGGGTGCGAGTGTTGGCATTAGGAGACGAAGAAACACCTACACCTCAAGAAGGAGAAGAATGGTTGTTGCATATGCGCGTCTATGACACGCAAGAGCACTTGCTAATGGATACCGAACAGACCTATCGTATTGGTAAGTATGAGTTACCGGTTGCCATTGACAAGAACATCAACGAATGGCATCGCGGGGCAAAAATACGGATGTACGCACCCTGGTATTCGGCCTTTGGCCGACAAGGCACCGCAGAGATACCACCCTATGAGAATGTAATTATTGATTTAGAACTGAAATAAATGAAAAAGAGCATTGTATTATTACTTGCCGTAATGGCGTTGAGTATCGTAGGATGTAACAACAACTCCTACAACTCGTTGCGTATGGCGGAAGACAAACTGATAGATAACTATATCAGTCGCAACAATCTGATTATCCTCACCGAAGAGCCTGCCAAAGACCATGTTTGGGGCGAGAAAGAGTACTATAAAGTACCTAAATACGACAAGTTGTATTTCCATCTCATTGAGCGCGGAGACACGATGCGCGTTGACCCTGAGACAAACGACACTATCGACCTGGAGATCGTCTTTAACGACCTTATCGTAGCGCGATATAAGAAATTCGGATTGACAGAAGATGCCGATACGCTCAGTTATTGGACAACGCTCGACCAACCGTACCCGGCTGAGTTCCATTACGGCAACACCACAGAATGCGATATCATCGGATGGCATGCTGCTATCCAACTGATGGGATACCCTAATTCGCAATGCGAGATTATCGTGCCCAGCAAACAGGGATCTTCCGACGATCAGTCATCCGTTACTCCCTATGTATATATTCTGAAAATCAAAGTAAAACAATAATATGAGTTTAGTTAAATCTATATCCGGCATCCGCGGAACAATAGGCGGACCTGTAGGCGAAGGTCTCAATCCTGTAGATATCGTTCGTTTCACGGCTGCCTATGCGACACAACGCCGCGCAGCGATGCCGGAGAATAACAAGATCGTAGTAGGCCGTGATGCGCGTCTGAGCGGTCATATGGTTGAACAGATCGTATGCGGCACCCTCATGGGAATGGGCTACGATGTGGTTAATATCGGTCTCGCGACCACGCCTACAACCGAGTTAGCCGTGACAGGGGAGAAAGCAGCCGGTGGTATCATCCTCACAGCCAGCCACAACCCCAAGCAATGGAACGCTCTCAAACTTCTGAATGAGAATGGTGAGTTCCTTAATGATGCAGAAGGCAAAGGCGTACTGTCGATCGCCGAAGCGGAAGATTTTGTCTTCGCCGAGGTAGACGACTTAGGTCATATGACGCACAAAAACTATCTACCGTATCACGTAGAGCAAGTGCTCAAACTGAAACTGGTCGATGTTGAGGCTATCAAGAAACGTAACTTCACAGTGGCTATCGACTGCGTCAACTCGGTAGGCGGACTCGCTATCCCCGCTATCTTGCGGGCGTTAGGAGTAGAGCATATCATCGAGCTCAACTGCACCCCCGACGGACATTTCCCGCATAACCCGGAACCCCTGCCGCAACATTTGACGGAAATTAGCGACCTGCTCAAGAGCGGCAAGGCAGATGTGGGTTTTGTTGTAGATCCCGACGTGGACCGCTTGGCGATCATCTGCGAGAACGGAGAGATGTTCGGCGAGGAATACACACTGGTCAGCGTAGCCGATTATATCTTGCGTCACACGCCGGGTAATACAGTGAGCAACATGTCCTCGACGCGCGCGCTGAGCGATGTAACTGCCAAGCATGGCGGAGTCTATAGCGCGAGTGCGGTAGGCGAAGTGAACGTCGTTGCAGAGATGAAACGTGTCAACGCAGTCATCGGCGGCGAAGGTAACGGCGGCGTCATTTATCCCGAGTGTCATTACGGCCGAGATGCCTTGGTAGGTATCGCGCTGTTCTTGAGCCATCTCGCACATCTGGATATAAAAGTAAGTGAGTTACGTCGCACTCTACCCGACTACTGCATCAGTAAGAACCGTATCGATCTCACGCCGGAAACAGATGTGGATGCCATCCTCGCGCGCGTAAAAGATTTATATAAGAACGAGCGCGTGAATGACCGCGATGGTGTGAAGATTGATTTTGCGGATGGTTGGGTGCATTTGCGTAAGTCCAACACGGAGCCGATCATCCGTGTTTATTCGGAGGCTGCCACAATGGACGAAGCAAATGCCTTGGCTCAACAAGTTATTGACGTCGTCAAACAAGCATAAGTATGAATATTGTTGTAGTTAACGACGACGGTTGGGGTTCGGCAGGCATTCGTCTGCTGGCCAAAGAGATGACGCATATGGGGCGTGTGATCGTTATTGCGCCCGATGGTCCGCGAAGCGGTTACGGCGCTTGTATTAGCGTCACTACGCCCATCTTGCTCAGACATGTAGAAGAGCATGACCTGAATGGCGCCGAGGTCTATACCACCAACGGCACACCGGCTGATTGTATCAAATTGGCGCGGGAAGTAGTGCTCAAAGATCAACCCATCGATCTCATCGTGTCGGGTATCAACCATGGCAGTAACGCCTCTATCAACGTCATCTATTCGGGTACGATGGGTGCCTGTCTGGTAGCGGCAGAGAAAGGTATTCCGGCTATCGGATGGTCCATTAATAGCCATGCTGCCGATGTAGATTTGCATTGGTTGCAACCGTTTCTGTTGGAAATAACCCACCACTTGTTAGAAGAAGGTGTTCCGCCCCGCACGTGCTATAACATCAACGCGCCCGTGGGCGAGATAGAAGGTATTCGTTGGACGCGGCAATGTGGCGGACACTGGACGAATGAGTTAGACCCGATTGAAGGATCAAGTTCGAAAGAGTATGTCGGTGCATGGAAACTGGGGGGTGAGTTCGTCAACGACGAACCCGATGCACAAGATACCGACATTTGGGCATTGGACCATCAGTTATTGTCCATCACACCGATCTTGATAGATCTGACCCATTATGGAGCGCTTTGATCGCTATTGGATAGGGATTCTGATAGGCCTCATCTTGCCTGCTGCTTTCGGATTGACGTATATCGAGGTCATGAACCTATGGTATCCGCTTCAAACCTTACAGTTTCAGGCCGGAGGAGTGCTAAGTAAACTGTTGCTCGTCAGCGTCTTCCCTGACTTAGCACTTATTTTTGTCTTTTACACCACAGACACATGGCGCCTGAGTAAAGGCATATTGATAGGAGCGATGCCTTACGTGCTGGCATCCATTATCGTTTCGATGTAATGATTTCGGCGGCATTCGCCGAAGCGGGTTGAGAGCCCAAGATAGAAGCGAGGTGTTCGTATGACGCGAGCATCTCTTTTTTGTAGGTCTCATCGGTTAAAAGACGACCTAATTCGTCTGCCACTTTCTCTACCGTAAAATCATTCGCAATACACTCTTTGATTACCTCTTTGCCAGCAACGATATTCACCGGTGTGAAATGCTTGATTGAGAAAAGCAGAGGTTGTATCCAACGAATGAGTCCAATGAGCCAAGAGCCGGCCAAATGATACACTGCCACTTGCGGACAACGTAACAAGGCCGCTTCCAGCGTAGCTGTTCCGGAGTTGACAATAGCCGCTTGCGCTTGTTGCAACGCCTCATATGTATCCCGAGTCAACGTTTCTCCTTGCTGCAAATAAGACCTATAGAACGCGTCTTCAATACCCGGTGCGGCACAAACAACGATCTGATAATCCGAGAAACGTCTTGCCGCTTCTAACATACGTGGGAGGCAACAGCGGACTTCATCGAGTCTTGACCCTGGTAACACCGAGATAATCCTAGACTTTGTACGAGGTTTTACCGAGGTTTTAAGCTGTTCTGCTGTAGGGTTGCCTACATAGGTACAGCGGTAACCGTATTGTGCATAAAAGTCCGGTTCAAACGGGAAGATTCCGAGCACTTCATCGCAAAGACGGGCGATTCGATGAATTCGACGACGTTTCCATGCCCACACTTTGGGAGGAATATAGTAATAAATCTTCGTTTGAGGCAGATGTTTGCGACAGAATGAAGCCATCTGCAAGTTGAACGATGGATAATCGACTAATATCAAGGCATCGGGACGTTCGGCCAAGAGTGCCTCTTGCGCAATGCGGAAGTTACGACGCACCTGCCCTGCATTTCGCACTACTGCCACAATGCCCATAAAAGCCATATGGCTGATATGCTGATAGAGGCGACACCCGGCGGCAACCATATGGTCACCGCCGAGTCCTATGAACTGCGCCTGAGCATCACGTTGCTTTATCTGCGTTATCAACGATGCAGCATGCGTGTCTCCGGACGCCTCGCCTGCTATAATAAAGTATTTGGCCATCGGCCTTCTGCTATCAGTTCTCCGGGAACATAACCACCTCAAACATATTACCGGCCGATACCAGTTGTTTGAGCGTAGCTTGTACCGTTTCTGCTGTGATAGCCTCTACAGCCGCCTTGTAATCGCGGATGTTGTTCTCGCCGTACATGTAATACATGTACAACGATTGACGCCAGTAGGTATTCTTCTCCAGATCCTCCTGATAATCCTTAAGCATCGACTCTTTCTCTTTCTGCAGGTCGCTTGCCAAAGGTCCGTTCTCGATGATGGTCTGTACTTCCTCGTGGATAATCTCCATCAGTCGCTCTTGCTTGTTCGGATCGGTATCAAACTGCATGATCAGTCCTGCACGCGGAGTTGGCAAAATGGTCATATAACCGTAAGTACCTACGCCGTACGAGCCGCCTTCGCGCTCACGAATCGACTCCAGATAACGAGTGCTCAGGATACGTCCGATTATCTCCATATTCAGGTCATTAGCCATGGTATACGGCATATCGTACGACGTGTATTGAATACGGTTCGAAGCCGTTGTGGTTTCCATCTGACGGCTGAAATAGTTCTTCTGCAGCCCAAGTGCCACCGTTATATGATGGTCAATCACACCCTCGTGACAGTTCTTCTTTGTCTTCAGACCACCGAGCCATTGACAAATGAGTTCCTGTACTTTCTGGTCTTTCGGGTCAATATTACCCACAAAGACAAAGGTGAAGTCTGCAGGATTAGCAAAGCGCGCTTTATAGATCTCCAGTGCCTTGTCCAAGTTCACTTTCTCCAGCAACGCCATATTATAGAGCGGCGCACGCTCGGAGTGGTTGTTCGTCATCACTTGAACCGAGTCAGAGAACGTCACCTTGGGGTTCTTATCGCGGTTAGCCAACTGGTTCTTAAGCAATGCCATCAACGTCTCGTAACCTTGTTCATCGCGACGCGGAGCGGTGAAATAGAGATAGGTCAACTGAAGCAATGTCTCAAAATCTTTCACGCTGGACGAACCATGCATTCGCTCAGTATTTTCCGAGATCTCCGGGCTAACCGAAACCGTCTTGCCGGTTAATGCTTTCTCCAACTGCGTGTAGTTGAAACGGCCTATACCGGAGTATTCAATCACATAGGTAGCCACTTCTGCCGAAGGCAGGTCTGCTGTCTTCACTTGGCTATAACCGCCCTTCGAGAATGCTTGCATCAAGATCTCATCGGCCTTGAACTCTGTCGGATGGAAGATCACTTTGATACCGTTAGAAAGAACCCATTCCGTCGATTCGATCTCTTCGTTATAACGGGTCGATTTAATTTTACCCTTACGCGGTGCTTTCTTAACCAACTCGCTGTCAAAAGCTTCCTCTTTCGGTGCTTCGATTTCCAATTCGCCTTGTCCTGCCAACGCAGCAAGAATCGTTTCTTCAGAAGGAATATTCACTCCTTCTTTCTCCGGACCGGAGATAGCCACGGTCGGATTCGCATGAATCAGCGATTTAGCCACATTGTTCACCGTTTCCAGACTAACCATCGGCAGCACGGCTTGCGTGAACTCATACTCCCATTCTGCACCCGGCATCACCTCGCCGTCTTCAAAATTGCGGATACACTCACGCGCTAAAGTGATGTTCTTGCGGGTATTGCGCTCGTTGTAGTATTTCTCCATCGAGTTCAGTTTCTCGCTCTTGACGCGGTCCAATTCACTTTGGGTAAAACCATAACGGTGCATCTTCTCCAGCTGGAACAACAGGTCATTGAAAGCGTCTGTCTCGCGACCCTCTTTAGGAATAGATATACCGTAGAAAGCGTCCATCTTCTTAGCGGCCTCGCCGTAGTAGCAACCGGCTCCGGTGAACGATGCCTGAGGATCCAGTGCTAACTCCGAGAAGCGGTTATCCAGCATGCTACATACCAGACCGCGTACGAGACTTAACATATACTCCTGTGCTGTACCTTGCAGTATCTCAGGCAGTTGATCGAACTTATACTCCATCGTGATACGGCTTCCTTCTGCCTCCGGATCGGTCACGATAGCCACCAGCGGCTTGTCATTATGATTCACCGTATAGATAGGACGCTCACCGAAGTTCTCACGACGCGGTACTTCTGCCCACAACGCTTTGATCTTGGCCTCGATGGTATCTACGTTGATATCACCCACTACGATGATAGCCTGGTTGTCCGGTCCGTACCATTTGTGATAATAATCACGGAGTGCCTGATAATCAAAGTTATTGATAACCGCGGTATCACCGATCACGTCGCGTTTCGCATATTGCGTACCCGGATACATCTTCGCGTTCAACTCTTTCCATATACGACGACTTGCCGTACGGCCGGTGCGCCACTCCTCAAGAATAACACCACGCTCGGCATCAATCTCTTCCGGCAGCAACAACAAACCGCAACTCCAGTCGTGCATTACCAACAAAGCGCTATCCACAATACCTTCGCGGTAGGTAGGTACATCTGATAGGCGATAAACCGTTTCGTCAATAGAGGTGTAGGCGTTGATGTTTCCGCCAAAATTAACACCTACCGACTCGAAGTAATTGATGATACCCTTACCCGGGAAATGCTGGGTTCCATTGAAAGCCATATGCTCCAGGAAGTGCGCCAGACCATTCTGATGATCCTCTTCGAGGATAGCACCTACCGCTTGCGCGATATGAAACTCGCAACGTTGCTTCGGTTGCTCGTTGTGACGAATGTAATACGTCAATCCGTTATCTAACTTGCCGTAGCGAACCTCCGGATCCATCGGCAATTTCTCCGGCGTCTCTTGCGCCGAGACCATCATCGCTGCACATAACAGCGCGATGCCAAACAATACTTTTTTCATTATCGTATCTGTTAATTATTTAATTTCTTGTACCAGACGCACTGCCAAGCCGTAGTTCACAAAAGTCATAAAACCGGCTGCAGGATAGTCCGTATTGCCGAGCATTGACAGGGCGCCCATATCCAGCTCATTGGTTGAATAATGCGTGGATGTCCAATATTCGATATAGGGAGTCCCAAACAGGACTATGTTACCTCGACGTTCATAAGCCTTGGGCAAAAACACCACACCGGCTGCCTCCAGTTCATCGTACTCTTTCCCAAAATTTGCCCTCCATTTATCATAGTCTTCGTACGACGAAAAACTGATGTAATCTGCATCTACAAGTCCTTGAAAATCCGTTATACCGTTCAGATTAAAGTTATCCGGCAGAAGGATAACGCATTGAGTGTCATATACGCCGCCCAGACCTATCAGTTTGTCCGCGTTAGGACGTTTGAATCTGATGTACTCCCACTCATCGAAGGTCAGCAAACGCCATAAACCGGGTTTCTTACCGCCATTAACAATAGCATTATGGATACCCCAATCTGCATGAATAAAATCATCTGTCAGATCCACTCCGTGGATGTAGTCTTCCTTATTCGTTGAGGTATTGAACGGCATGCAGGAAGGATAACCGCTTGCCCATCCGCTAGTTCCCCAGCCGAACAGATCAATCCATCCGTCATACGTGGACGATATCAGATTATTGCTGCATTTGACACCACTATAGTATACGTTTCCTAATTCATAGTCTCCCTTTTCAGACGTTCCACCGACAAAATCGTATTGGTTCACCGCAAAACGCCATGTGTTAGAGGAAGCTCGATACTGCAAGTTTCCTTTCGAAAAACTCACTTTCTTATCTTTTGATACCGAGAACTTACCAGGTAGACGGCCGTTTATGGCTACTGACGAGCCGCCTTGACCACCACCTCCGCCACCCGAAGGATCATTGGATTCGCAACTACTCAAGCAGCATGTACCCATAATAGCTGCGAGCGAAAAGATCATAAAATACTGTTTCATTGGAGTTCAGTTTTCTTTTTACGTGTACGTTTCTTCGGTTTCTCCGCTTCTTCGGATGCCGCCATTTGTGCGTTTGCCTCCAGCAGTTCATCTCCACGACTCTTCCACGGACGAGGTCCAAGGATTCGCTCCACATCTTCCGACGTAATCACCTCACGCTCGATAAGCAGTTGTGCTATCTGGTGATGTCCCTCGGCTTGCTCGGTCAAGATCTGCTTTGCACGTGCCATTTGATCGGCTATGATACGTTGCGTCTCCTGGTCGATGAGTGTTGCCGTTTCCTCTGAATAGGGTTTTACAAAACCATAGTCATAACGTCCGGTGGAATCGTAGAAACTTATATCTTTCAACTTATCGCTCATGCCGTAATATGCCACCATCGCGTACGCTTGTTTGGTTGCACGCTCGAGGTCATTGAGCGCACCCGTAGAAGTCTGGTTAAGGAATAACTGTTCCGCAGCTCGGCCGCCAAGTAACGAACAAAGTTCATCTAGTATATGCTCTTCGTTGGTTAACTGACGCTCTTCCGGCAGATACCATGCAGCGCCTAAAGCCACACCACGCGGAACAATAGTCACCTTCACCAGCGGGTTTGCCCAACGAAGCATCCAACTGATTGTAGCATGACCGGCCTCATGGAAGGCGATAGAGCGTTTCTCCTCATCGGTCATGATCTTGTTCTTTCTCTCCAGACCACCCACTATTCTATCGACAGCGTCCATGAAATCCTGCTTCGTCACTTTCTTTCGTTCGCCGCGCGCAGCGATAAGGGCAGCTTCGTTACAAACATTGGCGATATCAGCGCCCGAGAAACCCGGTGTTTGCTTGCTTAAGAAATCAATATCCACCGACTCATCCAGTTTTAACGGCCGCAGATGTACTTGGAAGATCTCTTTACGTTCTTGCAGGTCAGGCAACTCTACATGTATCTGGCGATCAAAACGTCCTGCACGTAACAATGCAGCATCTAGCACATCAGCACGGTTAGTAGCCGCCAAAATGATCACACCGGAGTTCGTTCCAAAACCATCCATCTCGGTCAGTAACTGGTTAAGTGTGCTCTCGCGTTCGTCATTACCGCCTGTCATGACACTCTTGCCACGTGCACGACCAATTGCGTCGATTTCATCGATAAAAATGATAGCCGGTGCCTTCTCTTTCGCTTGACGGAAGAGATCGCGCACACGGCTCGCGCCTACGCCCACAAACATCTCCACAAAGTCCGAACCGCTCATCGAGAAGAACGGCACATCGGCTTCGCCGGCAACTGCTTTTGCCAGCAAAGTCTTACCTGTTCCCGGAGGGCCTACCAACAACGCCCCTTTAGGAATCTTAGCACCTATCTCCGTATATTTCTTAGAGTTTTTCAGGAATTCTACGATCTCCTGTACCTCTTGCTTGGCGCCATAGAGGCCTGCCACATCTTGGAAGGTTACTTTATCTTTTTTATCCTTATCGAACAATTGTGCCTGCGCTTTGCCTACACCGAAGATACCACCTCCGTTGCCTATACTACCGACACCTCGGCTCATATAGACGAAGAATACAATCAGCAACACAAAAGGAAGGACATTGACAAGTATCAGATACCAATAATCTTTCGATTTGTTATACTTCACATCAATTGCCGCCTGTCCGTTGGCCTTGCGTGTTGCGTTCACACCCTCTATATACTTCGAGAACTCTTCGACAGAAGGCACTTGTGTTTTAAGAAGACCTTTGGCGCGTTCGCCGTCTCCCTGCGAACCAAATACCAGCGTATAGGATTGCGGACGAACGGTTGATTTGGCGATGAGATCATCTGCCACTTCGATCTTCTCTATTGCGCCTACTTCGATATAAGAGGTCAACTTAGTATAACTCAACTCTTTACTCATACCGCCTTCTTTGTTACCAAAGAAATACCAGCCCATCAACGCAAAGGCAATGGTATAGAAGAGCAGGCTGAGCCATCTGCGCGGACCCGAAGGTTGACCTTTGCGAGAAGCAGGTCTGCGTTTTTTTGTATCTTTATCTGCCATAATTATAAGATTTCAGGTAGTTCTGTAATTTTACCATCCGCCCACAGATGCTCGATATCATAGAATGCACGCGGCTCACGTTGCATCACATGCACGAATATCGTTCCGTAGTCCATTGCTATCCACTCGGCATTCTCTTGTCCGGCTACGCTCAGCGGATGAACATGTGTCTTCGTACGTACAAAATCGTCGATTTCATCGGCAATAGCAGCCACCTGCGTGTTACTCTGTCCTTCACAAATAAGCATCATCTCCACCGGAGCTTCTTTGATCTTACGCAAGTCAATCGTCACAATTCGTTGTCCTTTACGGTTTCGGACACCTTCAATAATAGTGTCCAATAATTTCTTCGTTGTTACTTCTTTCATATAAACAAAATACAATTTGGGCGCAAAGATACAATATTTTTTTGAAATATGCAAAATTTTTTGCAATTATTTGCATATGTGCAAATTTTGTTGTACATTTGCACACCAAAATGAATGATTTATGAAATTTAAAACACTTTTTCTCGGCTTTTTGGTTTTAGCCGCATGTACAAAACAAGAATCTATGAAAACAGACCCCTCGATGCCGTTTGGAGTGCAGCAAGCTGCTTCTTTATGGACCGAACAAGATGGTTCACAAGCAGATTTTGAACAATTGGTAGCAGACTATTACTGCCAAACGGATAGTGAACGTTTGGCATTGTTTGAGTCACTCAGCCGCATTCTGGAGAATTGTTATCAATCGGCAGACATGCTGACCGTGGATTTGCTAAAACCCACTCAGTTGACCAATGCCGCTGAACCACAAGCACCCGATTGGATCATGTCGGGTTATAGTCCGCTGGCCCATTTCTCAGACGATATGTTCGCCAACAAGTTAGCCTTTATCACCATTATCAATTTCCCGCACTACACATTGGAAGAAAAGAACAGCTTAGGTAAGACGTGGACACGTCAAGAGTGGGCATATGCGCGCATGGGAGATGTATTCACCACTCGTGTTCCGGCAGATGTCAACACCCAAATAGCACAAGCCCTTGCCAACGCAGAGAACTATATCGCGGACTATAATATCTACATGGGGAATCTTCGCACAGAAGATGGACGGCAGTTATGGGGCGAAGACAAGGTATTGCTTAGTCATTGGAACTTACGCGACGAGTTGAAGGCTCTTTATGGCGCAGAAAACGGCCAAGAGAAGCAAGAGATGATTTATCAGGTCATGCAACGTATCGTCGACCAGACTATTCCGCAAAAAGCCATTAACGGAAAGGACTATGTGTGGAAGCCGTATTCTTCCGATGAAATCGAGAAAAATGAGCCCTATACGCGTTATCAAAAGATACTCGATGTTGCACAGGCATATATGGCAGAAGATGCTTATTGCCCCTCTATGCCGACAGGTATTATTCGTAATTTTGAGGGCGGCGTAGAGATTCCGGACTATGAGTTGGACAGTTTGTTCCGCGCACTTGTAGGATCCGAACAGGTACAACAAGTGGCTTCGATCATTCGGAGGCGTTTAGGACGAGACTTACGACCTTATGATATCTGGTACGACGGATTCAAAGCACGCGCGAGTCTCAACGAAGACGAGTTGTCTGTACTTACCCGCAAACTCTATCCTGATGCCAATGCGTTTGCTGCCGATATGCCGCGTTTATTGCAGCAGATGGGATTCTATTCAGAGGACGCACACCGCATTGCGCATCATATTGTGGTAGAACCTGCGCGTGGATCAGGACATGCTTGGCCGAGCTTAGGACGAAAGGAAGAAAGTCGCTTGCGCACACGCATTCCCGCAACCGGCATGGATTATAAGGGATATAACATTGCCGTACATGAGTTCGGACATTGCGTAGAGCAGGTATTGGATATGTATTTCATTGACCATTATATGCTTTCAGGAGTTCCTAACACAGCTTATACAGAAGCAAGTGCTTTCCTTTGGCAACATCGCGATTTGCAACTATTACCGGGCGCTAAGATGGGTAATGGTGTTAACAATCCCAACGAAGTACTGGATCAATTCTGGTCTATGTATGAAATAATGGGTGTGAGTCTGGTGGATATGGCTATGTGGCGATGGATATACGCTCATCCGAAGGCAACCGCCAAAGAATTATGCGAAGCCACACTGCAGATTGCCAAAGATGTATGGAATCAATATTACGAACCGGTGTTAGGCGAACATGATTGTATTCTGCTGGGTGTTTATAGCCATATGGTCAATGCCCCGATGTATTTGCCCAATTATCCGTTGGGACATATAGTGCAATATCAGTTGGAAGAACATTTGGCTAAAAGCAAAAACCAATTGGAATTTGCCAGAGAGTACATGCGTATCTATCGCTTAGGACGTCTGACGCCTAAACAGTGGATGATTGAGGCTGTTGGAGAGGCGCCGTCTATTGAACCTATTCTCCGCGCAGTGGATACGATTTGCGCAGAGACTCAAAAGCAGTAGGATTCGCTTTGAGTTGAGCAGTAATAGCAGCGAGCCATGGCTCGTTGCTTTTTTTTCGGGATCTCGTTATACCGGCATACCGGTATCCCGAAATGTCGATTTTCGGAAGATCGAATTGCTTCGCGATCTCATCAAGACACATCTGCGACGCGTTGCGTTTGCCTTCTACTGAATAGCCTGCAATATGCATGGACGCTAAGCGAGCATGTGATAACACGTCCAAATCAATGTCGGGTTCGTTCTCCCAGGTATCTAACACAAAAGGATGTCCGCTATGCAATAACGCTTTTTCGTCTACCACGCCTCCACGCGCCGCATTGATGATCAGTGCGCCGGGTTTACATTTGGACAGAAACGCTTCGTCGCACATGTGGTAGGTTGTTTGATCAAGAGGCACATGAAAGGTGATAATATCGCTATTTCTTGCGATCTCATTGAGGGAAACGCCGATACCTTTTGGTGGGTCATTGAGCAAAACCCGGAAACCTTTTCGCCGTGCCATCTGCGCTACCAACGAGCCGACATGACCGACACCGACAATGCCGATAGTGCCAGCTGCTTTCAGTTCGATCAGGGATTCCTCGATATAATCACAAACAGCCTGTGCATTGCATCCGGGACAAGAGGTCCAACGAATACCGCGTGCTTCACAATAAGCGGTATCTATATGATCAAAACCTATGGTGGCCGTACAGACTAGTCGTACTTTTGAGCCTCGCAATAACGACTCATCTACTTTCGTTCGTGTACGCACGACTAAGATGTCAGCGTCTTGGACCGAAGAAGCATCGATTTCTTCCGGTTTTAACGGATAAATATCCACTTGAGGCCATGCTGATTGAACGGCCTCAAGTAGAAACGGAATATATGCGTCGCAAACGATTTTCAATGATCAATTGTATTTGATATTATCAATCAATCGCACCGGTCCGCAATAAACGGTGACACAGCCTATAGCGTGATTGAAGGTGTCGGTGGGTAACAAGGTGGATTGATCCACTATCTCATAATACTCCACCTCCAGACCAGGAACGGCATTGATCGTGTCAATGACGCGCTGTTGTACTTCAGCCACAGAAGCAGATTTCGCCCATTTCAACGAAGAAAACAGCGTCTGAGAGATGGCCAAAGCGGTTTCTTTTTCCGAAGCCGAGAGACGTTCGTTACGACTGGAGAGTGCCAAACCGGATTCTTCGCGTACGATAGGGCAATCCATGATTTGCAGATCTCCGAATGTGCCGGCCATTGAGCTACGCTCTACCATATGATGAATGATGGCCAATTGTTGGAAGTCTTTCTCGCCAAAATACGCTTTGTTCGGCTTTGTAAGATAGAACAAACGACTTACCACTTGTACGACGCCGTTGAAATGTCCGGGACGCATCTTACCTTCCATCACTTTGTCCAAGCCGGCAAAGTCAAACTCGAAGGTAGTATTCATCTCCTCCGCCGAATACATCTCTTCGGGTGTAGGAGCAAAGACATAATGCGCACCGATCGAACTGAGCAGTTCTGCATCGCGTTCTATATTACGCGGATACTTTGCGAGGTCTTCTTTGTTGTTAAACTGTGTAGGGTTGACAAACACCGAAACGACACAGATATCGTTCTCTGCAACTGCACGTTTCACCAAACTCGCATGACCAGCATGCAATGCTCCCATTGTAGGAACAAGACCAATAGTCTTGTCTGCGGCTTTGCAGGCCTTAATGGCAGCCTGTAAGTCTTGTTTTGTAGTAATAATTTGCATATATTTGAGTTAATTTTTCAAAAAATCGTACAAAATTACAACTTTTCTTGCATATATCAAAATTTTTTTGTAATTTTGCAGTGCTAAAATGTGTATATGCCTATGAAAGAGCCCAAACGTATCTTATTTATCTCGCAAGAGATATATCCTTACATGGCTGAGGAGACGCCGATGCGTCTGCTTAACCGTCAGTTGCCGGAGTACTTCCAGGGGCATGGTTTTGAGACCCGCACATTCATGCCTAAGTTCGGTGAGATCAACGAGCGTCGCAACCAATTGCACGAGGTGATTCGTTTGTCCGGAATGAACCTGATCATTGAGGAATCGGATCATCCGCTGCTTATTAAGGTCGCCTCCATTCAAACAGCTCGTATTCAGATTTATTTTATTGATAACGATGATTTGTTCCATCGTCGCAAAGGCGTAGCGGACGAGCACGGCGTGGAATATACCGATAATGACGACCGTGTTATCTTCTATGCGCGCGGTGTGATTGAGACGGTAAAGAAGTTGCGTTGGACTCCGGATATCATCCTGTGTTCAGGTTGGATGAGTGCACTGGCGCCATTATATCTGAAGAAAGCTTTCAACGACGAGCCGTTCTTTGCGCATTCCAAGATCGTTTTGATGTTGGACGACAAAGAGTATCGCACGCCCTTCCCGACGAAGTTTGCGGACAAGTTACGTCTTGACGGTATCACGAATACCGATGTGCGCGCATTGGCCGGATTCCCTGTGGGTTACGAAGAGTTGATGCGTCTGGCTGTTGATTTCTCCGATGCTATTGTATATGCAACACCTACTGTTAATCAGCGTGTTAGCAATTATGCAGAGACGAAAGGCAAGCCTATTCTGCCTTACGCAGAGACAGAGGATCTCACCGCGGCATGTAAACGTCAATATGATTTCTATCAAACATTATTAGGAACAGAGACGAATGAATAGACGTCTTCTTCATATAGTATTCTTGTTTTTTGTAGCATGCGGTTTTACTGCATGTCTGGACGATGTAGAAACGACCGGTCAGTCGGTTTTGGATAGGGGTGATGCGATCATTGTGCTGGCAGACACCTTCCCTATTACGTCGAATATTGACAGTTGTGATGCCATCATTTCTCAAGCAGACTCTTTCTTATTGGGTGAGGTAGAGACGAAGTACGGTTTGTTACGCGCTTCTATCTTAACGCAATTAGCTTGTCCGGAGGGATATCATTATCCGGAAGGGTTCTGCGTGGATTCGGTGGACTCCATTTGTCTGTTCATGTATTACTCGACCTGGGTGGGAGACGGTAACTCTCCGCTGGCCGTCAATGCCTATCTAATGGACAGGAAGACGTTTGACTATTCCGGTACTTACCGTTCAGACCTGAATATAGAGGACTATTGTTCGCGTGACAAGAGTATTCTGACGAACCATCGTATTGTAGCGGCATCCGAGAAACTGGATTCTATTCAGAACGGAAACGGAGACTATATTCCTATGATACGCATGCGTCTGAATGATGACTTTACTCAGTATTTTGCTTCTATCCAGACGTTTGAGAGTCAGGAGAAGTTCAATGAGTTATTCAACGGCTTGCTTATTGAGACCTCTTTCGGTTCTTCTACGGTACTGAATATCACCGATATCGCGCTGGGTGTCTTCTATCATTTCTCTTACAACAAAGCGGGCAAAGATACTATCGTGGATGACATGAAAGCTTTCTATGCTAATTCTGAGGTGCGTACGGTTAATCATATCCATTACCAAGATAAGGACGAGTGGATAGAGGAGCTCAAACAGGATTCAGACACCTATAATTATATTATCGCGCCCGCGGGCGTGTACACGCACCTACAGATACCGATGCCGCAGATAGCGGATACAATCATGTCGCATATGATTGTAGATATCATCGGCGAGGACACCTTGGAGAAACGTCCTTATGTGAACAAAGCAGAGGTGCGGGTAGAGGTGATGAATGTGTTTACCGGTAGTAAGAGTGAGATCACGCGTGACAACTGGTTACAGCCGGCATCGTATATGCTGCTTATCCGCGAAGAGAGTGCTGTTCGTTTCTTCAAGGACCGTGAGGTTCCTTCGGATACCTGTGCGATCTTAAGCGCTTTGACGCAAGGAACAGACTCGTTGGGTGATGCTTACTATTACTACAGTTACGACTTATCGGAGTTTCTGACCAACCAGTTGCGTAAAGAGACGCCTGATTCCCTTAAGAGACCTTTGGATATGCTGCTTATACCGGTCACGGTAGGTACTACTACGACCACAAGCGGCACCTCTGCCGTCACATCAGTACGGCAACAACAAACCCTCTCTGCCACAGAAATACGTTCGGCAAAGAACGGTATGGAATTAGAGATTGTTTATAGCGGGTTCTAAAAAGAAACGCGGCTCCGAAGTGAGGTGACCCCAAAAAGTTGGACGGATTATTAAATCTATTTGACTTGATTTTGAAAGTGAGTTCGGTATTGTACCGGGCTCATTTTCAGTTTTAGTTT
>CACYGT010000011.1 GCA_902774075.1 uncultured Bacteroidales bacterium
CCTCCTCCGGTTCGAAAAATACCTATTTCATACCCCGGAAGAGACTCGGAAGTGACGCATCCTAGACCTTATTAAAATTTAAAACTTGTAAAACACACATATACAGTCTATTATAACTTATATCTAAGCACTTGAAAAATATCGTTATCGACGGTTTAGCAGACACCTGTGCGACCTTTGTCTCACTCCCGCCCAATTCCACGCCTCACACCAAAGGTGTGCGCTATTTCACGCTCTGTACAGCCATCACAAAAATCCGCGGAGCTATGGACGACCTCGCACTCGGCTCCAAACGCCGCAAACATATCATTGTCCGCCCCTCTCGTTTCCGTCCCGGCCTACACGAGCTCTATACCTACCATTTCCCTACACACTGGTCCGATGCCTGCGTAGCAAACCGCGAACTCATCAAACAGGCCCAGCGCCAAGCGCACGCCCTCGAACACGACTACTCTTTCGAAGGCCTCGAATGGCGTCTCCGCTTCTTTAAGCATTACTTCCACGTCTTTCGCATGCACGAAGATCCCGCGCCCGGCCTCAAACGTTACTCCCGTTTCTACCAATATACCTATGTCTGCATCTACCGTGCCCTCCAAGAAGCCGCCAAAGCAGAGCAGCAAAAATCTTTGTTATGTGCTCCGGACGTCAGACCGGAGTCTATCCCTGCCGAGGACGTCACCTTCGAGCCGATAGAGCCCCGCGATATCCTCTCTCGCCCTGTCAAAATCCGCTCTTCTATCCCCCTCGATCGCGTTTTTGACCAAAAATCTGTCCCGAAATTTGCATATCTCGAAAATTTGTTGTAACTTTGCAGCGCAAAGTTGAACAATAACGAAGACAAGATATGAAAACAGTAGTTATCACAGGCGGTTCGTCGGGTATCGGTAAGGCGACCGCGGAGGTGTTTGCCGAGCAAGGCTGGCGGGTGTTTGAGTGGTCGCGCAGCGGTGCGTCCACGGACCGGATCACGCATATAGCGTGCGACGTGACGAAGCCCGAGCAGACGAAAGCGGCGGTAGAGGCCGTGCTGGCGCAGACCGAGCAGATAGACGTGTTCATCTCCAACGCCGGTTTCGGTATCAGCGGAGCCATCGAGTTCACGACGAGTGAAGATGCGCACCGCCAGATGGAGGTCAATTTCTTCGGTGCCCTCAACAGCGTGCAGGCCGTGTTGCCACACATGCGCGAACGCAAGGCCGGACGTATCATCTTCACCAGCAGCGTAGCCGCCGTGCTCAGTATCCCGTATCAGAGTTTCTACAGCGCATCCAAGGCCGCTATCAACGCCCTGGCCTTGGCCCTGCAGAACGAGGTGCGCGAATTTGGTATCCACGTCAGCGTGCTCATGCCGGGCGACGTGTCCACTGGCTTCACCGCAGCGCGTAAGAAATCCGAAGAGGGCAGTAACGCCTACGGCAACATCCACAAGGCCGTAGCGGCGATGGAGAAAGATGAACAGGGCGGTATGAGCCCGCGACAGATGGCCAAACAGCTCTATCATATAGCGACATGCCGCTGTCCGGCACCGCAGTATATCGGCGGCGCGCAATACGCGCTCTTCTGCTTCCTCGACCGCATCCTACCCAAACGCTTCGTCAACTGGGTAGTAGGGAAATTATACTAAAATGGAAAATAAATTTGCATATATGAAATATTTTTCATATCTTTGCAGCCAAATTTGGAAGAACTACTTTTAGTTACTCATTTTTTACTTAATGAGTCCGACATGGCTTATATCGGTGTACCTTGCGCAGTAGGCACATACGCCGTGATGGACATCAATTATATGGCTGATTTGTTTAAATGAGAAAATCTATTTTATTGATAGCGTTGCTATGGGTTAGTTCATGCCTCTGGGCATGGACTAGCCCGGTGACGATACCGAGCGTAGGGGACGCGCGGTTGCATATCGTGGGGCAAAATGCTGAGAACTATCTCTTGAATCTAGAAGCATCCAATTCGTCTTGTGCTACTGAGGAAGAATTCGAAGAAAAGACGGACAAGATGGCGAATGTATTCATTGCTTTGCAAGCCGATATCGTGGCAATATGTGAGGTAGAAGCTAATGACGAAGTATTGGGCTACATCGTCAATGCAATGAACACCATCTACGGACAAAGCGTCTATACATACCTGCACGATGTCATTGACGAGCCTAATAGCGGTACCGCATATCAAAAACTCAAAGTGGGCTTTATCTATAGGACTGACAAAGTAGAGCCCACAGGATCCATCGTCTCTCCTTATCGCTCGGGCGAATATTACCGCCGCTTGCGCATTTTCAAAGCCAAAGACAGCTCAGAAGATCAGGGTGAGTCCTGGCGTATGGAGAACGTAGAGTACCTCTTGGGGGAACTCGAAGACATCACCTTAGACCCGGACATCTTAGTCATGGGCGACCTGAACGCATACATGGGCGAAGCACCCATAGAGGCATTGGAGAACGCAGGATTTGAGGAGCAGTTAGTGCGCTTCGATCCCTATGCCTACACGTATATTTATCGCAAGCAAAAAGGTATCCTCGACCACGCGCTGGCCAATGAGACGATGGTCGAACAGGTCACCGGCGCGTACGCCTATCATATCAACACATATAACTATAACAGCTCGTATCACTACTCTGACCATGACGCGGTGCTCGTGGGCTTGAAGCTCGGCAAAGATAGCGGCGAAGGGTTAGAGGATGCCGGTGACGGACAGACCGCCGTCAAGAAGATCGTGAACGGACAGCTCGTGATCGAGCGAAACGGAGTGCTGTACTCTGTACAGGGATTTGTAATTAATAATTAATAAATAATTAATATTCTAATGAATATTAGGGAGCGGATAGAAGCGCTGAGGAGCGCGATGAGAGCAGAGGGGCTGGCGGCGTATGTAGTGCCGGGCAACGACCCTCATGCGAGTGAGTACATGGCAGCACACTGGTGCGAGATGCAGTGGTTAAGCGGCTTCAACGGCGAGAGCGGAACGATGGTAGTCACCCTCGACCGCGCGTTGCTGTGGACCGACAGCCGCTATTACCTGCAGGCCGGCATCGAGTTAGAAGGTTCCGGCATCGAACTGATGCGCGAGAGCGATATCGACTGCCCGAGTGTTCCGGAATGGCTGGAACGGTTAGAGGTGAGCGGTGAGCGGTTAGCGGTGGGTGTCAACCCCGAGATGTTCTCCGTAGATACCTTCGCGGCGTGGAGCGAGAAGATCAGCCTCAAGTCTGTGGACCTCATCAAACCGCTCTGGACCGAAGGCCGTCCGGCTATCCCGCAAGACAAACTGTCACCCTACTCGGCAGATTTCGCAGGAGAAACCGTAGAAAGCAAACTTGCAAAAATTCGCAAGTTTGCGGGTGAAAGGTTAAAGGTGAAAGGTGAAAGGTGGGCATTGGTGGTCAGTGCGCTCGATGAGATCGCATGGTTGCTCAATATCCGCGGAAACGATGTGGAGTACAACCCCGTAGTCATCTCCTACGTAGTGCTCGAGGCCGACAAGTGCACGCTGTTCGTAGATGCGAACAAGATCGACTCCCCGGCGCAGAACTACCTGGACTTCAACAATATCGACGTTCAGCCCTACGAGGCGGTGTTCGACTATATTGCGAGCCTCTGCGGTACCGTGCTCTTCGACGGTGCACGCGTCAACGAAGCGCTCTACGAAGCCATCCCGGCATCCTGCAAGAAGATCAACACCAAGTCCCCTATCCTCATTGACAAAGCGAAGAAGAATGCCATCGAACTGGAAGGCGAGCGTATCGCCATGCGCCAAGACTGCGTGGCGCTGACCCGTTTCTTCAAATGGCTGGACGAAGAGGCTTTTGCCAACGACCAGACGCAGACCGAGTGGTCGCTGATGGAGAAGTTGCATGAGTTCCGAATGATGGGCGAGAACTTCGTAGAGGAGAGTTTCGGAACGATCGCGGGCTACCAAGGCAACGGCGCCATCGTGCACTATGCAGCGACCGAAGACAAGTGCGCAGAGGTCAAGCCGGAGGGTATGTTACTGCTCGACAGCGGCGGTCAGTACCTCGACGGCACGACCGATATCACCCGCACCGTATGGCTCGGCGGACGTATCCCGCAGCAGGCCAAACTCGACTACACGTACGTGCTCAAAGGACATATCGCCCTGCAGACTGCGCGCTTCCCGCGCGGCACAAGAGGCAACCAACTCGACGCGCTGGCCAAGCAGTACATGTGGCAAGCCGGCATCACCTACGGGCACGGTACCGGTCACGGCGTAGGCCATTTCTTAGGCTGCCACGAAGGCCCGCAGAACGTACGAACCGATAACAACCCCACACCACTCGAGGTCGGCCATATCATCTCCGACGAACCGGGTATCTACCGGACCGGCAAATGGGGTATCCGTACGGAGAACCTCATCACCGTCGTTCCGGCCAAGCAGACCAAAGCCACCACGACCGAAGACGAGTGGCTCACCTTCGAGACCCTCACCCTCTGTTTCTACGACACGAGTCTGATCGAGATGGACCTGATGACCGACGAGGAGATCGACTATATCAACGCCTACCACGTACGCGTCTATAAAGAGGTCAGCCCGCTGCTGAGCGACGAAGAGAAATCGTACTTGGCATATAAGTGCGCGGCGATTGAACGATAATTAATAGATAATAATTAATATACATGAAAGCAGATTTAGTTGAAGCTTGGTTATACCAAGAAGGTTACTGGCATGAGATTGACCAGGACGGTGATTTACACTTCAAGTACGACGGCAAGCACATGTACTTCAGCCCGGACGATGACCCGACGTATTTCCGCGTGAGCATGCCGGGAATCTACAAGTTGGAGAACAACCGCGTGAAAGTGCTGGAAGCATGTAACACCATCACCCGTAACTACAAAGTGCTCAAAGCGTTTCTGAACAACGACAGCTTGTGGCTGTCGATGGAGTTGTTTGTGGACTCGACACCGGAGGTAGGTGACTTCATGGACCGTTGCTGCCGTATCCTGGTGAACGGCTTCAATGACATAGCGAAAGAGATTTTAGGAGACAATTAACCACTATGGCTGTATTAACTTCATGGGACAAGATAGGACCGTATCGTGTCCAGAGCCTCATCAAGGCCAACCATTACACAGAGACATACCGGATCGTGGATGACAACGACCAACCGTTCTTCTTGAAGCTGTTCGCGGTCAACAAGATGCCGGCTAAGTTGCTCCATCCCGAGACGAAGCAGGTGAACGAGATCGCGTACTGCAAGCAGATCAACCACCGCAACATCATCAGTTATGTGACAGACGGTGCTTTTGAGCGCGAGAGCGGTTCGTATCAGTACTATATCACCGACTATTTCGCCGGTTCGGTGCTGGCGGACTATATCCAACGCGAAGGCCCGATGGACGAGGCGCGTGCGTTGGCGGCTTTCCGCAGCCTGTTAGTCGTGCTCAAGTACCTGCACGAGCAGCAACCGGCACTCTGTCATAACGACATCACACCGCATAACATCATGCTCTCCGAAGCCCTCAACGGCGAGGGGGTGCTCATCGACTTGGGTCACGTACACACACCCTGCGCGGGGATCGTGGAGTTCAGCACAGAGGACCTCGACGTGCTCTACCACGCCAAAGAGACGATGGTGGGTATCTTCGACCTGCAGAGCGATATATTCTCCGCTTGCGCCACCCTCTATTTCATGCTGACGGGCAAGGCTCCGTGGGTGATCGACGTGCCGGCGACGGGTGAGTACAAAGAGCGTTTCCGTGCGATGTGGCAACATCGTCAGAGCCATCCGCTGGACCTGAGCGAACTGACGATCAGCAACAAGACACGTTATATCCTTGAGCACGGTCTGGCCCTCAAAGCGACCGATCGTTTTGCTTCCGTCAATGATATCATCGCGATCGTCGATGACCAAGAGGCAGCACCGCAGCCGGAGCCCGAAGGCGGCAAGCGCTTACAGGACGGCCCGATCGGTAAGGGTACGCCCGCTAAGACCGACGGCGAAGACAGTTCCAACGGCGGCGGTTCTGACGGCGGGGACGGCGATATAGACATCGATATCCGTCGTGGCGGCGGAAACGGTTTCCAAGACATCGCCGGCATGGATGAACTCAAACAGTACCTCAAAGAGAAAGTGATCTTTGTCATTCAGAACAAAGAGCTCGCGGAGCAATACCGCATCACCCCACCGAACGGCATGCTGCTGTACGGCCCTCCGGGATGCGGTAAGACGTTCTTCGCTGAGAAATTTGCCGAAGAGACGGGCTTTAACTTCATCCTCGTCAAGTCCTCCGATATCGGTAGCACCTTGGTACACGGCACGGAAGCGAAGATCAAACAGCTCTTCGAGAAAGCCGCCAAGAACAGCCCGATCGTGCTCTGTTTTGATGAGTTCGACGCGCTCGTACCTATCCGCGGCGCACATGGAAACGAATATGTATCGTCCGAAGTGAATGAGTTCCTGGCGCAGATGAACAACTGCGCGAAGAAAGGTATCTTCATCATCGCAACAAGTAACCGTCCCGATAAGATCGACCCCGCTATCCTGCGTACAGGCCGTATCGACAAACAGGTCTTCGTTCCCCTGCCTGACTTCGCAGCCCGAAAGGAGATGTTCAAGATGTACCTGGCCAAACGTCCGACGACGGATGACGTCAATATCGACGAGTACGCCAAGAGTACCGAGGGTTATATCGCGTCCGACATCGCGTTCATCGTCAACGACGCGGCGATGACCGCTGCCTTCTCCCGCAACCCCATCAGCGATGCCTTACTGCGTACCTCCATCAGTAACATCAAACCCTCGCTGCAGAAAGAGGTGCTGGATGAGTACTCGGAAATCAAGAACAAGATGGACGGTATCTCCCGCCGCGTGGTAGTGGAAGGACTATGATTTGATATTTGATATTTGAAATTTGAAATTTAATAGATATGAAAGAGAAATTGAATTTGCCTTCTGACCGGATCTTCAATCCGTATATCATTGAAGAGCGTCAGTTGAATATCACGCAGTTGGATGTGTACAGCCGTCTGATGATGGACCGCATCCTGTTCTTAAGCGGCGAAGTGATCGGTGACACGATGGACACGCTGGTAGCACAGCTCTTGTTCCTCGACTCGCTCAACCACGATCCTATCCACCTCTATATCAACTCCCCGGGCGGTGAGTGCTACTCGGGTCTGGAGTTGATCTCGGTGATGAAGTTCATCAAGTCGCCGGTGTATACAACCGTGCTGGGTCTGGCTGCCTCGATGGGTGCTGTCATTGCGTCGAGCGGTGAGAAAGGTCACCGTACTGCCCTGCCCTACTCGCGCTTCATGATCCATCAACCGAGTTCCGGTATCGGCTACTCGACCTTCAAAGACCAGGCTATCCATCTCAAAGAGATGGAGAACCTCAAGCTGGACCTGTATAAGGTGCTGGCGGAGAACAGCGGTCAGAGCCTCGAGCAGATCGAACAGCTCTGCGACCGCGACAAATGGATGAAACCCGAAGAGGCCATCCAGATGGGCTTCCTCGACGCAGTAGTCGAGCGCAAAGAGTAAAAAGAAAAGTTCCCGAGGGTTTCGGGAACTTTCTTTTTTTAGAGTAACTCAACGGATCGGTTGACGAACTTCGCGAGGGCTTCGCCTTTGAGGAGGCCGGAAGCCAAGAGCGCGATGTCAATGAGTTGTTTGAGTCGCTCATCTTCGGCGTTCAGCGTATAGACTGTCTTAACTACCGTCTCTTTCTTACCGTCTTTCTCCACTTCTTCCTGTACCTCTTCGGAGGTCTCTTTATTCACAAGTTCCTGAATGAGCGGGTGAGACGTGTTGACAACGAGGTTATAGCTGTCCGGCAGGTTGCCGTAGAAATTCATTCCCTGCTGGTGCGCGGACATCTCTTTCATACGGCGCATGAACTCATTCTGCGTCAGGAAGACAGGCAGTGCGTCTGTAGCCGCGGGTTCGCAGGTCACATAGTACTTGAGTTTGTCGGCATCCGAAGGCAGAAGTGCCTCGAAGGCCTTACGCAGACCTTCTTTCTGCTCGTCCGTATAGTCGTCCTTGGCGGTGTCCTCTTTCTTGATGAGGTTCTCGATCGTGTCGGAGTCGATGCGCACAAAACGGAGCTTGCCTTCCTCGGCTTTTTGCTCTGCCTGCGACATGCAGTGAACGTCCAGTTCACCGTCCATCAGGAGCACGTCATATCCCTTTGCCTTCGCCCGCTCGATATAGGTGTAGTGGGCATCGGGATCGTTGGTGTAGAGCAGCACGAGGTTGCCGTCCTTGTCGGTCTGCGCGTCCTTGACCTGCGTTTTGTACTCGTCCAGCGTCGCGTACTTGCCGTCGAGGTTCTTGACGAGGGCGAAGGAAACCGCTTTCTCGTAGAACTTCTCATCGGTGAGCATACCGAACTGGATAAACATCTTGATATCGTCCCATTTCTTAGCGAACTCATCCTTGTCGGCTTTGTAGAGCTCGGCAAGTTTGTCGGCTACTTTCTTGGTGATGTAGCCGGAGATCTTCTTGACGTTGTTATCGGACTGCAGGTACGAACGGCTGACGTTGAGCGGGATGTCCGGGCTGTCGATCACGCCGTGGAGCAGCGTCAGGTATTCCGGAACGATGTTCTCCACCTCGTCGGTGACATAGACCTGGTTACAGTAGAGCTGGATCTTGTTGCGGTGCACGTCGAGGTTGGACTTGATCTTCGGGAAGTACAGGATACCCGTGAGGTTGAACGGATAGTCCACGTTGAGGTGAATATGGAACAGCGGTTCATCAAACTGCATCGGATAGAGTTCATGATAGAACTTCGTGTAATCCTCTTCGGTCAGATCCGTCGGTTTACGTGTCCAGGCGGGGTTGACGTCGTTGATGATGTTCTCTTCGTCCAGCTCTACTTCTTTACCGTCTTTCCACTCTTTCTTCTTACCGAAAGCGATCTCGATAGGCAGGAACTTGCAATATTTCTTTAAGAGCCCTTCGATGGTGGCATCCTCGAGGTACTGCGTGAACTCATCGTCGATATGCAACACGATATCCGTTCCGCGCTCGGCCTTGATAGTATCTTCCATGACGTACTCGGGAGAACCCTCGCAGGACCAGTGAACGGCCTTCGCGTCCTCTTTGTAAGACTGCGAGAAGATCTCCACTTTCTTCGAGACCATGAACGCCGAGTAGAAGCCCAGACCGAAATGGCCGATGATAGCTTCGGCTTTGTCCTTGTACTGGTTGAGGAACTCCTCTGCGCCGGAGAAAGCGATCTGGTTGATGTACTTATCCACCTCTTCGGCAGTCATTCCGATACCGTGATCGGAAACCGTGAGGGTCTTCTTCTCCTTATTTATATTCACGCGCACGCGCAGGTCGCCCAGGTCACCCTTGACCTCGCCTACCGACGAGAGGGTCTTGAGTTTGGACGTGGCGTCCACAGCGTTCGATATCAACTCACGAAGGAAAATCTCGTGATCTGAATACAAAAACTTCTTGATGACGGGGAAGATATTATCACTTGTTACCCCAATATTACCTTTACTCATATCTATGTATTTTAAAATTTACGATTTGACGATTTACGATTTACTAGTATCAAATCCTGTGCCCTACTGCAAATAACTGCCAATTTGGCAGAAAAATTTGCATATATCATTTTTTTGTATTAATTTTGCAGCCGTTTTTGACGATATGAATGAGTTTTTAGAAAAAGAAGAGGCTATACTGAAGATGCTCAAGACGGTTTTTGACCCGGAGATACCGGTCAATATCTACGACTTGGGACTCATTTACGGCATAGAGGTAAAAGATGACGGCGTATGCGATATCACGATGACGCTGACGGCTCCTTCGTGCCCGGCGGGTGACTTTCTGGTGGAAGATATCCGTCAGAAAGTAAGCAGCGTGGAGGGCATCAAGGACGTGAATGTGAACATCGTCTTCGAGCCCGAATGGACAAAGGATATGATGAGCGAGGAAGCCAAGTTGGAGCTCGGTTTCCTATAAACATTACACATCACACATTACACATCACACATGATATATTTCTTAAGTGACGCGCATTTAGGGAGCTTGGCGATTGAACGGGGCTGGGCGCACCAGAAGAAACTCATTGACCTGCTGGAGGAGATGAGTAAGGACGCCGTGTCGATATACATGCTGGGCGATATGTTCGATTTCTGGATGGAGTATTTCATTCACGACAAGAGCAAGCGCCAGTACCACCCGTTCTGCAAGGAGTTACGTAAATTGGCCAAGAAAGGCATCCATGTCCATATGTTCATCGGCAACCATGACTTGTGGACCTTCGGCGGTCTGGCTCAACTGACGGGCGCAGAGATCCACTACGAGCCCTGCACGATCCAACGGTATGGGAAGACGCTCTATCTGGCGCACGGAGACGGTATTCTGCCGAGTAATTGGGAGACGCTGTACCCCAAACCTATCGTGAAGAAGATCCATCGTTTCATGCGCCTCAAGGCTATCTTCAATAACTCGACCTTGCAGTTCTGCTTCCGTTGCCTGCCGCCCGCATGGGGTAACTGGTTCGGGTATAACTGGGCGAAGCGAAGCCGACTCAAAGAGATCGCGCACCCATGTCCGTACAAAGGCGAGGACAAGGAGGAGTTGGTGCTTTTTGCCAAAGAGCAAGAGGAACAGCAGCATAACCACCGCGACTATTATATCTTCGGTCACCGCCATATCGAACTGGATCTGCAGATAGCAAGCGGTGCACGCGTCGTGATCTTAGGCGACACGTTCAAACAATGGACCTATGCGAAATTGGACCACAAAGGACAGTTAACGTTACACAATTATGAGCAGTAGAGAGGAACAACTGAAGGCTTTCGGGCGCTTGCTGGATATCATGGACGACCTTAGGGAGAAATGTCCGTGGGACCGCAAACAGACCTTCGACAGCCTTAGGCAGAACACGATAGAAGAGGCGTTTGAGTTAGCGACCGCCATCTCGCGGCACGACATGAACGAGATCAGTAAGGAACTCGGGGACGTGTTGCTGCATGTGGTCTTCTACGCCAAGATGGGCTCGGAGACAGGTGAGTTCGACATGGCGGATGTATGTAACCGTCTGTGCGACAAACTGATCTTCCGTCACCCGCATGTGTATGGCGAGGAAGCAGCCTCTAATGCCGAAGAGGTAAGTCATCTCTGGGAGCAGGTAAAACTCAAAGAGAAAGGCGGTAACAAGACCGTGTTAGGCGGCATACCGGACAGTTTGCCAAGTCTGGTGAAGGCCTACCGGATACAGGACAAAGTGGCGAATGTCGGCTTTGACTGGGAGAAGAAAGAGGACGTATGGGCGAAAGTGCATGAGGAGTTGGACGAACTGCAGGCGGAGTTAGCCAAGGAAGACGGAGGCGAGAAAGAGGCGGAATTCGGCGACCTGATGTTCGCTATGATCAATGCCGCACGACTCTATAAGATCAAGCCGGATAATGCACTCGAGCAGACCAACCTCAAGTTCATCAAGCGCTTTAACTATATAGAAACTCGCGCCAAAGAGCTTGGACGCGAGTTAAAAGACATGTCGCTAGACGAGATGGAAGCGCTCTGGCAGGAAGCCAAGAAGCATTGAACTTAGCGGACAGGCTGCCTGAGCGAACCTGTGTTAGGCGAATATTTCTCAGCTGCCGTGGACGAGATCTCAAAATAGAAGCTGTAGTCACCTGCTTTCTTCGGCACGTACCATAAGGTAACAGGGAATTGATAGCAATCCTCCGCGAAATGCAGATAGCCGCTCTCCGGCTTGGAGTCCGCAGCAACGTACGAGTTCCACGCGGTGTCGTACTCGAGATGGTAGTCAAAGACCGAGGTGTCGGCTGTTGCCCGGAACGAGACCAAGTTGTTGTAACCGCCCGAAAGGATCAACGGAGCGCGGAGCGTATCGCCTACCTGCACGGTGTCATTGAACAGAATGGAGTCTTTCACGCCCGCAGCCGTCGTGCGATAGATATACTTGCCGTTGGTGTAAATCATCGGCGTAGAGTTGAACTCACCTATCAGACACGAGGTAAGCGCAACGGCAGCAAATGCTACCAGTATAAATTTAGAAATCGTTTTCATAAGTGCGGCATAAAAGACTCGAACTTTCACTCCGTTAAGAACCAGATCCTAAGTCTGGCGCGTCTACCAATTCCGCCAATGCCGCAAAATCGACGACAAAATTACTGCTTTTTTTTGGAATATGCAAGAAAATAGTCAAACTTTTTATCATAATTTGCCAAACGGCATCAAAATTGTCCACCGCTGGACACCGTCTCCTGTGGCGTATATCGGTGTGATGGTAGGTGCCGGCACGCGCGATGAAGCACCACAAGAGAACGGTATGGCGCATTATATCGAGCACTGCGTGTTCAAAGGCACGAACCATCACTCGGCCCGGCAGATCATTCACGCCATCGAAGGTATCGGCGGCGAGATCAATGCGTACACAACCAAGGAAGAGACCACATTCTATGCCGCGATCCTCGCAGAGCATGTCCAACTGACGCTGCATCTGATCGCGGAGATGCTGCTCGATCCGGCCTTCAAGAAAGAGGAGACGGACAAGGAACGGATGGTCATCATGGACGAGATAGAGAGTTATAACGACAGCCCTTCCGAACTGATCTACGACGATTTTGAGAGCCTTGTTTTTGCCGGCAGCAGTCTGGCCTTACCGATCTTGGGCACGAAGAAGACCCTCAAGCATATCTCATCCAAGCCCGAATATGCGAAGGCCTGGATGCAGGCCCATTATAGGCCGGAAAGGATGGTTGTATTCTGCCAAGGCAACGTAAAACCGGAGAAGATTTTTAAGTTGGCAGAGAAAGAGTTTGGACATCTGTCAGCCGAAGGCGGTCTGTCAGCGCAGCGGTCTAACAGCGTTAGCGATCTGACAGCTCCTGAAAAGGAGCGGTCCTACAGAAAGCACACCCATCAGGTGCATGCGATGTTAGGCGGACGGGCGTACCCGATAGGCCACGAGAATCAGATGGCATTCTTCTTGCTCAATAATATCTTAGGAGGCGGAAGTCTGAACAGCCGCCTGAATCTAAGTCTGAGGGAGTCAAAGGGCTTGGTTTATACAGTGGAGTCCACCTATACGCCGCTCAGTGATACGGGCTATTGGTGCGTCTATTGGGCCTGCGATCCGGAAGATTATAAGAAGAGTTTGGGATTAGTTCGAGACGAATTGAACAAACTGAAAGACCAGCCTTTATCGGAGACGGCTTTGCGGAATGCCTTGACGCAATTACGCGGTCAATTGGCCATCTCGGCACAGAATCAGGAGAACAGTGCGCTGGCTATGGCCAAGTCAGTTCTTTATCGCGGCGAGGCACCTCTTTGGCAGGAGAGTTTCCGAAAAATTGAACAAACGACAGCTCAAAAGCTCCAAGAGGTAGCAAATGAATCATTTTGCGACCAAAATAGTTACATTTTGACATACGAATAAGTCAAAAATGTAAAAAAAAGCATTTTTTTCTTAAAAAATTTGGTCATATCAAAAAAAAGTAGTATCTTTGCGCGATTTTTCATTTGTGTACGCACGCGTATACCTTAGTTATATATATACGCACGAGAAAAAGAACAATTATGTTTAACAAAATATAACGAACAATGAAGAAAGTTTTTACACTATTGTTTCTGGCGGTATTGAGCCTGAGCTTGTATGCCCAGAAGCAGGTCAGTGGTGTGGTTGTAGATGCGAAGGGTGAACCTGTTATTGGTGCCAGCATCCAGGCGAAAGAGACCACACAGGGAACTATCTCGGACTACGACGGTAAGTTCGAGATGGAAGTATCAGAATCTGTGAAGACTCTGGTAGTCAGTTTCGTCGGTATGGCTACGCAAGAGGTAGCAGCCGGCAAGAACTTGAAGATTGTCATGCTTGAGAACAGCGAGATTATTCAAGAAGTGGTTGTAACCGGTTACGGTAACGTAAGTAAAGGTTCTTACGCCGGTTCTGCGCAAGCTGTGAAAGCAGAGGACATCGAGAAAAAGAGCCCGTCGGAGCTCTCAAAAGCATTGGCCGGTGAGGTTGCCGGTGTGCAAGTTATCAATGGTAGCGGTCAGCCGGGTACGAACGCAACGATCCGCATCCGTGGTGTGGGTTCGTTGAACGGTAGTTCGGCTCCTCTCTACGTAGTAGACGGTGTGACTTATGACGGTGACATCTCGTCTATCGACCCGGGCGATATCGCCAGCACAACCATTCTGAAGGACGCAACTGCAACATCGTTGTACGGTGCGCGTGGTGCCAACGGTGTGATCGTGATCACCACCAAGAAAGGTACTTCGGGTGACGAAGGTCATATCGACGTAGATGTGAAATACGGTGCCAACATGCGTTTGTTGCCTTTGTACGACGTGATCACCAGCCCGGAGGAGTATGTTACTCTTTCATGGCTAGCACTGTACAATGCTAACAGATATGCTGCCTCCTCGCAAGCTTCGGAATCCAAATCGATTGACAATGCGAACAAAGCGTTGTTTAGTGGCGGTGGTCTTCCTATTGGCTATAACATCTGGCAGGCACAAGGTAAAAACCTTATCATTGCCAAAGATGAAAGTGGAAAGGTAAATCCTCATTTCAACTTTGATATCCCGCGAGATGTCGGCTACGAGAACCTCGAGTCTTGGAAAGACGCTATCTTCCGTGTGGGTCAGAAAGTAGATGCTAACATTAAGATTCACGGTGGTACCGAGAAAGTGAAATATTATACTTCGTTTGGTTACCTCAAGGATGAAGGTTACTATCAATCTTCTGACTATAACCGTTTCACGGTTCGTTCGAATGTAGATTATGAGCCGAAGAAATGGTTGAAGGGTAATGTCAATCTGGCTTACACCTATTCTAATATGAATAGTCCGGACCAGAACGGTGACGGTGCGATGAATAACGGTTTCTACTACGTAAACGCTATTCCTCCGATTTATCCGGTATATCTGCGTGATGATGCAGGTAATATCCCTACTGACCCGCGTACCGGTCTGCTGACATACGACTACGGTAACGAATTAAGCCGTTCGTTTGGTTTTGGTATCAACCCGGCAGGTTCACTCCGCTTGGATAAGGAGAACCAGATCCAACATGAGGTAGATGCCAAGGCTTCGTTAGAGTTCAAACTCTACAAGGGCCTGAAAGCGGTTGTCAATGCAGGTTTGCACTACTACAACAACCGTTATACAGAAGTCACCAATAAATATTATGGTGACGCTGCAGGTATTGGCCGTTCTCGTCAGCAAGTAACCAACCTCTTTACCATTTCGGCACAAGAGTATTTGGAATACAACGGTACGTTTGGCGACCACACTATCCGCGTGATGGGCGGTCATGAGAACTACCTGTATCAATCCAATTACTTGTATGGTGAGAAATCCTATCTGGCTAGCGGTAATAGTCTTGACATCAGCGACGGTATCAAGATGAACGAATTGGAAGGTAACAGCTCCCGCTATGCGTTGGACGCTTATTTTGCAACGGCAATGTACTCATACAAAGAGCGTTACACCATCACCGGCAACTATCGTGCCGATGGTAGCTCGCGTTATGCGAAAGGTCACCGTTGGGGTCACTTCGGTTCCGTAGGTTTGGCATGGACGTTCACCAATGAGGACTTCATCGATCCGGTTAAGGATTGGCTCAAAGACGGTAAGGTGCGTGCAAGTTGGGGTGTACTTGGTAACCAAGTTAACTCGCTCTACGCATATACCAACATGTACTCTATTGAGAACCTGAACGATCAGATTTCCTACATCGAGTATAGCAAGGGTAACCCGGACATTACTTGGGAGCGTTCGAACACCGTTGACCTCGGTTTGGAATTGTCGGTAGGCAAATACTTGGACTTCGAGTTTGACTACTTCTACAAACTGACGGACAACATGCTTTATCCGCGTGCGGTAGCTCCTTCGCTCGGTTACAGTTCTATTCCTACCAACGATGCCAAGATGGTGAACCAAGGTATTGAGTTCTCGTTCAAGGTACACGCAGTGGATACGCGTAACGTGAAGTTGGACTTCATGCTCAACGGCGCACACTACAAGAACTACATGACACAGATGCCTGTGGATTATGTAGATGCAGACGGTACAGAGCACCGTATGATCATGAACGGCGCGATGTCTGTGGGTCACTCCTTGTACGACCACTATACGGTTAAGTACTTAGGCGTCAACCCGGACAATGGTAACTCGTTGTTTGAAGCATACTATGATACTCGTTACGGAGGATTAGGCGCAGACAAGGGTAACAATGAGTACAACTACATTTCTTCGCTCTATCAGTGGAAGCAAGAGCACCCGGGTGAGGAGCAGTATTTGGCTGTTACCGAGACCGAGGATTACTCTTACGCAACAGCTGACTACGTAGGCAAATCCTATCTGCCTGACCTGAGTGGTGGTTTGGGCTTTGACTTGGAAGTATATGGTGTCACATTGTCCGCTACCTGCTCCTATCAGATAGGCGGTTACGGTTATGACAACACGTACATCTCGTTGATGCAGAACACGCAGGTAGGTAGCCACAACTGGCATATCGACGCGCGTAACGCATGGACGGAGAACAACCGCAACACCAATATTCCTCGTTTCTCGAACGGCGTTGGCGAATATGACACCTATGCAACATCCGGTTCTACCCGTTTCTTGACGAGCAACTCGTATCTGAGTCTGAACAACATCCGTCTGGGTTATAACTTCCCGAAGAAGTTGATTCAGAAGATTAAGTTGAACAAGTTAAGTCTCTATGTTTCCGGAACCAACTTGGCTATTGCAACGGCTCGTCGCGGTTACAACCCGATGACATCGTTCACCGGTTCGTCGGATACCCACGCATACAGCCCGCTGTCAACCATCATGGGTGGTGTTAAGTTCACATTCTAAACCATAGCTATAGAAAGGAAATGATTATGAAAAAGTTTAAATATATTCTGGTAATTGCAATTGTGGCTGTTTTTGCTACAAGTTGCGCAGATAGTTATCTGGACCAATATCCTGGCGGTAGCACTATTACTGAAGATCAGTATCTGAAAATGGATAATGTAGTAGAAGGAACCGTAAAGGGTATCTACACGCTGCTCTATCCGTTTGGTGGCGAACATGATCTTTTTGGTCAGCGTGCCATTGATATGTACGGTGATATTCTCTGTGGCGATATGGGAATGAAAACCCGTCGTTACGGTTGGTTTGCCTCGGATGAGTTGATGCAGACCTATGGCCGTCGTGGTTATTACTGGTCCTACTACTATGGGTTCATTCGTGCCTGCAACCGCGCTATCAATGCGGTAGATAAAGTAGGTCACCCGGGATTGACTTATGATGCAACCACTATTACCGATGAGCAATACAACCTCGGTGGTTATTATGCTCAATTGCTGACCATTCGTGGTTGGGCATATGCCGGCTTGGTACGCACATTCGTCCTGATGGACGCTGCTGATGGCGATTTGGCAATTCCTATTTATACGGAGGAGGACACCAAATCTGACTCTATTGTAGGTCGTCCGCGCGCTACGGTGGCTGATGTATACCTGCGCATTGAGGAAGATTTGCAAACCGCTATTCAGTATTTCGAAGCATATCCTGAGTTTGAACGCGCTAGCAAGATTGAGATGAGTGCGGATATCGCCCGTATTCTCCTGGCTTATTCGTACTTGAACAAAAAGGACAACACCAATGCGCTTAAGTATGCCAAAGAGGCTATCACCAAGGGTGCTCCGGTTATTCTGCCGCAAGCTCAAGTTTTGACCACCGGCTTCAACAACGTGGACAATGCCAACTGGATTTGGGGTATGGACGTGACGGTAGAGAACACGACGGCCCTGGCCTCTTTCTTCGGCCAATGCGATATCTACTCGTATAGCTACGCATCCGCAGGCGATATAAAGGGTATTGACCAGATTCTGTACGATGCCATTTACCCTTGGGATATCCGTAAAAGCTGGTGGAACAATTATGCGCTTTACTCCGGCGATAAGAATGCAAAGGACTACCAATATGCTCCTGATGGCAAGTTCTATTCCGCTAAGAGCAAAGAGATCCAAGGCGACCGTGATTGGCTGAGCGACAACGTATATATGCGTTGGGAGTTGGCTTATCTGATTGCCGCAGAAGCAGCATGTCGTGAAGGTCTGTTAGGCGAAGCCAAAGATTACCTGTTTGCTATTACCGATCAACGTGTAATTGACACAGAGGCTGCAACTTATGCAGCATGGCAAGCAACGTTGGTAGATGATGCTACCTTACTGGAAGCTATCCGTTACAACTGGCGTATCGAGTTGTGGGGCGAAGGTTATGGTTTGCAAACATTCCGTCGTTATGGTGTAGGCGTTACGCTGGGCTCCAACCACTTGCGTAGCAAGAAGGATATCGTGCCCACCACGGCTCGTGTCTTTACCTTTGAGTTGCCTACCGGCGAGTTGTACTACAACCCGTACATCCGTCAAGAGAGCACGTCGGATACCAGAGTCATGAGAAAACAGAATTAATACATTTGTATTAGTCTATTAAATAAACAAAATTACTTAATTAATTAAAGTATGAAAAAGTATTTATTTTTTGCAATTGCAGCTGCAGCAGTTGTATTTGCAGGTTGTGAAAACAAAGGCAATGAGCCGAAAGACGAAAAGAGCCTGACTATCCAACACAAGACTCGTGAGTTAGCTATTGGCGACGAGTTGGTAGTTGATGTAGTTAAGAAAGGTACCTTCACTGTAACTTACAAGTCAAGCGATGAGTCTGTTGCTACCGTTACCAGCTTTGGTGCTGTTACCGGTGTTGCTAAGGGCGAAGCACAGATCTTTGTTGACGGTGGTGAGGAGAGTCTGAGAGACACATGTACCATCCTCGTTAAAGAAGAGAGTGAAATCTTCACTGTTGGCGGTTGGACCATTTGGAATCTGGACAAGACAGAAATCCTGAGCACAGACACCGTGCTCGTTACCCTCTCTGATGGCACCGAGGTACACTGTATTACTTGCTGGGCATCGTACCACATCTGGGACAACAACTGTACATTGACCGGTAACACAATCTCCGGTAAAGGTCAAGTTATCATCGCTGATGTACCTGTTTACCTGATTACTGATACGTTGGATGGTAAAGAGCCGAACTATTGGTATATAGGCGCTCGTTCGCTCACATTCGTTGATCCTGACAAGTTTGACTTGCACAGTTCTGAATGCGCTTACTGCGCTTCCGCATGTAAGATCGTCGGTACTGCAGACGACTACTATGCTTGGTTAACCGACTCCACCAGTACTGTACCAAACGCAATTAAGGGTATGGATTACAGCCACATTTTACTGATCGACTATGACAATCAGGAAATAGTTGCACACTTCCCCGGTTTCCCGGGCGAAGGTAAATACACCGGAGGAGAAACAGAGGCATACTATCAGGCTACTATCAACTGGTTTGAGGATGGTAACCTTGATACCTACGGTTTTGCACTGAACGAGGACAAGAGCGACTGGAAAGATCCTCTGGAGTGGGCACGCGTATTTGAGATCTACTACGAGCGTCTGGAAGAGGAAGAGCCTGAAGAGGTATATACCAAGCAAGAATGGGTTGCTCCGGCTAACTACTTCGACATCAACACTCGTACTATCAAGAGCACGACCAATATGTACAAAAAGTAATTTTTGACAACTAATTCAAAAAAAATCCTGCATACATTTGCGTATGTGGGATTTTTTTTGTACCTTTGCGGCGTAAATTGGAAAATTATACGCATATGAAAAAGATAGTAGTTCTTTTAAGTCTAATTTGGCTGAGTATCTCGGCCTACGCAGTAATGGCTTCTCCGGAGCCTTTTGAGTTTACCAAAGCGGACGGCACAAAGGTAATGGCGCGTATGTACGGCGATGAGTTTCACTCGTATATTGAGTCATTGGATGGCGAGTTGCTGCAGGGTAGCAGAGATGTGGAAGTGCTCGAATCGGCAGCAGAACGTCGCCGTGCACACCGTGTACAACAAGCAGCAGGAGGCAGTTCCTACCCCACCACCGGATCGCCTCGCAGTTTGGTTTTGTTGGTTGCTTTCTCTGATCTGGCCTTTGGTGAAACTCATCAGGATTTTCAAGATCTGTTAACCAAATCGGGATATAACCACAACGGAGCTACGGGTTCGTGCCGCGACTATTATATCGCTTCGTCGGATAGTATCTTTGCACCGCAATTCGATTGCTACGGTCCGTTCACTTTGTCGAGAGAAATGGCATACTATGGCGGAAACAACGGGGACAATCATAGTGTACATGCGTCACAGATGGTAGCCGAAGCATGTGAATTGGCGGATGACGCAGGAGTGAACTTTAAAGACTACGACACCAACAACGATGGCCTTTTGGACAACGTATTTATTTTCTATGCCGGCCATAACGAAGCAGAAGGAGGCGGTGCCAATACCATATGGCCTCATGCGAGCAACATCTCCTATTTGAATCTTCGCTTGGATGGCGTATTGGTTGGCTCGTACGCATGTACGTCCGAGTACAAAGGCTCGGGAGGAAGTATCCGTTGCGGCGTAGGTACGTTCTGTCATGAGTTCGGCCACGTCATTGGTCAGCCCGACTTCTATGATACCGACTATAAGTATTATAGCGTAGCTAACTGGGATATTATGTGTTCCGGAAGTTATAACAACGGTGGTAATACGCCTCCTACTTTCTCTGCGTACGAGCGGTTCTATGAAGGCTGGCTGACGCCGAAACAATTAGAGTTACCCGGCCAGTATACACTCAACGCCATACCTTTTAAAACAGAGGCCTACCTCATTGCAGACAAAACGCATAACTTATCCGGAAGGAATCCTAGTCCAAGCGAGTTCTTCATGCTTGAATATCGCGGCTATGAGAACCCGTGGGACGCGTATTTACCCGGACATGGTATGTTGGTATGGCATATCGATTACTCTGCATCGGCTTGGACCAACAACACGCCTAACAACGGTCCGACGCTTATGCGTATGCACTTGGAGGAAGCAAACGGTATCGGTTGGCAGAAACGTCAGAACGGCGAGAACGGTCGCTCATCAGACCCCTATCCCGGAACTTTGGACGTTACCTCCTTCAACCCTATCTTACATAGTGGTACCCAATTGGCACAACCCATCTTCAATATTCGCGAGGCGGGAGGAGCCATTACGTTTATCTATATCAGCGCCGGAGGTGCTACCCTTAGAAGCAGCGAAGAGAAATTGGAAATAACCACTACTATCACGGAAAAGAAAGAGATTGTAGAATGGGAACCCCAGCCGTTCGATTTGTTAGGTTCCAGCCTGGCACCCGATCAGGCTATCACGCTTAAGATGAACGCCGCCAACTTCTATCTCTACGCGGGAGAAGAGTACCCTGCGCGCAGCAGTAGTGAATGGCAATCGACTATTGAGGTTTATCCGCAAGCCGACTCGACGATACACCAGCGGATTTGGGTAAGTTATGTTCCGAAGAAAAAGAACTGTACTCCCACTACAACATCCGTAAATATCTCCGCGCCGACTACCAGCCTGTCCGTACCTGTAACCGGTTATTCGCCTCGTCCGGTATATGTAGTCACGCCTACTACGTTGTCCAACAAGGATATCACTCCTTACTCGTTTACGGCACGTTGGAAGAGCGTCTATGATGCTGAGCGCTACTATCTGACATTGTATCAGATAGAAGAGGGACACACAGAGTATCTGCAAGATTTTGAGAACTTCACCAGCATCGAAAAGATCCATGACATGGGATGGGACAGCAATACAACACTTACCACTACCTCTGCGAAAGCTGATGGTACACGTTCTTTATATCTCAAGAAACACGGCGATCAAATCACGTCGGAGATATATCCTTCTGCGGTCTCTCATCTGTCATTCTGGTATAACGCGTTTACCTCTGATGTGGATACCATCGGCGTGCTGGAGATAGAAGCCAACAACGGGGAAGAATGGGTAATGGAGGATCATTTGGTAATGACCAAGAACTCCAAGCGCGTAACTACCGAATACGACTTCACGGCCGAGCAAAACTATATACAGTTCCGTTTGACATGGTACGATAATGGCGGCGCGGGAATTGCATTCGATGCCTTTACTGCTACTACATCCCAGAAGATTGAGTACCTGTATAAAGGCCGCGAACTGACTCTTATGCCGACAGACGAGAGTATCATGTCGTATACGTTCAACGGATTGACGCCTAAAAACACCTATTATTATCAGGTACAATGTACCGATTTGGACAAGGGTTGCGGTGAACATTTGACCGCGCTATCTGAGCCTATTGAAGCGACCACGATTGACGGAAAGCCTATTGACAGCCCGCAGTTGACGATTGCTGTTGACAGCATCAATTATAACCCGGCGCAACATGCTATTTACCTTGTTGAGCCGAAAGAAGGTGATTACCTCTACTTCTACAGTGCGTCAGGAGCACTGGTTTATAGCGTAGCCGTAACGCCGGCGATGAGTATTTACCAACTGCCTGTTTCCCGCTTTACGCTGGGTGAGATGTATATGGTACAACAAGCAGTAGGTGGCAAATTAGGTCGCAAGAACAAGTGGGTTAAGTTCATTTTCCAATAAAGCGACACAGAATTCTCCATTTTGCCCCACTTTTGGCAAAATTGTTAACAACTCGCATAATTCATTGAAATTGTGCGAGTTTTCTTATGTTTATAATTGTTAATAACATGTTGATAAAACAATTGATAAATTTTTTTGTGGGGAAATGTGGTGAATATCAAATATTTTTTGTATCTTTGCACTCGCTAACGTTAAAACTCGCGTGACTCGCAGCACAGCCGCTCGATTACGCTACGTTTTACGCTACGCTCTCCCCACAGCAAACCACCTACGGTTTGATTTACTTCGGGGACCCTAAAAGAAAAATTGTGGAAAATATGCAAACTTTTGTAGGAAATATAGAGGCGCGGTTGGACGAGAAGGGACGTATCTTCGTTCCGGCAGCTTACCGTAAGATCTTGGCGGAGTTTGAATCCAAGCGTATCGTGATGCGCAGGGATACGGACAACGAGTGCCTGATGTTTTATCCGGAGTCGGTATGGAACGAGAAAGTGGAGCAGTTACGTGCTACGCTGAATGAGTGGGATCCTGAGGACCAATTGATATTGATGCAGTTTATGGCGGACGCAGAGTATCTGGAGATGGACGGCCAGGGCCGTATCTTGTTGCAGAAGAAGAACCTGGAGACGATAGGTGCGCAACAAGACGTGCTGTTCGTTGGTATCCTGAATCGCTTTGCGTTATGGGCACCGGAGACGTTCGCTAATAAACGTCTGAGCCAGAGCGAGTTAGCGGCTCGTCTTCGCGCTAAGATGGGTCAATCACGCAATAATCACACAATAATCACGCAATAATCACCCAATAAAACTCCCTTGCAACCCAGTAATTTGGCGGGTTCCCGAACGATTTATGGCTGACATTTATCACATACCGGCAATGTTGAAAGAGACGATCGAAGGTTTGAACATCAAGCCGAACGGAGTGTATGTGGATGTGACGTTTGGCGGAGGAGGGCATAGCAGAGCCATCCTTGAAAGGATGGACTCTATTGGTGATTTGTCATTTGACATTGGTCATTTGTATTCTTTTGATCAAGACAAGGACGCTTTGAGGAATGCGATTGAGGATGAGCGGTGGACGTTTGTGCATAGTAACTTCCGGTATCTGCGCAATTGGATGGACTATTACGGAGTGGAACATATAGATGGTCTGTTGGCAGATCTGGGAGTTAGTTTTCATCATTTCGACTGCCCGGAACGCGGGTTTAGTTTTCGGTTTAGTGCCCCGCTGGATATGCGTATGAACCAGACGGCGAAACGCACAGCCGCGGATATCGTGAACGGGTACAGCGAGGAGGAGTTGGCGAAGATCTTGTATCTATACGGAGAGATGAAGAACGGACGCGGGATAGCAAGGAACATATGCAAGGCAAGGAGCCAGAAGGCCATCTTACGGACAGAAGATTTAGTAGCAGCATCTCGTATACCGGCGGAGATGAGTAAGGAGTTGGCAAGATTATTTCAGGCTTTGCGCATAGAGGTGAACGATGAGATGGGAGCGCTGAGGGAGATGCTGGTAGCTGCACGGGATTTGTTGAAACCGGGAGGACGGATCGCGATACTGACCTATCACTCGTTGGAGGACAGGCTGGTGAAGAATTTCTTTCGGAGCGGAAACCTGGAGGGAACGATAGAAAAGGACTTTTATGGGAACATACTAACGCCGTTTGAGGTGATTGAGAAGGGACGAGAGGCAAGCGAGGAGGAAGTGGAACGAAACCCAAGAGCACGGAGCGCGAAACTGCGGGTTGCGGAGAAATTAATAGTTAATAATAGTTAATAATTAATAATTAATATTTTGGCAGACACACATGACATACAGAGTTGGCTGAACGGAGATAAGTTAAGGAGCCAGAAGTTCCGCGAACAATATCCGTTGATAGGACTTATTGTAGGTCTTGTGTTTTTGTATATCCTGGTGGGCTATCAGGCAGCGGAACAGCAGAAACGGCTGACAGACACGAAGAAAGAGATGCTGGACGCAAAGTTCCGGTATATGACGATCAGCGCGCAGTTGACGAATACGACGCGGCAGAGTCAAGTGATACAAGCCCTGAAAGCCAACGGAAGTACGTTGCAAGAAAATACAGTACCTCCGACTAAGGTCGGACGGTAATTTGTGATTTGTCATTTGTCATTTGTGATTTATGTCTGAAGAGCAAAGAAATACTGTGTGGCGATTCGCGATGATTTTCATCGTGATATTGTTAGGCTTTGTTGCTGTGCTCGTAAAGATCATTTATATTCAGGCAGTAGAGCGCGACGAATGGTTGAAGGTCGCAGAAAAACAAGTGCCGACTATTCGTCCGATCAAAGCGACGCGGGGAAATATCCTGGACTGTAACGGTCGATTGCTGGCGTCGAGTATGCCGCAATATTATATGTATATGGACACCCGCGTAGAGGCCTTGCACCAAAAGAACGGCAAGCTTTTTGCAGCGAACATTGACACTTTGGCTTTGGATTTGGCGAACATCGTAGGTGAGCACACACAAGCAGAGTATAAGGCACGTATCACGAACGCTTATAGGCGAGGCGAGAAACGCCTGAGGGTGTGCGACCATCGAATCAACTACCTGCAACGCCAAGCGTTGGAACAGAACGGACTGATCAAGCGGGGTAAGTACAAGAGCGGTATTTTCTTTGAGGACCAACACCGACGGATTAAGCCTTACGGGGTGCTCGCAAGTCGTACGATAGGCGGCATCTACGGCGAAGACGGTGTGGGTAATTCGGGATTAGAGAAACGTTTTGATAAGGAGTTACGCGGTGTGGACGGTCTGAGTGCCATCCAGAAGATCGGCGGACGATATGAGTCGGTGACGCTGGAGGAAGCGAAGGACGGCGTAGATGTGGTGACGACGATTGACGCGAACTTACAGGATATCGTAGAGAACGCCTTACGTGAGAGGCTGGAGGCGCTGAGCGGCGACTGGGGATGTTGTATCTTGATGGAGACCGAGACGGGTTATATCCGTGCGATTGCAAATCTGGATCGGGACAAAGAGGACGGGAAGTACTACGAGGCGCAGAATCACGCGGTGCAGCGTGTAGAGCCGGGATCGACATTCAAGACGATCGCTTTGATGGCGGCACTGGACGATGGGAAGGTGGAGATTGACGACACGGTGAAGGTGTATAAGGACGGCTGGAGTTATCTGGGTAAGTCCAAGCACACAGACTCGCACCCTAAAGACACTATTTATACGGTACAGAGTGCGCTGGCCGTATCGAGTAATATCGCGCTGGCGAAGATTATTACGAAAGCCTATGACGGCAATGCGGAGTTGTTTGTCAGAAAGTTAGAGAAGATGAACCTCAGGGATAGTTTCTACAGCGAAATCCCCGGCGCAGACGCTCCTCGAATTGAGGTGCCGAAGGACGCTGTGACGATCAGTAAGATGGCGTATGGTTACTCGGTAGAGTTGAGTCCGCTGCATATATTGGCTTTCTACAACGGTATTGCCAATAACGGCAGGATCATACGACCGATGTTAGTGAGCGAGCTGCAGAAAGACGGCGAGACGCTGAAGACATTCCGTTCGGAGACGATCAAGTCGTCGATGTGTAAGAAATCGACGCTACGCGATATACGCGCGTGCTTGCACGACGTGGTATGGGATAATAACTTAGGTACGGCGTCGGTGCGCAAATGGCAGGGTAAGATCGTTGCTCGCAAAGCACAGAGTGACTTGGTGCCTATCGCCGGCAAGACAGGTACGGCGCAGATGATCATTCCGCGGAGGGGCTATTCGACGCACAACCACCGAATGACGTTTGTGGGATATTTTCCGGAAGAGAACCCGCAATATACCTGCCTTTGTATGATTGAGAACCCGAAGAACTACCCGGCCTACGATGCAGGATATGACTGCGGCGGAACGGTGCGAGTGATAGCAGAGAAAACGATGGCCTATACGGGCTGTTATATATACGAAAATGATACTAAGAGACTTATTAAGCGCGATTGAGCCGATCGAAGTGGTCGGTCGCACGGACATTGAGATCAGTGGTCTGCATTTTGACAGCCGCAAGGTAGGACAGGGCGACCTGTTTGTAGCCCAGGTAGGCACAGCAGTAGATGGACACACGTTCATTGATGGTTGTGTCGCCAAAGGCGCAAGCGCGGTGGTATTGTCGGACAAGCGATACTTGCCCGACAATGGACAATGGACAATGGACAATGGACAAAATACCACCTTTATTCTTGTCGAAAACACCGATAAGGCGTTGGGACTATTGGCGAGCAAGTGGTTTGGCGAGCCGAGTAAGGCGTTGACGCTGGTGGGCGTGACAGGTACGAACGGTAAGACGACCATTGCCACCTTATTATATAAACTCGTGCGCGCGTTAGGACATAAGGCGGGATTGCTCTCGACGGTAGTAAATTATATCGAGGACGAAACCGTTCCGGCGACCCACACGACACCCGATGCGATCGAGTTGAACGGGTTGCTGAGACGAATGGTTGATGCAGGCTGTGCGTACGCGTTTATGGAGGTGAGCAGCCACGCTATTGCGCAGGAACGTATTGCAGGCCTGGATTTTGATGGAGCGCTGTTTACGAATCTTACACGCGATCATATCGACTACCACAAGACCTTTGATAACTATCGGGATACAAAGAAACGCTTGTTTGACGGTTTAAAGAAGACGGCTTTTGCGGTGACGAACAAGGACGACAAGAACGGTCTTGTGATGACGCAGAACTGCAAAGCGGAGGTGAAGACCTACTCTACCCGTGCGTTGGCTGACTACAAAGCGCAGATACTCGAAGAAGGCTTTGAGGGCATGATGCTAAACGTGAATGGCAAAGAAGTGTTTGTGCCGCTCGTCGGACGTTTTAATGTCAGCAACTTGCTCTGTATCTACGGTGCGGCGCTGTGTCTGGGATTTGAAGAATTGGAGGTACTGCGCGTACTGAGTACTTTAAAGCCCGTGAACGGACGATTCGAGACGATACGAAGTGATAAGGGCTGGACGGCGATCGTAGACTATGCCCACACGCCAGACGCAGTAGATAATGTGATCCAGACGATACGAGAGATCAAGAAAGAGGGTGCGCGGCTTATTACCGTTGTGGGCTGCGGAGGAAACCGGGATAAGGGCAAAAGGCCTATGATGGCGCAGATCGCGAAGAAAGGCAGTGAGCAGTTGATCTTGACGAGTGACAACCCCCGCGACGAGGAGCCGAAAGATATCTTGAAGGATATGACAGACGGCCTGACGGCAGAGGAGTTACGCAGTACGCTGGTGATTGAGGATAGGGCTGTTGCAATCCAGACAGCTTGTACCTTGGCGCAGAAAGACGATGTCATTTTGATTGCCGGAAAGGGGCACGAAGACTACCAGATCATCAAGGGAGTGAAGTATCATTTTGATGATCACGAGGAGGTTCGTAAGTACTGTTAAACCGTTAAACTGTTAAACCGTTAAACTGTTAAATCGTTAAACTGTTATGTTATACCACTTATTTGATTATTTGACAACAACGTACGGTCATTTGGTGGGTGCGCGACTGTTCACCTACATCTCGTTCAGGGCTATTATGGCCGGTATCATCGGTCTGCTGGTGAGCGTGTGGTTCGGTAATTGGTTTATCAACTACATGAAGCGTCATAACATCAGCGAGACGCAACGCGACGAAAAAACCGACCCGTTCAATGTGGCCAAGAAAGGTGTTCCGACGATGGGCGGCTTGATCGTTATTGCAGCGATACTGATTCCCTGTCTGCTGCTGGGTAAGTTGACGAATGTCTATATGATCCTGATGCTGGTGACGACACTGCTTATGGGCGCGTTAGGTTTCGCGGATGACTATATCAAGACTTTCCGCAAGAACAAAGACGGCCTGAACGGTTGGATCAAGATAGCAGGTCAGGTAGCGCTGGGTCTGATAGTGGGTCTGACCTTACGTTTTGCACCGATGACGACCATGAACGAAGTGGTGACGAGTCATATCGAGAACAATGTGGTGGTCGTTGAGAAAACACCGGAGATCAAGTCCACTCAGACAACAATACCGTTTGTGAAGCATCATAACTTCAACTACGCCGACTTGTTCAGTTGGACGGGCGAGCAAAATAAATACCGCTTCGGGTGGATCTTCTTCGTGCTGCTGACCGTGTTTGTAGTAGCGGCGGTAAGTAACGGCGCCAACCTCAACGACGGCATGGACGGTATGTGTGCCGGTAACTCGGCCATCATTGGTATAGCTTTGCTGATACTGGCCTATACGAGCGGTAGTGTCGTGTGGGCGGAGTATTTCGATGTCATGTATATACCGGGCAGCGAAGAGTTGGTGGTGTTCCTTGCGTCGTTTGTAGGTGCACTGGTCGGCTATCTGTGGTTTAACGGTTTTCCGGCACAGGTCTTCTTAGGCGACACGGGAAGCCTGACGGTAGGCGGTATCATCGGCGTGTGCGCGATGGTGATTCATAAGGAGTTGATGGTACCGGTATTGTGCGGCGTGTTCCTTATGGAGAGTGTGAGTGTGATACTCCAGACGCAGGTGTATAAGTTCTACAAGAAACGCGGCCAGCATGTACGTCTATGGAAACGAACCCCGCTGCATGACCATTTCCGCACGAGTGTGGAGCAGGTCTTGAAGAACGACCCGACCTGTATCATTAAGTTCAAAGGCAGCAAGAACCTGCATCATGAGCAGAAGATCGTGTTGCGTTTCTGTATTGTAACGCTGATATTGGCGGCCATTACTATTTTGACATTGAAGATAAGATAATATATGAGCAAGAGAATTGTTGTATTGGGAGCCGGTGAGAGTGGTAGCGGAGCAGCTATCCTCGCCAAGGAGAAAGGCTTTGATGTGTTCGTGAGCGACTGCGGCAGGATCAGTGAACCATACCGTGCGTTGCTGGATCAGAACGGCGTCAAATGGGAAGACGGGAAGCACAGTGAGGAGTTGATCTTGAACGCGGACGAGGTGGTTAAATCGCCCGGTATCCCTTTGACCGCACCGCTGATACAGAAGTTGCAGGCACAAGGTACGCCGATCATCTCGGAGATTGAGTTTGCGGCACGTTATACGCACGCGAAGATGATCTGCATCACGGGTTCAAACGGCAAGACGACGACCACATCGTTGATCTATTATATCTTACGTCAAGCGGGTCTGAATGTAGGTCTGGCAGGAAATATCGGTAACTCACTGGCCCTGCAGGTAGCGCACGAGGATCATGACTACTATGTGATCGAGTTGAGTTCGTTCCAGTTGGATAACATGTACGATTTCAAGGCGGATATCGCCATCTTGCTGAATATAACGCCGGATCATCTGGACCGATACGACTTTAAGTTCCAGAACTATATCGACGCGAAGTTCAGGATCGCACGAAACCAGACGAAGGAAGACTCGTTCATCTACTGGGCGGAAGACCCGGTCATTGACCGCGAGATGAAGAAGCTGTCGAGCGGCTCGACACCCGGACATCCATGCGGCATATGCGCGACGCTCTATCCGTACGGTTTCTCGCAACCTAACCCGCTGCCGATAGGAGAGGATGAGTTGGCGCTGAAGGGACGACATAATGTACTGAACTCGATGGCGGCGACGATTGCTGCGAATGTAGTAGGTATCAAGAAGGAAGTTATTCGCGAAAGTCTGAAGACCTTCCAAGGTGTGGCGCATCGTTTGCAGTATGTAGCGACCGTACGCGGTGTGCGTTGGATCAATGACAGCAAGGCGACGAACGTCAACAGTTGTTGGTACGCGCTGGAGAGTATGACTACGCCGACCGTGCTCATCTTAGGCGGCAAGGACAAGGGGAATGACTACAGCGAGATCGATGAGTTGGTGAAAGCCAAATGCCACACGCTGGTGTTCATGGGCTTGCATAACGAGAAGTTACACGAACATTTTGACGGCTTTGGGCTGAATATTATTGATACGGATAACTTGCACGACGCGATACAGGGTGCGTACAACGCGGCACACGAAGGCGACACGGTGTTGCTTAGTCCGTGTTGCGCAAGTTTTGACCTCTTCAAGAGTTATGAGGACCGCGGCGAGCAGTTTATGGCCGCAGTAAAGAAGCTATGAAATTGAATTTGCAACATATTGATAAGACCTTTTGGGTGATATACCTGTTCTTGGTCGTTGTGGCGATCATCGCGCTATTCTCGGCGTCGAGTACGCTGGTGTATATGCACCATTCGGCTTTAGGTCCTATCGGTCAGCAGATGTTTTTCATTCTGCTGGGTCTTGTTGCGGCGTTTGGTATTCAGTTTATTCCGACCTATTGGGTTCGTTTCTGCGGATACGGCCTGTTAGCGATTAGTGCGTTGCTGTGTTACTCGACGCTGATACCGGGCAATCCTTTTGTAGCCACCATCAACGGCGCAGCTCGGTGGGTACGTATAGCCGGTATCACTTTCCAGCCCTCTGAGTTGGTGAAGTTGAGTCTGATCATCGTAGTAGCGGATCTGCTGGCACGAATTAAGTCGGAGGATGACAAAAAGAAATATTTCTACTGGACTTTGGGTATTACGGCTTTTGCGGTACTGCCTATCATGACCTCGAACCTCTCGACGGCCGTGCTGATAGGTCTGATCATCTTCTGCCTGTGGATATTGGCCCGTATTCCCTGGAAATACACGCTGTCGATCGTCGGTATTGCTGTGCTGGTATTGGGTCTCGGATACGCGATCGTAGAGTTCGGATTTGTTCGCCCGAAACGACAGATGCACGGTCCGTTCAAACGCGCTACCACCTGGGTGAGTCGTTTGGATCGGCATTTTGTGGAGGACGGCAAATCCAAGTATGTGCTCACAGACGATAACATACAGGAGTTCTATTCGTCGGTAGCTATTGCGCGGGGTGCAAAGACACCGTTAGGTGTAGGCCCGGGAAACAGCAAGGAACGCGACTATTTGCCGCTGGCGTTCATGGACTACATCTTTGCCATCATCGTAGAGGAGTCCGGTATTATCGGCGCTGGCTTTTTGATATTTCTGTACTTGGCGGTATTGTTCCGCGCAAGCAATATCTCCAGCCGTTATTCGGATATGCCAGCCATGCTGATGACGATGGGCTTGGCGCTGATGATCACATGTCAGGCACTTATATCGATGTTGGTAGCCGTAGGACTCGGTCCCGTGACCGGACAGCCTTTACCGATGATATCGAAGGGAGGTACATCGGTATTGATCACATCGATCTATTTCGGTATCATGATGGGCGTGAGCCGCGAACAACTCATCCTTCGTGATCGCGTCAACGAGACCTTGGAAGACAGTTTGGACGATGCCCCAATTGTCACATTGGAATAAAGAAATGCATCGAATGAGACACCATATCTTACATATTTGCCTATTGCTGTTCTGCTCTGTATGTATCCAAGCGCAGACCAACCAAATGGGAGAGCCGGACTATACAAAACTCTCCCCCCATTTGCAGAAGATCATACATACACAACAGCGTTCGGTTCTTGCGCTGATGTCGTTTGATTCGGCAGCAGACGTATCCGCCACAATAGCGGAGCACGGTTGCCGCATGGTGGATAGCATCGGGCGTATTTATATTGTACAGATACCACTTACGACGGTGGCTTCTCTATCCAGAGACAAGCGCGTTGAACGTATCGAGGCAGAGCCTATGCCCTCCATGCGGGGTATGGATGTGACCCCGGGGCAGATTGATGCCACGTCCGTCTATGCCGGTATAGATCTGCCACAAGCTTTCACGGGCAGAGGAGTGGCGGCAGGTGTCTTCGACAACGGTTTTGATTTCACTCATCCTGCTTTCCGAGATGACGAAGGACGATCGCGGGCACAGTTCTATTATGATTTCTGCTGGCAGAACGAGGATGGCACCTTAGGTCATGCTATAACTTCTCCGGAAGAGATACTTGCTTATGGTCATACCCATCATAAGGGGGCAACACTGCACGGGACACACTGTATGGGTGTCATGGCAGGACGTGCGGTGGAGGGCAAATACCAAGGTATGGCTCCGGAAGCTGATCTTTACGTAGCGCATTTCAGCTCGACTTCCGGGGACTTCGAAAACGACCAAGAGCCTACTTCGGCCAATTGTGTGCTGGGCTTCAAATATATCTTCGACGAAGCGGCCAAGGCCGGTAAGCCCTGTGTTGTCAGCTTCAGTAACGGCGAGAGTTATACGTTCGACCATTCTCACCAATTGGAGGGAGAAGCGCTACAGGCGCTAACAGGTCCCGGACGTATCATCGTAACATGCGCCGGTAATGACGGCTACCACTCGTCGTATTTGGAGAAACCGGCTGACGTGTACCAGGCAGGAACAGCTATTGGAGGCGGCGTAGGTGGAGGCATGTATATTGATATGGACATCATCACCCCCGTAGATCAGCTCGTTCGGCTCGATTTCCTCAGTATCCGTCTTTTGGACACGCATATCGAAAACACGATCCGCTTCCATACCGACAGTGTGTTGGCGCTCAACGATACATGTCGCCTCTCTACTACTGTCAGCATGGGCGATATCCATTTGAAAGTCTATCGCAGCACCCATCAGGATCAACGCGGAAACGTTCTTCACCTACACGGCGATATGCCCAACTTAGCCTATCTCACCCTCTGCGGTGCTCTTTTCCTGCTCACAGGTGATGGACCGGCATGGGTGTACAGCGATATCAAATATTGCCCATTCTCCAATATCAGCGGGTTCCCTGCTTATTGTTACGCCGGAGAGGGGCACTCGATATGGTGGCCCGGCACGCTGCCCGGTCTCATCACGGTGGGGGCTACAGGTTATAAATCCTCCTTCCGTAATATAGCCGGAGAACTGAATGACGAGATCGGAGATCTTGCCGCGTCCTCTCCGGGACTTATTGCACGTTTTTCTTCTCAAGGTCCCACTACGGACGGCTTCATCAAACCCGATGTCACTGCACCGGGCGTTAGTATCAACGCGGCTTTTAACGGTTACGTCGAAATGACGGAGAGAGTAAGAGCCGAATTGACCGACAAAGTGGTGTATGACGGCAAAACGTACTACTATACCGCACAGAGCGGCACTTCCATGGCTACACCCGTAGTTGCAGGCACGATTGCCTTGTGGCTGCAGGCTAAGCCGGACCTGACCATCGAGGAGATCATGAAAGTATTGGAACTGACCTGTACTCATCCCGACTCGTCGATGACATATCCGAACAATGTATATGGCTACGGACAGATAGATGCTTACCGTGGATTGCTTCATGTGCTGCAACTTCCACAAGCTATCCCGTCCATCAGCCAGCAACAACCGTTCAATGCACGCTTTGGATTAGAAGGACGGCTTCTCCGGGTCATCTGTGATGAGGACCTTCACGGCGCATGTCTGACGGTCTTTGCTTTGAACGGTTCAAAAGCGGCAGAAACGCGCGGTTCAAGCATAGACCTTTCTGCCTTGCCTACCGGCGTCTATGCCGTTCAGTTAACTACCAACAGTCCATCAACTACGGGCTCTACATTAATAAGATTAGAATAAAACACGCTTACTTGATATGAGATACCTTATTTCCGGAGGTGGGACCGGAGGACATATCTTTCCTGCCGTGAGTATTGCAAATGCCCTGAAGGAGTTAGATCCCGAGGCAGAGATTTTGTTTGTGGGCGCACTCGGCCGCATGGAGATGGAGCGTGTGCCGCAGGCGGGGTATAAGATCGTCGGGCTGCCCGTACGAGGTTTTAACCGTGCCCAGCCTTGGAAGAATGTCTCCGTCATGGCGGACCTTGTCAAATCAATCATCAAGGTGCGTAAGATCATTCGCGAGTTCAAGCCCAACGTAGGAGTGGGTGTCGGCGGATACGCTTCGGGCGCCGCGATGTGGGCAGCCGCGAACATGGGGATCCCTATCTTACTGCAGGAACAGAATGGTTTCGCAGGCGTAACGAATAAGTTGCTTAAGAACAAAGCAGCGAAGATATGCGTTGCGTACGAGAACATGGATAAGTTCTTCCCCGCAGATAAAATCATCTTAACGGGCAATCCTGTACGTCAAAATCTGACGAGCGGAAAGCGGAAAGAAGAAAACGGAAAGACGCTGCTTATCATCGGCGGAAGTCTGGGCGCACGGACGATCAACGAGGCAATTAAGGCGGCATTGCCGACATTGGCAAAGAGCGAGATCAAGGTCGTTTGGCAGACAGGTAAGTATTATTACGAGTCCTGTCAGGCGGCGTGGGAAGCGGCAGGCAAGCCGAAGAATATCGAGGTGCATGATTTCCTGAGCGATATGCCGGACCGTTATGCGCAGGCGGACTTAGTGATCAGCCGAGCGGGAGCCAGCAGTATCAGCGAGCTTTGTCTCTTAGGTAAACCGGCCATCTTGGTTCCTTCGCCGAACGTTGCGGAAGACCATCAGACGCATAACGCCATGGCGCTGGTGAATAAAGAGGCAGCGGTACTCGTCAAAGATGTAGAGGCCGCAGAGAAACTCGTGCCGACGGCATTGGAACTGATCCAAGACGACAAACAAGTTAAGAAACTCCATACGAACGTGCTCAAGTTAGCGCAGAAAGACTCGGCACGACGGATAGCGGAAGAAGTAATTAAATTAGCAAAAGTATGAAAAAAGGTTCAAAGATTGCACTTATTGTGCTTGCCGTATTGTTCGGCTTAATCGGTTTAGTGTTCATTGGTGCTGATGTAGCAGCATCGTACCTGGTAAACAAAGAAGTGAATAAGACCTTGGCGACGATCCCCGGCTGCCAGGCTTCCTGCGGTCCTATTCAGATTCGTTTCTTCAGCGGAACAGCGGGCGTAAAAGACATTCGTTTCACCTATCACGGAGCGCCCGTACATGCCAAGGACACGATGGGTCCCGGTATCGACATCTGGGTAGAAGACATCGAGATCGGTCGTATCTTCTATGGCTTGTTGTTCAAGAAACAGGTAGCTATCCATGACATTCGCATTACCCGTCCTCATGCCGAGTTATGGCTGGACGACGAGCACCCGGAGACCTGTTTCCCGCAGATTCAGGACACCGCATTGGAACATGCGAACGAGATGTTAGTAAGCGCAGAATTGATGAAACTCAAGATCAAGAACGCGGAGTTCAAGTTACACAGCCTTCGCACGCCGTTGGATTTGAAGGTGGACAGTTTGTCGCTCACCGTACATGACCTCAAGTACGACTCTACTTTCCATTACAACGACTCCATCTATGCTTTCTCGCTGGGTAAAGCGGCGGTGGTCACTCCGGACGGACAGATGCGTATCGAGACGAGCGGTATTGCACAAGAGGACGCAGGAGAATTTAAGGTAGGCAAGACGCGTATCCGCAACACGATGCCCCGCCGGAAGTTAGCAGAGATCGTCAAAGAGCCTTGCACATGGATCGACATGACCGTTGAGAGCGTCCAGACGACAGCGTTTAACCCGATTCACAAAGCGATGAACAAAGACTTCACGCTGAATGGTCTGAAGGCCGTAGTAGGCGAGATGGATATCTTCCGTGACGAGCGTTACAAGCCCAAGAAACCCTTCCCGATGCCGCAAGAGGCCATCATGGCTATCCCTGCAACCTTCAAGATCCAACAGGTGGACGCGAAGATCAAGCATATCGCCATTGAGTTCGCCAGCACGGATATCAACTGCGGTAAGTTAGACATCAAGAACGCACAGGCCAAAGTGAATAACGTCACCAACAAACGCGGCGCTACCTGGCACGTCAAAGGCGGTTGCCCGATCGAGCAAGGCATGGCAGACGCTGAGTTCAGCCTTACTATGAACAAAGCCTGCGATTTCGGACTGAAGTTACATGTGACCGATATTGACATCAACTATCTCAACACCTTCATTCGTCCGCTGGTAGGCATCACGGCAGACTGCCATGTGGATACGCTCGATGCGAACTATAAAGGTGATAACGTTTCTGCCAACGGTACGTTCCGCATGCTCTATCATGGCTTGAATGTGCAGGTTCACGGAGACGACAATATCCCGTACAAGATCGTAACGAAGAACGCCAAGGCCTTCACCTCGATTGCTAACTCACTGATTCCTAAGAGCAATCCGACGAGTGTGGATATCCATCCTCGCGGCTATAAGGTGGAGTGGAAGCGTAATGAATGGCAGGAGTTCCCGCTGTATTTGTTCGGACCGTGTATCAACGGAGCTATGAAGACTTTCCTCCCCGGTTTATACGTGCACGAACAAACAAAATAAGGAAAAATGCAGAAAAAATGCAGAAATATTTGCGTATGTCAAAAAAAAGCAGTACCTTTGCACGCTTTTTCTGCGTGAAAAGGCAGAATTATTATACGGAAAGGCTCGTAAAAGTAGCGCTTGGATAGCGCTCGCCGCACCGCCCTAACATTAATTACAACAGTACAAATGTACGCAATTGTAGAGATGAAAGGCCAGCAGTTTAGAGTAGAAGCTGGCAAGAAACTGTTCATCAATCGTATGAACGAGCTCGAGAAAGGCGCAACCGTTGAGTTTGAGAACGTATTGCTCCTGGACAACGAGGGTAAAGTAAAAGTGGGTGCTCCTTATGTAAAGGGTGCAAAAGTAGTTTGCGAAGTACTCGACAACGAGTGCCGCGGTGACAAAGTGCTTGTTTTCCACAAGAAACGTCGCAAAGGTTTCCGCAAACTGAACGGTCACCGTCAGGACCTCACCAACGTAGTAGTTAAAGAAATTGTTATTGCTTAAAAAGAAAGGACAACCAGTATGGCTCACAAGAAAGGTGTCGGTAGTTCTAAGAACGGCCGTGAATCAGAAAGC
>CACYGT010000012.1 GCA_902774075.1 uncultured Bacteroidales bacterium
ACACACCCAGGCAACCGCCCTCGCTGATGCTGCCCTCGCCGACCCCGTACAACACGATTTCTGGCTCCATAAATGGCATCAGTCCTATTCCCTCGACGGAAAACAATACAAAACTCTCCGCGGCTTCGTCATAGCCGCCTACCGTTCTCAGCTTGTCCCATAATAGTCTAGTGCTCGCCGATGTTCCGGCGAGTGTCCTGTGCCCGCGATTTTTATGAGCGGGTATGACTTCGTTTCTTTCAGGGCGATGCTATCCCGCTTTCTCGTTAGCTCGCGGCATAGGCGGTGATCACTTATCGCGCTTCGCCGGCACTCTCTCTACGTTCGTGCCGTATTCTTATCTCGCTTCGCTCGAACGAACTTCGCCCTCGCGTCCGTCAGAAAAATCGTCGCGTCTATGCACGGCGCATTTATGCGTCGATTTCCTGACGCCCCGCCCGCTTCGTGCTCAATGCGGACGGGGTTTAAAATGGGATATTCGTTACCTGTTAATATTTTACAGATTCCCTATTCTTAAGAAGAATTGAGAATCTTCATTGTCTCTAATTAAATTTTCTCTTATCCCCTTACAGATTATTTGAATTTGGTCTATAGATAAGGTATCTTTTGGAGAAACTTTGATGACATCATCAGTATGACCAATAGGCAATAATGTTAGCTTTGTAGATACATTATAATCTACTAGAGTTATATTCATTGTTAGTCCAGAATAGTTACTGAATTTTTCAACAATGCATAGAGAATTTCCCAATTGAGCTTTCGAATCATTTTTCAATAATTGAAACATTAGATTTTCAATTTGGTAGTCTGTAAATGAATAATTTCCAGCAGCATATTGCATTGGTCCAGCATGTGTAACAGAAGCTTCTCCGGAATATGTAGTTTCAATGGTATATCCTCCTAATTTTAAAACAGCGTTGTCTTTTCCTATGGCATTTTTTAAGTTCTTTAAAGAATTAATAGCAGCAGTTGTCCCTGTACCAAGTTGTAACGTAGCTACTTTGTTTTCATATTGATTGTCACTATGGATAGTTAGAGTCATTTTTTGAGTTTTTTTATTTATAGTAATATCCATGTGTCCAACAAAAACATACTCATATGGAGAATCTGAAGTTTGTGTGGTCGGTATTTGTCCGTTAACCATTCCTAAAAAACACAAACATAAAATTTTGAATGCAATAAATCTTTTCATAAAAATAAATTTTAAAGTTATACTTATACAAAAACGTGAGCCAACTGCTATCGGTTCATTCGGGCTACCACACCCACAGTTTCCAAATATGCAGAAAAGCCCACGTCGTAAACGTGAGCGTTTCGCCTATTCTCGGAAAACTGTTATTCAAATTGTGGTAGTATGAACGAATCCTCAAATAAAGCAAACGCTTATTTTATCATGTAGCGCAACGCCTTGCGCTTGTCCTTGCTGTTTTACGTCGGCAAGCGACGATGGTTTATAGATCGCCCGACCAGCCGTGACCTAAGTCCCAATGTTCGTCATAACGGAACTCAAAATACGGCAAGGCGAAATATTTCTCTATCAGTTCTGTCAGTTCGGGTTCAATATCTTTTGCCCATTGACCGACAAAGACGATAAACTTATCGATATTCCAAGCGACGCGTCCCCGCGGTACCTGTGTATAATCACCGGTGAACTTCGTCGGTTCATGGTTAGCCAACGCGCGGAAATACTGCTTTTGCCAAATCTGACGGTGTAGGGTCTGATAATTGATAAACGGCAAACCTTTATCTGCTGCCTCCTCGACCATCTTGGGCGTCAATTCTTTTTTATACACACCAAAGAAGTCATGTTCTTCCGAATCATACCAGAAGATACCTACGGCCGGCATAGGCTCATCAAAAGACTTCATATCCGCCATGATTTTCTCTTTCTCACTATGTGATAAAGTAGTCATAATTTCAATTTTGCGGTGCAAAATTACACAAAAAAAATGACATATGCAAGAGATATGTCACTTTTTTGTTATTTTTCGAGATAAAATTCCTTGATACTATCGCAAAATTATCTTTTGTAGTTTCTCTTGTAGTTGTCCGCCAGATACTCCGAGTTTATGGGCGGTGAGGTCTTTGAGTTTGCCGATACTCTTGGGCGAGCAGTTAAGCATTTCGGCAATCTCTTTATGGCTCAAACCGATGAGAACCAATACGCAGATACGGATGTCCTGCTCGTTCAAACCTTGTTCCTGCAGTTTGGCGGCAAAGGCATTAAAACGCTTGTCTATCTGCGTGTAGAAGGATTGAAAATCAGTCCATTCCAATTCGCTCCGCAGATCTTCAACTTCTTGCAGATGACGGATATTCTGCTCCAATTCAAACCGACGTGTCTGCTCAAACTGCGATTTCTGAGTATGTAAACGATGTTGCTTTTTCGCAATAAGTGCTGCCCACACCAACAGCCCGATACCTAAAACGATCAACAGAATAATCTTCCACGGCTTTGTCTTTTCTTGTGGCACCAAATCCTGTTTGAGTATCTCCACCGCCTTGACCAGTTCGCCATGTCGCTCTTTGATGGCTTTTTGCACGTCGGCACGCTCGGAAGAAAGAGCCAGGATACGCTCTTTGTTAGCCGTGCTATCGTTGTGCGTCAGGATATAATAGAGGTCATCCAATGCAAACAGGTTCGCTGTGCGCGGCAGGAGTAGTTGCGCATAATACGTCGCCGAATCATCTATTTGTAAAAAGGAGAATGCCTGCGCACGAAGCGTAAGGAGATACTCATTCGCCGGAGGCGTGGTATAGACAAGCACCGAGTCATATTCCTTCGCAAACAGACACGCTGCGGCTCTGCTTTCCCGCACTTTCTCCAACAACGGCTCCTGCGGATAGATCCTTACCGCCTTTTCCACAAGTGCCAAAGCGCTGTCTTTATGCCCCATCGCCGCCTGTTCCCAGGCCATATTATTAAGCGCGTAGGCGTAAGCTAACGTGTCGTTTGTCTTTTCGAAATGCGCGGCACTCATCGAATAGACGGCAAAAGCCGTTTCATGGTCATTCTCTTGCCGGCACATGTTCGCCATGTTCGAATATACGCGTCCCAATAACGCTTCATCGTCCGTCTCACTATGCGCAGCCTCAATGAAAGTCTGCATGGCTTCCACCTGTTTGCCTTCTTCGCGCAACGTGCGTCCTTGTTGATATAACGCAAGCGTGTCCTCCTTCTCACGAGAAGAACAACCCGCTATGATTAGGCATAAAATGATGAGCCATGTGTATTCCCTTCTTCTCATCTTATTTGCCGGTATTCTTGCGTTTTAATGTCCGTCCAATGGTGTTTGGAATCCCATAACATGGTAGGCTTTTGATTTGGATCGGTTGGATCTACGGTCGAGGATCCGGGATCATCACCACTGTCCGGGATAGGCCCCCAGAAAGGAGTAGCTGTATATTCAGCGTCATAGGTTATATATAACATTCCCTTATAGCGCATGTAGCGCACCTCTACCGCTTTCGGTTTGTTATATCGGAGATAATAGTCACCTATCTCTTTCAGCTCATCTACCACTACCTGTTTCAAGGCTTCTTCATACCCGGCTCTGTTTCCTTCTATGTACATATTTGTTGAATCTACGGTAAATGAAACGGACCGTGGATCTTCCAATCCGTAATAAAGGTAGGCACTCCAATAATATGGATTCGCGCACGCATTACTATTTGCGAAGTCAGACCATTTGCGGAATTCGTTCAGAGCTTCCGAGGTATTATTTGGGAACAACATACTACGAAAGGCATAAAGGGTATCGTTTCTCATGCCGATAGTTATCCATTCGTCAAAATTATAATCTTTTTCCGATGTCTCTTTTTCTCCTCGCACAAAATATCTTACCTCATCATACCTGTTATTTGGATTTAATGAGTACGTTGCCAAACGCCAACTATTTCTCGGGGCATGTGCTTCGTCAGATTCTATAAACCCGTTTTGTCGGAGCGTTTTAAGTGCTTTCTGATAGTTTGTGCCTAAAATGACCTCGGATAATTGAGGAAGTGTGTCATGTCGAGGCTCAAGCGATCCTTCGTTTTCGCAACTAGTAGATGCTACTAATACGATTGCAACAATCACCAACATAATGAGTTTTGTCTTCATAATTCCATTTCTTTAAATTACACTCGCATATTCATTTCTGCGGGAAGTGAACCCGTCTTTCAAAATCGAGTGCAAAATTACTGCTTTTTACGGATAGGTGCAAGAAAATGCATTTGAAAAACGTATAATGCAATAAGCTGGTATTCTGTTATTTATGAATAATGGTGTTTGAAATGTGTGTTTTTTGTATCCAACAACCCTCATTTTTTTATTCCCATGGAAGGAAAAATGCTGTCATTTTGTGCGTTGTCGTCTTGGTAGATAAGACGAATACTATCGCAAACGCTGCGGGGATTGCGGAGGAGGGGACGGGTGGAGTAGAAGCACTCGCCGGAGATTTCGGGGATAGTGCGGTTGAGGTGCATCTGGCGGGTGATTTCGTTGCCTTGCGCCCAAGGGGTGTTTTTCTTAGCGCCTTCGAGCCGATAAGGCGCCATACCGATATAAAGTTTGCAGTTGGTGCCGCGTACTTCATTTGCCCACCAATGTGCAAGGATCTCATAATCAGCGGCTTGCTTGCCTATCTCCCAATATAACTGCGGTAGGATATAGTCTATCCAACCTTCGCGAATCCAGAGTCGGATATCGGCATAGAGGTCGTCATAATTGGTGATGCCGGCGGTTGTGGCGCTACCTGTGGAATCGACGTTTGCGTTGCGCCAGACGCCGAAGGGCGAGATACCAAACTCCACTTCCGGCTTGCATTCTTTGATCGTACGGGAGATGTCTTGAATGGCCAGATTGACATTGTTACGTCGCCATTCACGGATATCCTCAAAGCCCCGCGGGTAGCGTTTAAACGTCTCATTGTCAGGTATCTGTTTGTTGCCGACGGGATAGGGGTAGAAATAGTCGTCCATATGGATCGCCTGGATGTCATAGCGCGAGACGATGTCTTGGACGACCATGCAGATCCACTCCCGTGTCTCGTCTAATCCCGGGTCAAAATACCACTGTTTGTTGTACTCCCAGAACCACTCGCGATGTTTGCGCCACACATGCTCTGCACATATCATGGATGTGTCGGTCTTGGCGAGGTTGACGCGGTAGGGGTTGAGCCACACATGTACCTCCATGTTCCGCGCATGTGCCTCTTTGATCGTCCACTCCAGCGGGTCCCAAGGTTCTTGTTCGCCCCAACTGCCTTGTGTTCCTGTCAACCAATGACTAACAGGCTCTAACTCGCTGTCATACAGAGCGTCGGCTGTCGGGCGAACTTGCAGAATAATGGCGTTCAGACCTAAGCTTTGGAGCTGGTCCAAGATGCTGTGCATCTCCGCTTTCTGCATGTCGGTATTGCCCACCGCCTCTACCGACGGAAAGTCAATATTCGCGACGGTAGCTATCCACGCGCCGCGGAAGGAAATCGGACCGCTTTCAGCTGACAGAGTACAGACCGCTAGCGCTGACAGAATACAGACGAATATGTTACGCAATTTGGCCATTTTCTACATGGAAGATCTTTGCGTTCTCGTTGGGTTTGAGGATGTCGCTGAGGTGTTGGCGGTCGGTGTCGGTAACAAAGATCTGCCCGAAATCTTCGCCTTGTACCATGGTGACTATTCGTTCGACGCGCTCGCTATCCAGCCTGTCGAAGATATCATCAAGGAGCAAGATGGGCTTGCCGATATAGAGCGCTTGCGCCAGTTTCATTGCCAACACGAAGGTGCGTTGCTGGCCTTGCGAGCCGACTTGTTTGAGCGGGTACTCGCCGAGCCGCATGTCGAGGTCATCTTTGTGGATACCTTGCGAAGTCCAGCCGAGGATCAGATCCCGTTGGCGGGTCTTGATATACGCTTCGCGTAAGTCGCGGTCTTGGAGTTGAGAAACATAGCGCAAATGGGGTGTCTCTGCCGACCCGCTAATCTGTGCGTACACCTTTTCAAAATACGGCTCGAAGTTCTCAAAGAATGCCGTGCGGGCTTTGAAGATATATTCTGCCGGCTCAATCATTTGCCATTCGAGTACTTCCAGCAAATCATCGGGCGGAAAACCCGTGTCGGCATATTGCTTGAGGAGCGCATTGCGTTGTTTGAGCAGGGCGTTATACTGCGTCAGATGCTCCAGATACTTGCGGTCCAACTGCGAAATCACAACGTCCATAAACCGGCGTCGCTCGTCGGAGCCTTCATCGATCAACTGCTGGTCACTTGGGCTAATCATCACCAAGGGTATCAGACCGATATGGTCGATCAATCGCTTGTAGTCTTTCTTGTCCTTGCGGAATTGTTTCTTGACGCCGCGTCTCAGCCCGCAGGAGATGGTGAAACCATTTACCATTTGGTCATTTACCATTTGGTCATTGGGTAGTTCATATTTGCCTTGTACCATCGCCATTTCTTCGCCGTGGGTGATGTTGAGAGAGTCTTGGGAAGTGAAAGCGGACTTGGCAAACGAGAGCAGGTATATAGCGTCGAGAACGTTCGTCTTGCCTTGTCCGTTGAGGCCCACAAAACAGTTGAGTTTGGGTGCAAACTCCAAACTCGCCTCGCGGATGTTGCGGTAGTTGAGTATGTTGAGCGATTTAAGCATATAGTTCGACGTCCTCTTTGGTGATTTTGGGGCCGGCGAGGATGATAAGACGCTCGACCACATTGCGGAGTTGACGGATATTTCCGGTCCATTGTTTGGCTTGCAGCGCCTTAATGGCTCCTTCGTCAAACGATTTCTTTGCGATACCTTGTTCTCCGCAGATTTGCTCCGAGAAATACTCCACCAACAGCGGGATATCTTCGAGTCGATCGTTCAGTGCCGGTACCGCAATAGGTATCACGTTCAGCCGATGGAAGAGGTCCTCGCGGAAGTTGCCTTTCTCGATCTCGGCCGCCAGATCTTTGTTCGTAGCTGCCAGCACACGTACGTTCACCTTTATCGCTTTGTCCGATCCTACACGTGTGATCTCGGATTCTTGCAACGCCCTAAGCACTTTGGTCTGCGCCGCCAGACTCATGTCGCCTATCTCGTCAAGGAAGAGTGTACCTCCATCGGCCTGCTCGAACTTACCTGCCCGGTCTTTGACGGCGCCCGTGAACGAACCTTTCATATGGCCGAAGAGTTCGGATTCGATCAGTTCAGAAGGGATTGCCGCGCAGTTCACTTCTACCATCGGACCGTTGGCCCGCGCGGAGTTCTCGTGAATGAGGTGTGCCACAACTTCCTTACCGGTACCGTTCGGACCTGTGATCAGCACGCGCGCTTCTGTCGGCGCTACCTTATTTATTATTTCGCGTACGCGTGTGATAGCCGCACTCTCGCCGATCATCTGCGGACCCTTGGCAGCAACCTTTTTGCGGAGCTGTTTGGTCTCTTGCTTGAGGTCTTTCGACTCCAAAGCGTTCTTGGTCGTGATAAGGATACGGTTGAGATCCAGCGGTTTCAACAGAAAATCATACGCGCCTGATTTCAGCGCCTGAACAGCCGTCTCCACGTCTCCATGCCCCGTGATCAAAACCATCGGGATGTCGGCGGTATCCTCGTTCTCCTTCAGCGCTTTCAGTACTTCCAGACCGTCCAGACCCGGCATCTTGATGTCCGAGTAGATAAGGTCATAAGTCGTCTTCTGCGCCATCTCCAGACCTTGCGTACCATTCTCTGCGACCTCTACTTCGTGCCCCTCGTCCGCCAAGATCTCCTTGAGCGTGTTACGGATACTCCGTTCGTCGTCGATAATTAACAATTTAGCCATTTAAATGCTCCTTCAACTAAAAATCGCTGCAAAGGTAGTAAAAAATTTGCATATGTGCAAAAAAAGTTGTAACTTTGCGCACTTTTTGGAAAATATAACTGATATCATGAGAAAATACATTTCCCTCATAGCGCTCCTTCTGTGCGTACAAGTTCTTTTTGCTGTTGATAAGTCCTATTATTCAACGTATGTTGATAATAAGAGCGGAGCTACATTGTTTACCGGTATCCACAATGTGGCTAAAGTGGGTTATAGTTCACTTTCGTACAGCGGTCTTTGGACAGCCTATGCTACGACAGATGTGTATCCCAGCGGACATATCTATGCAGGTAAGATTTGGGATATGTATGGAGGCTGTGAGTTTACTTATGGACCTAGTAAAAATGGAGGAGACCAGTGTGGTACATACAGCGCCGAGTGTGATTGTTATAACCGTGAGCACTCGATACCAAAGAGTTGGTTTGGCGGCACAGAAGCTAACAATACACCAGGCTCCGATATCTTTCATGTTGTTCCTACAGATGGTAAGGTGAACGGAATGCGCTCCAATTATGCTTTTGGTGAAGTCAATAGTGCCTCTTATTCCTATAACGGCAGTAAATTGGGAACTCCTAAGAGTATAACTATCGCCAATACGTTGTTGGGTGATGGAGATGTTACAAAATCATGTGGTTCTTCTCCGGTTTTCGAACCTATTGACGAATACAAAGGCGATTTTGCCCGTGGATATTTTGGAACGATGCTTCGTTGGGCAAGCGGAGACTACCAGACTTTCACTTCCGGTGATGGCGCGCAGATGTTCAATACAGCCTATGATGCCGCCAATTATTATGGTCTGACTCAGTATGGTTTAGCGTTGTTGTTGAAATGGCACCGCCAAGACCCAGTGAGCCAGAAAGAGATAGATCGTAATAATGGAATTCAAACGACACAAGGAAACCGAAATCCGTTCATCGACTATCCTATTTTAGCGGAGTACCTTTGGGGTAAATATGCAGGTCAAACATTTAGCTTGGCTAACGCAGTAGGTTCGTTTGAGGCTGGTTTTACTCCTGGCGTGAGTGATGGAGATAAGAATGGAGGAGGTACTCCTGCCGTAACTTATACCGTCTCTTGGATGGCGAATGGTTCTCCATTCTCTACATCAACCACGCTTCCTGACGATCCGAACAATTGTTCCGATACACGCCTCTTCCGTGGTTGGACAGGCACCAAGAACTATAGCGGTGACACTGCACCTTCGGACCTCTTTACTACCGGCAACCCCACTATCACTAAAGATACAACCTTCTATGCCGTCTATGCCGATAAGAGCACAAGTGAAAGTGGTGAGTCGAATACAGAGAAATTTGTATTTGCTAATAACGGCTATACGGAAGGACAAGCAGTGGAGAGTGCAACGCAAGGCGATGTTACCATTACTTTTGCTAAGGGCACTAATAGTAACGCGCCGAAATACTATACCTCAGGTTCTGCTATCCGTTGTTATGGTGGAAATACCATCACCGTCACAGCGACAGGAATGACAGAGATCGTCTTTACTTTTGGATCGAGCGATGGCTCGAATGCAATTACAAGCAATGTAGGGACATTTGAAACGAACACATGGGAGGGTTCTGCTAATGAGGTTGTCTTTACCATCGGCGGCACTTCCGGCAACCGTCGTATAGCAAAAATTGATGTAGTTATTGGTTCCGGTTCCACTACTACCTATTCAAACTTTAGCCTTTCGTGCTCGAACTCTACGCCGACAGACGAAGCTTTCCCGGGTGCGGCTCCGGAGGGATATTATGACGCAATAGAAGGACTCAGCGATTCTATACTTAAGTCTACATTAGGCGCACTGACTTATGCGAACTTTACGACTCGTTATTCGTACGGTTCGGGAAATCATAACACATGGCATGCTCTTTGGTCTACCGATCGTGATGAGAGCGATAATAGCGTCATTGATATGTACTCGAACAACAAGCGCTATTTCAATCCTTCGGACACTACTGCCAGCGTTGCGGGCTGCGATATTGAGCATATGTTCCCGAACTCTTGGTGGGGCGGGAAAGCCGGCAACCGCGACGCGTATGAGGACTTACACCACTTGGTACCGGCCGACTACTCTGCTAACCGCAGTAAGAGCAATCACGGTCCGGGCGAGCCGACCACAATAACCTTCAACAATGGTGTGTGGATCAACGGTAATGACGCAAATCGCGGCAATATCGTCGTTTTCTGTCCGTCAGATGAGTACAAAGGCGATTTTGCTCGTGCATTCTTCTATATTGCTACTACCTACGGTGACACTGCTGTTTGGCAGAAAGAGGGCATAACTGCCGGTCACCATATGACGAATGACAGCTGGAAAGAGTTCTTGCCGGAGATGAGTGAGTTATTGCTGAAATGGCATCGCCAAGATCCTGTTTCGGACAAGGAGCGTATTCGTATGAATAAGGTGTATGAGATTCAGGGCAACCGAAATCCGTTCATTGACTACCCGTGCTTGGCGGAGTATATCTGGGGCGAGAAACAAGGTCAAACAGTAAGCTTGTCCAGTATGGCCTCGGCGTACGACGCAGGCTTCTTCGATGAAGGTTGTGTAGCAACGACGGATCCGACTATTATTGATCCTACTGCTGCACAATATATTGGTATCACGAAGGCGGACTCGGCTATCACCAAACAGATTAAGGTGAGGGGTATTAACCTGACTTCGGGCAACCTCACGCTAACCCTGAGCGGCGCGAACGCTTCCTTGTTCGGCCTCTCCGCGAACTCTATCAGTAGTACGGACGCGGCCAAAGGTAAGGTCGTAACAATCACCTACACTCCGACCTCGAACGGCGAACATAGTGCTACGCTGACTATCAGCGGTTGTGGCGTGACTTCGCACGAGATTAATCTGACTGCTACCTGTTCGAACCTTTATACCGCAACATGGAAAGTGGAGGAAGAACAAGTCCTTCAAACGAAGGCTTTCTCCGGACAGATGCCCTCCTTGTCGGACGAACCTGCCGACTGCAACGGCAACCGTGTGTTCGTTGGATGGACCGCACAGACCAGCGTAACAGATCTCCCGGCTGACCTCTTTAGAGACGAGGCGCCTTCGTTAACAGAAAACAAAACTTTCTACGCTGTCTTTGCCGATGAGGACAAACACCTTGATACCAAAGGCCATCAGGACTATAAATTCAGCAGCAACAAATGGGCTGCCAGCCCTTCTAACTGGATTAACGGACGAAGCGGCTATGCTTATTCGAGCGATAAGGGGGGAGTGCAGGTAAGTCAGTCAGTTAGCGGCGCCTATGCAACGGCTCCAATAACGTTCACCAACGTCGATACCATAAAGGTCAACTATTGTACGAATGCTTCTTCCGGCGCAGGTAGTATCACTATGTATGTGGGCGATGAGTCCATCACTAAGACAGTGGATAAGACCGGCGGTGCGACACTACGTGAGGTGCTGTTTGATTTCGCAGCAACGCGTCCTTCCGGCGAAGTGGTCATTAGTGTGGAGTGTACCACCAACTCCATCTACATAGACAGCGTAACCGTTTCGTATAGCGCCCCGGCAACCTATTCGAACTATAGGCTATCTTGTTCGGCTTTGCAGAATGTGACCATTACTTTCCATAAGAACGATGGTACAGACGTAACCAAGACGCAAGAAGTCCCACAATCAACAAGCACCGCATTGGAGGCGAATTCATGGAGCCGTGAGCATTATGCTTTCTTGGGCTGGGCTACTACGGCCGGCGGAGAGAAAGTGTACAACGATGGAGCTTCTATATCCGCGGATACAGACTTAGATCTCTATGCCGCTTGGCAGGAAGATCCCAAGTACACGGTGACGTTCATGAACGGTACATCGGTACATAAAGCGGTTACGGGATATGCAGGAGGACAGATCACCGGTCTGACCGATCCTACCGCATGTGAGGGTTATACCTTTGTGGGCTGGAGTACTACTCAGTATGCCGTTGACAATACCGATGAGCCGTCCACAACAACTCCGACTACTATTCCCGCAGTAAATACAACCTATTATGCTGTGTATAGCAAGACAGAGGGCGGAGGAAGTGCCACAACAAACGTACTAATGGAAGACCATGGAGCAATCAGTGGTACATTCGGCGACTATACTTTTGCCGCAGAGAAAAATAACGGAGGAACTCCGCCTGCTTATAATGAAAATGGTAAAGATGGTCGTTTATATGCTAAGAATTCGCTTACAATTAGTACTTCTACGGCAATGACACAAATTGTCTTTAACTTGAGTTCTCAAGGAAAGAATCGTCTGGCACCTATCACGGCTTCTGTAGGCACAATAGCCACACAAGCCTCCGGTGACGAAACTGTTACATGGACAGGTTCCTCTACAGCAGTAACATTCACCGTAGGAGATAAAGCTAGTTATGGAAGCGATGGTAGTTCAAAAGCAGGTCAGTTATGCTTCTTGAGTGTCGATATTACTACCGGTTCCGGGCCTGTTACCTACTATACTACCGCTCCTGATTGTGAGCCTGTGGTACAGCCTGAATATACCGTTATCTTTATGGACCGTGGAGAGAAATTTTATGAGGCAACAGGTGTTGCCGGCTATAGTTTCTCCCTGCCTGGTATGAACGATGAATGTACTGCCCATAGCTTCTACGGTTGGAGCGGACTACAGTACGAAGAGCACAATATTGACATCCCATCTATCGAAGACTATCCCACAACGATCCCGTCTCATGATACTACTTACTATGCCGTCTATTCCAAGACGACAAATAGTATGAGTGTTCCAACCAATAACTACAAGAAGATCACTACGGCCGACGAACTCACCAGCGCCAAGTATCTCGTTGTCGCAGATACCAGTTATCTTGTTGCTATGAGTTCGGAGCTCTCCGGCTATTATCCCATAGGCGTAGAAGTAACGGCCAACAACGCAGATGTTATTACTACCGAGAATAGTGCCATTATTTGGCGAATTACCGTTGATGGTTCCCAACTTACTCTTTATAACACGGACAAAGGTTACCTCTATATCGAGGAGAGTATCAATAACGAAAAAACGTATTATAACATTAAAATCGGAAATAATACGGCAGACAATAAGTTTACTTATAGTGTCACGGGCGGCGCATGGACGCTTACTTCTGTGACCTATTCAACTCGCCAACTTGAGTACTATCAATCGAGTAAACGTTGGGCTTTCTATACAGGCCAAGACGCGCCTATTTACCTTTATAAGCAACAACTGACCTCCGGTCTCTTGACGTTCTACTCCACAAATCCGACCTGTCAGGCAGGCCCGATGACGGACATAGATATTAACCCGACATCAGTTGAGGTTCGTAAGTTACTTATCCACGGACAACTATTCATCCTTGTAGGTGACCAGCTATTTGATATCACCGGCAAGCGGGTACGCTAAACGATAAAGAAGGAGCTTCGGTTCCTTCTTTTTTTTGTCATCTCGACTTTACAAGGAAACTATAAAAGTGAAAAAAGTTTCCAAAATATTTGCGTATATAAATTATTTTTTGTAATTTTGCCGCCGTTTTGAGTCAAGACCAGAAAAGAAATATTATCAAAACCGCAGGCGACCTCTTCTTTCGCCTCGGTATACGTAGCGTCTCTATCGACGATATATGCCGTGAGTTAGGTATATCCAAAAAGACGTTCTATGTCTATTTTGAGTCCAAAGATGAACTCATTGAGCAGTTACTCCAAGCCAACTTGGATTATATTGCCGGCAAGATGGAAGATCTCGTCAAACTGCAGGACTTCAAGCAATTAGTCAAGGTCTTCATCAAACGCCAGCAGGCCGAGAAGAACGATGTGCGTCGTGTGCCGCAGTTGGTTTATGACCTCAAGAAATACTATCCCCGTCAGTTTGCCGACTTCCAGCAAAAATGCTTCGAGACCCAGAAGAACTATATCATGCGGTATCTTGAGCAAGGTCTCAAAGACGGCTACGTGCGCGCGGACCTTAATATAGAGTTAACGGCCGTTCTCTTCGCGAAGATACACAGCGACGCCATTCGTGATTTTGAAATCATCGAAGGCCACAACCATAACATGCACCAATTGGCGCACACGGCGATGGACGTCTTTGTCAGAGGCGTGCTGAGCGAAAAAGGCTTGAAACTGTTTGAGTCAGAATAATCCGAAAAATCAGAATAATCAGAGAATAATGAGAAAAATCTTTTTTATCCTTTCGGCGCTCGTTATTAGCGCCACAATGATGGCGGAGGACCATGTCATGGCTGCTACCAAAGCGGCCGGTGAGCCTAAAGACACGCCTAAGACGCTGAGTCTCTCCCTCCAGGAGGCGCAGGACTTTGCTGTCAAGCAAAACCGTACCCTTAGGAACGCAGAACTGGCTGTTCAGCAAGCTTATGCTGCTCGCTGGCAGACGATCGCGGCGCTGCTTCCACAAGTGGACGGAAGTTATTCGTACAGCAACTATCTCGGTTATAGTGCTACGCTCTCCATGAGAGGTATGGACGCCACGATTAATATGCCGAACGTAGGAGCGCTTGGTATGACGGCTTCGGTAGGCCTCAACGGTCAAGGCATCGTGGGTGTTTTGCTCAATAACATCTCCATCGATATGAAAAAAATATCCTTGGAGCAGACAGAGGCAGAGCTTCGCGGAAGTGTGATGAGTGCTTACGTGTCCGTTCTGGCGCTTCAGAGTATCTCTGCGCTCTTGGACTCCAGCCTTATGAATATCCAAGACCTCGAGCGTATCACGTGGTATGCCGTAGAAGCCGGGGCTACAGAGCCTATTACGGCAGAGCAGATTCGAGTGCGTGTGAATAATATGAAAAACTCTATCAACGCTCAGCAACGTAGTATTGAGTTGGCGACAAACAGCCTCAAAGTGCTGCTTGACGTGCCTGTGGAGACAGAGTTGGAGTTGACGGAAGATCTGGATAAAGTCCTGTCTCCGGAGAGTGTGCTTAACCTCCTTGCGGAGAACTTCGCTATCGAGAACAACCTCAATTACCAGTTGCTCCAGAAACAAGTGGAACTGGCTAAGAAAAACGTCCATATGGCGGGCTGGGCGTACGGTCCGACCGTTTCGCTGGCGTATAACTACACGAACCAGCAGTACTATGGTGAGGGTGGTATGCGTATGACACCGCCGAACGTCATTCAAGTGTCCGTACGAATGCCTCTCTGGTCTTCCGGCAAACGTGCCGCAGGTGTGGTAGAGAAGAAGATAGCCCTCGAAGAAGCGAAGAACACCCTCTCGGAAACGAAGGACAACCTCGCTATCCAATATCGTCAGTTGTGCTATAACCTCACCAATGCGTACGAGACGTATATCAACGAAAAAGAGAATATCAACGTCGCCCAGCGCGTCTTCGCGTCCGCGACCAACAAATATAAATACGGCGCAAGCTCGAACATGGAACTTACCAACGCGTCCAATGACCTCATCAGCGCGGAGAGTGCCTACGTACAGGCTATCCTGTCCCTCGTGAACGCCCAAGTTGAACTCGATAAATTCTTGAATAACTAATATGAAAAAGATTCTTTTTTATTCCCTCGCTGCACTGACCCTTGTAGCCTGCGGTAACAAACAAGCTGCTACGCAAGAAGAGGAGCGCGTAGAGCAAGTACGTACAAAAGTCCTTCAGCCCCGCGAGATTGAGCGTGAGATTTCTGTCTCCACGAACCTCCAGGGTTACCTCACCCTTAACGTCGCACCTTCCCTCACCGGTAAGATCGAGCATATCTTCTGCGAAGTGGGTGACAAAGTGTCGAAAGGTCAGAGTCTCGTGACCATGGATCAGACCCAGTACAAGACCACGAAGATATCGTTGGCAAACCTCGAGTTGGAATTACACCGTATCGAGATGTTGCTCAAGACGGGTTCTGCTACCCAGCAGCAATATGACCAAATCGAGGCGCAGTATAAATCGACGAAAGAGCAGCTTGAGTTCTTGGAGTTGAATACCTATTTTAAAGCACCTTTCTCCGGTGTTATCTCGGCGAAGAACTACGAAGACGGCGAGCTTTATAGCGGTCAGCCGATTATGGTTCTTACCCAAATCGACAAACTCAAAGCGCTCGTAGCTATCCCTGAGACCTATTTCCCGAAGTTCAAGCCCGGTATGAAACTGACGCTCACTTCCGAGATATATCCCGATCAGGTCTTCCCGGCAACCGTAGAAGTCGTTTATCCGACGGTTGACGCTACCAGCCACACGTTCCAGGTTAAGATCGTGATCCCGAACGGCAAGAACCTTCTTCGTCCGGGTATGTATGTGACGACCTCTATCGGTCTGGGCAAAGCGAATGTGATCGTAGCTCCGTATCAGGCTGTAGAGAAACTCGTTGGCGCCAACGACCGTTATGTCTTCCTTAACGAAAACGGCCGTGCTAAACGTGTAGCTGTTGAACTCGGACAACGTTTCGATCAGGATATCGAGATCATCTCTCCCGAGATCGTTCCCGGTGCAGAACTGGTTGTTGTCGGCCAGCACAAACTCGTAGATGGTGTGAAACTCAACGTAGTTGAGTAATTTGTGATTTGAAATTTTAGATTTAAGATTTTATGGCAATTTACAAAACAGCGATACAAAAACCGGTCACGACAGCCTTGATCTTTGTGGCTGTTATTGTGGTCGGTATATACAGCTTCATGAAGCTGCCTGTGGACATGTTCCCCCAGATGGATCCGCCGTATATCACGGTCATGACCACTTATCCGGGCGCGTCGGCTTCCGAGATGGAGACGAACGTCACCAAGTACATGGAGAACGCCCTGACCTCTGTGGACCACCTCAAGCATATCACTTCACAATCCAAGGATAACATGTCTATGGTGATGCTGGAGTTGGAGTGGGGTGCAGATATGAACGAAGCCGTCAATGATGTGCGTTCATACGTCGATATGACCAAGTCCAACCTGCCCGACAACTGCGGTACACCGATGATCTTCAAACTCTCGACTTCCGCCATGCCGGTCGCACAGTACTCCATCACTGCCGATGAGACCTATGCCGGTCTGGATAAGATCCTTAATGACGAAGTCATTCCGCAATTGAACCAAGTGGACGGTATCGGTAATATCTCCCTGTCGGGTGCTCCTGACCGTTATGTGTATATCAACATCGACCAGCAGAAACTGGACGCGTATGGTCTGACGATTGAGCAGGTAGGACAAGTCGTTCAGGCCAACAACCTCAACCTCTCCTCCGGAACGGTCAAGATGCCGCAAGAGCAGTACCAGATGCAGGTTCGTTCGGAGTATATCGAGTCTTCCGAGATCGAAGATCTCATGGTCACCATGACCCCGAAAGGACAGCAGGTCTTCATTCGCGATATTGCAACCGTCAAGGATACGATCAAGGACCTTGCGCTGGACGAGAAGACCAACGGTCGTGAAGCCGTACGTCTTATCATCGCCAAGCAGACAGGTGCCAACACCGTCAAGATCTGTCACCAGGTTCGGGACGAACTCGCGAAGATCCAGAAACAACTTCCGTCTGACGTCAAGATAGAGAAGATTTACGACCTCTCGGAGACCATTCAGAACTCCATCAACTCGCTCGAAGAGTCCGTTATGTACGCGCTTCTTTTCGTAGTGCTCGTCGTGCTCTTCTTCCTTGGTAAATGGCGTGCAACGCTCATCATCGGTATCACGATCCCTATCGCCCTCATCGTGGCGTTTATCTACCTTGGTGTAGCCGACTCGTCGCTCAATATCATCTCCCTCTGTTCGCTCACCATCGCCATCGGTATGGTGGTCGATGATGCCATCGTGGTCTTGGAGAATATCACCCGACATGTCGAGCGTGGAGAGGACCCGCACGAGGCGGCTATCTATGCGACGAATGAGGTGTGGGTGTCCGTTATTGCCACGACCCTTGTGCTCGTAGCGGTGTTCGTGCCGCTCACTATGTTGAACGGTATGGCAGGTATCATGTTCCATGAGTTGGGCTGGATTGTAACGGTTGTTTGTTGTACCTCGACGCTCGTCGCTATCTCCCTTACCCCGATGCTCTGCTCCAAGCTCCTCACAGCGAAGAAAGTGCATGTGGATGAGAACGGAAACCTGATTGACGATGAGGCGGGTAAGAAAGGTTGGTACGACAAGACCGTTGTGCGCATGTTGGACGTCATCGATGGCTACTACGAGAAATCGCTCGGTTGGTGTCTTAACCACAAAGCGATCACCATCTTGGCTATCTTTGGTATCTTTATCCTCTCCCTCTTGCCTGTCTTCACCGGTAAGATCGGTACCGACTTTATGCAAGAGCAGGATAACGGTCGTCTCTCTGTCACCGTCAAACTGCAACGCGGTACGCGCATCGAGGAGACCCTCAAGACCGCACGCCAACTCGAGACCCGCTTCCTGGTGCTTGTGCCGGAGATCGAACTGATCAACACTTCGGCCGGTTCCAACGACGACGCAACCATCGCAGCCCTCTTCTCTTCGACGATGAACAACAAGATCTCCATGACCATTCGTCTGCCTAAGAAATGGGAGCGCGACAAGACGATCTGGGAGATCGCCGAGATCCTTCGTCAGGAGATGGCACGCTATCCCGAGATCATCGAGTACCAGTGCCAAGTGGCTTCGAACGGTCCCGGTGGAGGTGGAGGAAACACCGTCAACGTTGAGATATACGGCTATGACTTCGATAAGACTTCCCAACTCGCCGACCAGACTCGCCGTCTCTGTATGACCCTGCCCGGCGCGCGTGACGTCAACATCAGCCGTGAGGATGACCGTCCTGATATCAAGATCACCGTCGACAAAGAGAAAGCATCCCGCTTAGGACTCTCTTCCGCTACTATCTCCACCTATCTCCGCAACCGTGTAGCCGGTATGAATTGCGGTTACCTCAAGGACGATGGCTCGGAGCATGACATCGTGGTTCGTCTCCAAGAAGAAGACCGTAACTCCATTTCCGATGTTATGGACCTCACGATCCCGACACCTTCGGGAGCGAAAGTGAAGTTGTCCGAAGTAGCCACTATTGGAGAGTACTGGGCACCGCCTACCATCGAGCGTAAGTCGCGTCAACGTATCGTGACCGTCAAGGTAACGCCCTACAACACCTCCCTCGGTGAACTCGCTGCCGATATCGAAGCGAACGTCATTCCGCAACTCGACCTGCCGGCCGGTTATTCGACCAATCTCGCCGGTAACTACGAAGACCAACAGGAGACCTTCGGCGATATGATCCTCTTGATGGCGCTCATCGTGCTGCTCGTGTATATCACGATGGCCTCGCAGTTTGAGTCCCTCCGAATGCCGTTTATCATCATGTTGACGATCTTCCCCGCCTTCACGGGTGTCATACTCGCGTTGTGGATGACCGGTCGCTCGCTCGATATGATCGGTGCACTCGGTGTCGTACTGCTTGTCGGTATTGTGGTTAAGAACGGTATTGTGCTCGTGGATTATATCAACCTGATGCGCGAACGTGGATATGAACTCAACCAAGCCATCACCATGTCCGGACGTAGCCGTATCCGTCCTATCTTGATGACCGCCTTCACAACCATCTTAGGTATGGTCCCGATGGCTGTGTCATCCGGTGAAGGTGCGGAGATGTGGCAACCGCTGGGTATCGTTGTGATCGGTGGTCTGACCGTTTCTACTTTCTTGACGCTCTACCTCGTGCCTGTCCTCTATGGCTCCATGACCAAGCATGGCGACCGTGACAAAGTAGAAGCTCTCCGCAAGAAATTTATCTTCATGGACATTAAAGTAAAGAAAGGAGATGAAAAATGAAAAGCGTAATGATCGTTTTTAACCAGGCCAATACAGGCCGTGTCGAATATATGTTGGACGTGCTGAATATCCACGGTTTTACGTTCTTTGAGCAAGTACAAGGTCGTGGTACCAATGGAGGCGAACCTCGTCGTGGTACCCACGCCTGGCCTGAGATGAACTCCTGTGTCATCACTGTCGTCGAAGACGAACAGGTAGCTCCGCTGCTTGAAGCAGTCAAGAAACTGGACCTTCGCAACGAAGAAGTCGGTGTACGTGCCTTCGTCTGGGACATCGTAGCAACCGTCTGACATATTCCTGTCTCTTTGTAGAAAAATGTCGCATTTCTCTTTTTGAGGGCGACATTTTTTCTTTATTTTTCTTTTTTCTGTCATCTTTATGTTAAAATATTTGCATATATGCAAAAAAAGTAGTACTTTTGCACACTTTTTGTAGGAATACGTATATGCAGATATTACAACATACGGGTGAATACTTCCTCTTGATGGCGAAGGTGCTTCGTTTGCCGGACAGGCAGCGAATGTTCTGGCGTCAGTACAGTCGCGAACTCGAGAAGCAAGGCTTGCAGTCCCTGCCTATCGTGTTGCTGATATCCGTCTTCATTGGCGCTATCCTCACGATCCAGGCTAAGACGAACACGGAGAATCCGCTGTTACCGACTTATATCACCGGCCTCTTGACGCGTGACACCCTCTTGTTAGAGTTCTCCAGTACCATTCTCTGTCTGATCTTAGCCGGTAAGGTAGGCTCTAACATCGCTTCCGAGATAGGCTCAATGCGTATCACCGAGCAGATAGACGCGATGGAGATTATGGGTGTTAATAGTGCCAATTACCTCATTCTGCCGAAGATTCTGGCGTTCATGAGTATGATGCCGTTCCTGTTCATCATATCCACAGCGGCCGGTTTAATAGGCGGGTGGGGCGTCGGGGCCTTCACGGATATCATCACGATTCATGACTATCTCTTGGGTGTGCAATATGCCTTTAACCCCTATTTCATCTGGTACGCCATCATCAAAGCGCTTGTCTTTGCGTTTGTCATCACCAGCATGTCCAGTTATTACGGCTATTACGCTAAAGGCGGTGCCCTCGATGTAGGTCGTGCCTCAACGAATGCGGTGGTTAATTCCAACATCATGATCCTGTTCCTTGATCTCATTTTATCCAAGTTGCTCTTATGATTGAAGTGAAAGACATAGTAAAATCGTTTGACGGCAATGTGGTGCTGGATCATATCTCTACGACCTTGCGCGACGGTGAGGTGAACATGATCATTGGTCAGTCCGGATCCGGTAAGACCGTATTGATGAAATCGCTCATTGGTCTGCACAGCGTAGATAGCGGACAGATTCTCTATGACGGTCGTGATATCGCCCGTATGAAAGAGCGCGAGATACGCGACTTGCACCGTGAGGTAGGTATGTTGTTCCAAGGCAGCGCACTCTTTGACTTTCTGACCGTAATAGAGAATGTCATGTTCCCTATGGAGATGTTCAGTCATATGACGCCCGAGCAGATGAAGGAGCGTGCTGAGTTCTGTCTTCGCCGCGTGGAGATGCCCGAGCGCGTATGGAACTTGATGCCCAGCGAGATATCCGGTGGACAACAGAAACGTGTAGCTATTGCTCGTGCTATCGTCCTGGAACCGAAGTACCTCTTCTGCGATGAGCCTAACTCAGGACTTGACCCGAGAACCAGCCTCGTCATCGATGCCCTTATCCAGGATATCACCCGCGAGTACAATATCTGTACTATCGTCAACAGCCACGACATGAACTCCATCATGGAGATAGGCGATAACATCGTCTTCCTCAAGAACGGCAAGAAAGAATGGCAGGGTTCGCGGCACGAGATAATGACCAGCGACAACGAGGCACTTAATGACTTCGTCTTCGCTTCCGAATTGTTCAAAAAAGTAAAACAAGCAAATAAATGAAAAAGATTCTTTTTATAGTAGCCATCATAGCTACGATGATCGTAGGGCTTCAAGCCCAAGGACCTGCCAGAGTTCCGGCCTACCGCGGTATCATCGAACGTGTACAGCCTAACGGAGACACCCTTCGTACCTACCTCCGTGGTGACGAACATTGGCATTTTGCCATGACCGAAGACGGCTGGCAGATTAAGGAGACCAACAAAGGCTGGCTCAAGTACGCCAAGATGAACCGCAAAGGAGAAGTGGTCACCAGTTGGCGCAAAGCTCACAACCCTGAAAACCGCAGTCGTTGTGAGAAACGTTGGCTCGAGAAACATGGCATCAAAAAATCAATTTAATTAACAAAATATAAAATGATGAAGAGAATTTTCAGCATACTGTGTGTATGCGCTGTCGCAGTGAGTGCGATGGCAGTACCGGCACGCCGAGGTGGTGTTGTCCGGACAGCGGCTGATGGAACAGAGAAAACAGTGTTCCTCAATGGCGATGAGACTTTTCACTACATGACGGATGAGAACGGCACTTGGCTGGACGAAGAGACGCTGATGCCGCTGAGTGAGGAAACGAAAAGTGAACGATTAAAGACGAAAGGTCAAAGTCGCTTGGCCAAGGCTCGTCGTGCGAAAGCAGAGACCGGTACCGACCGTCTCTTGGCTCCGCGTGGTGCCGTTATTCTTGTCAGTTACTCAGACAAAGCATTTAGCAGTACCCATGATGCGATGGTTGAATGGGCAATGGGCGAGAACTACACCTACAACGGTGCAACCGGTTCGATACACCAATATTTCTGGGACCAGAGTTGGGGACAGTACGACCTGCAGATAGATGTGTACGGTCCTGTAAAGGTCAGCAAGACTCTTTCTTATTACGGCAAGGATAGCGGCGGCGAAGGCAATGACCAACACGCAGATGAGTTGGTGGTAGAAGCCTGCAAATTAGCACATGACAGTTGCGGTGCCGATTTCAGCCAGTATGATTGGGACAATGATGGCAAGGTCGATTGGGTAGTTATCATATATGCCGGCTACGGTCAAGCCAGCGGAGCACCATCGAACACTATTTGGCCTCACCAATGGGAGTTGAGTTACAGCGGTAAGGCCTTTAAACTGGACGGTAAGACCGTGGATCACTATTGCTGCTTGAATGAGTTAACCGGCACATCGGGTTCAAAACGTGATGGTATCGGTACCTTCTGTCATGAGTTCAGCCACGTAATGGGTCTTCCGGACCTGTATGCTACAGAAGGTCAGACCCACCACACCTTGTGCAATTGGGATATTATGGATTACGGTCCGTATAACAACAACGGAAACACTCCTCCTTCGTATTCCGCTTACGAGCGTTGGTTCATGGGCTGGAGTACTCCACGTGTGTTGACAGATCCGGAGAATGTCACACTGCATGAACTCAATAGTTCACACGAATCATTGCTGATGTGTTCCGGAGACGTACATAACTTAGATGGCGTACACCCGGATCCTACGACCTTTTACCTCATGGAGGCGCGTAACAAAGAAGGCTGGGACGCTTACCTTCCAGGAGCGGGTATGTTGATTACAAAAATCAAATACAATGAGTCTAATTGGGCAAGCAACAAAGTCAACAATACTGCCAGCAATATGGGTGTGGATCTTATGGAGGCTAAAGCAAATACTACATCGGGCTATAACGCACAAGGCAAAGCAACCGATGCTTATCCGAAGGGCGCTACTTCTTTTACTAAGCTCTCAGGACACGAGATCACAGAGATAGCGCGAGATGCTTCCGATGGCACGATTACTTTCCTCTATCGCGGAGGACATGAACCGGGTGAGGGAATAGATGAGGTCGAAGATAATGCCAGCGCGAAGAAAGTGATTCGCAACGGACAAGTACTCATCCTCCGCAACGGTAACACCTACGACTTGACAGGTAAACGTTTAGACTAAACAAATGAAAATCATCTCTTACAATCTTAATGGAATACGCTCGGCTATAAACAAAGGGCTGCTCGACTGGCTATCGGTAGAGCAACCCGATGTTTTTTGTATTCAGGAGAGCAAAGCGCAGCCCGAGCAGATAGACGTGCTGGCCTTTCAGGAACTCGGCTATCACAGTTATATCCACTCGGCAGAGAAGAAAGGCTATTCGGGCGTATGTATCTTTTCCAAACAAGAACCGGACAAAGTAGTGGTCGGTATCGGTAACCCGGAGTTCGACCGCGAAGGACGAGTACTGCGCGCTGACTTCGGAGACATCACTATCGTGGACGCCTATATCCCCAGCGGTACGACCGGTGATATCCGCCAGACGGTGAAGATGGCGTTCCTCGAAGAACTGATCACCTGGACGCAGGAACTGCGCAAAGAGCGACCGAACGTCATCATCTGCGGCGATTATAACATCTGCCATAAACCCATCGACATCAATCATCCCGAACGCCAGATAGGTGTGTCGGGTTTCCTACCCGAAGAGCGGGAGTGGATGGACCGTTGGGAAGCTACCGGCCTTATCGACTCTTTCCGTGTCTTTGATCAGAGTCCGGAGCGTTATAGCTGGTGGTCTTGGCGAGCAGGTTCTCGAGCACGTAACGTAGGCTGGCGTATTGACTATTTGTGGGTGACGGAATCCCTTCGCCCACGACTCCAAGATGGTAAGATATTAACCGAGGCGGTTCACTCCGACCATTGCCCCGTAGCATTATGGATAAACTAAGAACAGAACATCTCGTTAAGAAATACGGCAAACGTACTGTCGTGGATGATGTGTCTATCGAACTCGAGCAGGGCGAGATAGTGGGTTTGTTGGGTCCCAACGGAGCCGGTAAGACCACCACTTTCTATATGACGACCGGACTTGTGGTAGCCAACCACGGCCGTATCTTCCTTAATGATCAGGACATCACGGATTTCCCGATGTACAAACGCGCGAAGATGGGTATCGGTTACTTGCCGCAAGAGGCGAGTGTCTTCCGCAAACTGACCGTGGAGGATAACTTAAAAGCTGTACTGGAACTGACTGACTTCAGTAAGGAGTATCAGGCTCAGAAACTTGAGCAACTCATCAAGGAATTCAACCTGGCGCATGTACGGCATAACTTAGGCGACCGGCTCAGCGGCGGTGAACGTCGTCGTACCGAGATAGCCCGTTGTTTGGCTATCGAACCTAAGTTCGTGATGCTGGACGAACCCTTTGCGGGCGTCGATCCAATTGCCGTACAAGAGATCCAGGACGTTGTTTGGCGTCTCAAGGATAAGAATATCGGTATTCTCATCACGGACCACAACGTCGACGAGACGCTGATGATCACCGACCGCGCATACCTGCTCTTTGAGGGTAAGATCCTTTTCCATGGTACGCCCGAAGAGTTGGCTGCTAACCCCATCGTGCGGCAGAACTACTTAGGCCGTGACTTCGAACTCAAACGTAAGACGAGAGTTGAGAACTAAATCGCTCATACTATCCTTCTTTGCCGCGCTTCTTCTCATAGGCTGCGAGCAGCAGGTACCCGAACGTAAGGTACCGGTTCACGAGTGTGCTACCCCTCCGGAGGGTAGGGCTGTTGCGATGAGTTTTGCGTGGGGAAATACGGTCTATATCGTTTGCGGACGTCTGGCTAACGGACGTTATACGAACACGATGATGACCTATAATGCGGCAACTGACACTTGGCAGGCAGAAATCGCTACTCCCCTTGCAGCGCGCGCGAATGGTATCGCTTGTACCAACTCCCACGCCGCCTATGTCGGCTTAGGTTATAACAAAGGCAGCATATACGAAGAGTCGAGTTACTTGCGCGATTTCTGGCGATACGACCCGACAACTAACACATGGACTCAACTGGCGGACTTCCCGTCCAAGAAGACTGATGCAGCTTTTGCTTTTGCAGATGACGAGCATGTATGGGTAGGATATGGGTTCAATGGTTTTGGCAATGAACTATGGGCCTATTCGATAGCAGACAATACATGGGAAGAGGTGCCTCGTGATGGCGAACGACCGGAACGACGCATGTCGATGGTCGCTGCGACCTGTCAAGGACGTTATTTTGCCGGTACAGGTTTTCTCTATCACGGACGTAATGATTTCTGGGAGTATGTTCCTTCTTCCAATAAATGGGAGCGCAAGGCTTCTGTGCCGGGTAGCGGAAGACATAATGCCGCCTGCGCTGCAACTACGCAAGCTGTGTGGGTTATGGGCGGCTGGCATTACGGAGACTCCCTCACTACCGGCTATCATTTTCAGGATATCTTGCGCTATGCTCCGAAGACCGACTCATGGGAACGTTGCGGTACCATTCCTTGTGGCCCGACGGAGAACGGTGTCGCCTGCAGTATAGGTGACCGCGTTTATTTCGGTTTGGGAGAGAGCAATAAATACGAACTGTATCCATACTGGTATTATTGTGAAGATTAAACAGTACATAGTGCTCTTACTCCTTTTCGCCGGTTGCATCACCGCGCAGGCGAAGAAAGACTTCTGGCCGGTACCGATGCATCAGCCCGATACCGCAAGAGATACACTCATGTATTATCTTGGCACCTCTGCAGTTGCTTCTTCGGGCACTCAAGCTCCCCTCTGGATACATACCAACGAGAACGGCAATATCAGTAGTGCACCCTATAGCGGTAACATCACCGCCGGTATCTACAAACGTGCTACACGTCCCAGCCGATGGTACGACTATGATTTCGGAGTGGTGATGACAGGACGTTTTGATACCGAACGCGCTACAGGCTATTTCAACGAACTTTACGCGCACTTACGCCTGTATATCATCGACATTACGGCCGGTATTTTACCCTTCACCTGCGGTTCGCAGAATCCCCGTCTCTCTACGGGCGGTCTGCTCTTCTCCGGTAATGCACAGCCTATCCCGCGTGTCAGTATCGGCATTGACCGGTATATGCCTTTCCCGGGTTTGTTTGGCTATGTGGAGATTAAAGGCGGTCTGACGCATGGTTGGTTCGTGGACGATAGCCGTTTGGATACGACTATTGCTACTACCGGAACATTGCTGCACTATAAGTTCGCCGGCATTCGTTTGGGCGGCGACCTGCCGATCAACCTCAGTTACGAGTTTCATCATGTAGCCCAGTGGGGCGGAAAGTCTCCTCGCTACGGACAGTTTCCTGTGACGTGGGAGACGTACAAGCATATCCTTACGGCGCATAGCGGAGGAAATAACCTGAGCGATCAACTCAATGCCGAAGGCAACCATATCGGTTTTCAAGAACTGGCACTGACCGCCAAGTGGCCTCAATGGCGTATCACAGCCTACTGGCAGACCTTGTTTGAAGACATGAGTGCGCGGTTTATCGGTGTGTCCAACCAAGTAGATGGTTTGTGGGGCCTCTCTGTACAGCAGAGTCAATGGCCTTTCATCAATGCCTTCACGTATGAGTTTATCAATACGACCGCTCAAGACGGACCTTGGCACGACCGAGACGGATTAGTCTATGGCGGGCGAAGCGGTTATTATACCAACAGCAGTTACGGACAAGGATGGACGCATTTTGGAAGATGTATCGGAAACCCCATGATGAGTCCTCAGAATAACCGTGTTCGTGTGCATTACATAGGCCTTGCAGGAGATATCTACGGCTTCGAATACCGCGTGATGGGAAGTTATAGTCGTAACTGGGGTACGTATGCAAAGCCTCTCATGAGTCATAACACCTCTCTGATGCTGGAGGTACACAAACAGGTACCACAGGCTTGGGGACTCGATTTTGGTATTCGTCTTGCGGGTGACATCGGTACACAATACGGGAACAGTTTTGGTGCAATGATCACCATTACCAAACGAGGGTTGATCCATTCATGGTAAAAGACGCGTTACATATTATTATGCCGGTGAAGGACTCGCTGGAGACAGCCGAACAGGCGATAAGGGCGGTAGTCTCCTCCGGTCACATGCTGACGGTTTATGACGACAACTCTGAGCCGGACAATGCCGTGCGTCTTGATGCCCTGCAAGCAGAATTAGGTATCCGCGTAATACATATAGCAGACCATACGGATCACCCTTCGCCTAACTACCGCTGGGTACTTATCAACGCGCAGAAAGAAGCTTTGATAAACAACCAACATCTGCTGATTATAGAAAGCGATGTGCTCGTACAAGCCGATACGATCGACCGCCTGGTCAAAGCCATACAGCCTCAAGTAGGCATCGTGGCGGCTGTCACGAAAGATGAAGAAGGACAGGTTAATTTCCCGTACTTATACGCCAAGAAGGAGACCGCAGATATCGTTTGTACCAAGCGTTTGTCTTTCTGCTGCACGCTATTGACCCATGCTTTTTTGCAAGCCTATGACTTCGCTGAGTTGAACGAGCACAAGAACTGGTACGACGTACATATAAGCCGCAAATCCCGTCAATTGGGTTTTGAGAATATATTGCAACTGACGAACCCAGTATTGCATAAACCGCACTCCAGTAGACCTTGGAAACTGCTTAAGTATTCGCACCCCTTCTTGTATTATTGGAACAAACTGATTCATGGCAGAGACAAGATTTAAGATATACAGCCTATTGGTCGTTAAGAACGAAGTGGACATCATTTCCGCTTCGCTCATTGACGCGTGCCGGTGGTCGGATAAGATCATTGTCATCGACAACGGCTCTGAGGATGGTACGTGGGAGAAGATACAACAGTTATCTCAGAACCACCCGCAGATCATACCTTGGCTTCGCTACGAAGGGCCGTTCCATATCGGGTTGCGGGCAAAGGCCTTCAAGGCTTTTCGCCAAGAGATGACTTCCGACAGTTGGTGGTGCGTGCGTCTTGATGCCGATGAGTTCTACCCGGGTGATGTACGTGCCTTCCTGGCTTCGGTACCGCGTTGTTATCGCACGGTCAAGAAAGAAAGCACCGACTATATCCTCACTCGCGAGGATATCGAGCAGAATACCTTTACCGGGGATTTTGAGAAAGACAAAGCCCTTATCACGCATGCCCTGCCTTCGCCTCGTCGCGAGCGGCGCTTTATGCGTCATTCGGCTTTGCTGTGCTGGTCTGAGCGTTGGCGGTATCCGCACCCTTGGGGACGTGTCTATAAGCAGTGTATCCCCGTGGATCACTACCAGTATCGTTCGCCTCAACAGATGGCGAAGCGTTTTGCTACACGCCAACAAGCAAAAGCAGACGGCTGCGGTTCTTTCCATCACGAGCAAGGAACTAACTGGGAGGACTACCTCTTGACGAACAAACAGTTGCGGGAACAGCAGACCTTAGCGCATCTGGAAGAAGCTTTTGCCGCTTCGCAGATGGTGTTCTATCATAGCCGGAATACAATCAAACTGGTGGGTGATGATATTGTGGTCAAGGCGTTCCGCAAGCCTCGTTTTCCCAATAGTTTTATCTATGGCACGTTCCGTAAGAGCAAGGCGGAACGCAGTTACTTGTACGCCAAGCGTTTGGGTAACTTAACTCCGGAGCCGCTGGCCTATCGCGAGCACCGCCGTTGGGGACTGTTGCGGGAGAGTTATTATGCTTGCCGTTTGTCCAAGTTGCCTTATACTTTTCGCCAAGTAGAGCGAGACAAGACCTTTCCGCACCGCGAGCAGATCATACGCAGAGTAGGGGAGTTTATGGCCAAACTGCATGCACTTGGCGCATATCCGCTGGATTTCTCGGGAGGGAACATACTGCTTAATGCCGATGGTTCGCAGATGCAGTTAGTGGACCTCAACCGCATGCAATGGTGTAAGCATATCAGTCTGAGCAAAGGCCTTAAACAGGCTTGGAGGTTGGTGCTTACGGACGAAGAAAGACAATGGTTAAATGAAGCGTATATAGCCGCACGACAATGATGAACAAGTACCAAGACATACTCGGTCGCATCAATTTCGGTCTCTTCCTGGCCGTGGTTGCTTTGTTGCCTTTTCCACAGGTTTTCTTGCGCTATGCATGGGTACTTTGGTTCGCGGCATGGGTACTTGAAGGACGTTGGCTCCAACTCTCCAACCTCAAAGCACAAATCACCAATAGTAAAATTATTATTCCTATCTGTCTCTTTGCCCTTTGGTATGTTTGGCGTCTGTTGTCGGGCATCTGGTCGCCCGATCATGTAGCGTGGGCACGACAGATGGAGCGGTATATCACTTTTGGTGTCGTGGTGCCTGTCGGTCTATGGGGCGTCAATGCGTGTTACAACTGGAAGTTGGCTGCTAAAGTGCTTATAGGCGGCTGTGTAGCGGCGGTGTTTATCTACGTAGTCTTAGTGACGGCCTTGTATTTCCGCCCGGACTGGGTTGCTGCTTTCAACTATCCTGAGTGGGGGCACTATCCGGATTTGTTCCATTATTATGAGAACATATCGCATTTCAAGCACCGCCTCTTCCTTTGTGGAGTGGAACTGTTCGGCGCTGTGATGGCTTGGCTGTTGTACAGAAAGAAACCCGCTATCTTGATACCCAGCCTCGTTGTGATGCTTTCTGTGATTCCTCTCACGGGTTCTCGTCAGGCGATACTGACGCTCGCGGCGCTCATAGTGGTTGTTGTTCTCTGTTCGTTGTCCAAACAGTATCTGCTGCGCTATGGTGTTGTAATAGCCATCGTAGGTGCTTTGGGAGGATGGGGACTTCTCTCGCTTCACCCGCGTATGGAGAACTTCGACATCTCCGATGTGACCGTACTTCGTCAGATAGACTATACCCACGATGTCCGTTTTAACATATGGGGTTTTGCCCTCCAGCATCCTAAGGATTATATCGCGCATGGTTTAGGAGCCGGACAAAGTCAGAACTATATGCGCGAACGGTACAGTAAAGGCCATTACCCCTATTATGCCGAGCGCGGTTATAACACCCACAACCAATATCTCGAAGAACTGCTCGAACTGGGTATCGGAGGTCTCTTGTTCTTCCTTATTGCGTGGCTGTCTATTCCGCTATGTACCAAAAAAGAAGGGCAACAAACGGCATTGCTGTTTACTACCCTCTTCCTCTTTAATATGTGTACGGAGTGCGTCTTCGGTCGCTATGACGGTATTGCCCTCTGGGCGGCCGGAATGGTGTTTATTCTGATGCAGTGTTCTCCTTACTTATCGAATAGTCCGCGTAAGTAAGGTTTCTGTTTGCCGGCCAATTCTTCCATCAGAGGTTCTAACTCAAAACGAACGATCATCTGTTGCTGATGCTGCAGACGGATACCGTCATAATGCATGTTCCAGGAAAAATAGAAATTGACAAAACTGCTGCGATACAGATAGACGAACAAGTCTGTGCGGTTATAGATAGGCGACTGATAGAACGGATCGCCTAAACAGGAGTTGACGTTTCTTTCCCTTAACGGCATCAAGTTACCGCCGTAATAGAAGGTGTTCTTAAGGCCCAAGAACCACCAGTTAGCATACAACTCCATGATAAATCCGTGATTCAAGAAACTCTCGTTCACGCCTCTGTCCCGTTCCCAGCCGAAGATATATCCGGCGCGAAGTGACAAGGAGTCCAGCGGTACATACTGCGTCACATCAAAGCCTACAAATGCATGTGCATGGACATCATCGGTCACATGTTCATAGTTTTTTGCAAAACCTGCCTTGTGGTTCATATGTGCCAGACCGCCTACTTGGAGCCATTTATATTGATACTGACCGTTCAGCACGAGTCGGAACATCTCCCGTCGCTCATCTGTTTGCGCCCCTCGCCAGTCGCACATGAACTCCACAAAACCGCGCTGATCGCGGTATTGCAGCAATGCGCCTTGTATATTCGGGTGCATGTAGGTCAAACTGTCGTACATCAACCATTCGGGCATCGGCATTATACGCCGCGAATAGGGTATTGCTCCCATGCCGGCATCAAAACCGCGGTAGTTAAAATGGTAGTACGCGATAGGGTTAAACTGCACGTCGCGCCAGTTGCCGCCTAAGCGCTGGGTATAACTCACGCCGGCTACTAACTCATGCCGTCCTCCAGCACGATCGAGGATACGTACGCCTATCTGCGGGCTAAGACGGAAGTTCAAAATCGTCTGCGGTATCTGGTACGGCGAACTATACTCCCTGTTGTCAAAGTAGGTGGTGAAGTCCACGTCGTACAGCAGTTGAACGGGTTTCTGAGCTTTGATAGCTTGTTTGGCGGCAAAGGCCGAGTCCACAGGTATCTCTACCGGGTTCGCTGCGAAGCGTCCCCAGAATCCGACTAAGAGTATAAAGAGTATCTGACTCATTTCTTACGTTTTAAGATGTCAATATTATACACTAAGCCTACGCGCAGTTGGTGGAACGGAAAATCCTGAATACCGTATTGGTATTGCACATAGGGCTCAAAGCCTTTGATATGTCCTGCGGCGCGCGCTTTGATGGACATCGGCGCGTCGCCATATCGTTCCCAGCCGACATATCCGCCCCAGGTTGCCTGAAGCGAGAAATACTCGTGCAGCAGTTGTGCCTGCAGGCCGTACATCACCGCATCGTTCTGCCGGCCTTCTGTCGTTTGCCAGCATAAGAAACCGGCCGAGCCCGCCAGACGAATACTCACTTGCCGGATCGGGAAGGTCTGACCGATACTCAAGTCAAAGAAATAGCCCGGGCTGTCAAAATGCCGCTTGCGTTCGTATTGTCCGCCGCTGGCGGTCTTCATGCCGAGTCGAATGGTCATCTGCGGGATATACTTGGCTTTCTCGGTCTTAAACCACGAGTGATGCAGTACCTGCACTTCGGTAGAGATATACACATCGCCCGCTCCGTAGCCTGTGCCGTCTGCCTGGCTATACCACTCACAGAGTGGCATCCACAGACTCAAGTTCGCCCAACGCGTGAATAAAGGAACGTGCACGCGCGCGAAGAGATCCGCGGTCTTGTCGTTATTGAAACCGAAATAGCCGTCAGCCGCGAGTTCTACGCGGAGTTGTTCATACGTTTGTCCGTCGTTCATGTCAATGACCGGCAAGGCGTTCGGGCCAAAGAAGCCCGGCGCGATACCTGTAGGCACAAACAGCAATATCATCAGCAGTTTAATCATCGAGGTCCTCCTTTGTTAGAGCATCTACAAAACGCACCGTATCTGAGCGCATGATACACACCGGCTGCCCCATCAAAGCGTCTTCGAGATGCAAGAGGTCATAGTGATTCATTCGTTCGTTGGGTTGCCGTACACGCACTGCCTCATCGTTATAGAAGAAACGATAGAGCGAAGGACGCTGGAAAGAACCGTCGAAGACGATAGGCAGGCCTTGTGCCTGTTCGTGCAGTTGTTCGCACTGTTCTTGTTTGTGCGCGAGACCCGTACTCGCCGGTAGGATATTGAGCATCAGGATCACGCGGGCAATGAGTATCAGGCCCACAAAAACAGCCAGACTTGCACGAAGCCATTTGCGGTCCATGAGTTCTGATTCGGTCAGTAATATGATCGCCGGAACAGTGGCGGCTACGGTCCAGTGCGGCTCTACATGTCCGCGGAAAGTCATGATAAAGAAGAACACCTGCAGGCCCCAGATGACACAGCCCAGACTTCGTTGGAAGGCATCTTTGGAAAGAATCGCTTTCGCGCCCAGCCAGAGCATCAGTGCCCACACGAAGGGATTAAAGACGGCTAATTGATTTGGGATAAACTCCAGGGTGTATAAGGGTTGATAGCCTAATGCGCGGTCGGACCATTGGTGTACCAAGGACGGCCAGCCGTGTTGGAACTGCCATGCTATATGCGGTGTCAAGAGCGCTAAGGCGATACCTACAGCCGCCCAGAAACGTCCTTCTTTGACGATACGCCAGTTGCCGAGGACGGCGAAGGCGATCACTAATGCGGCGATATATTTGCTGTACATCATGCCTGCCATGCTGAGGCCGAGTAGCACGGTCGCCGACCATGAGCGATCGGTCAGATACCGCCGGTAGGCATAGAAGAACAAGGCGGCAAAGAAGAGCAGCGGTGCATCGGGAGTGGTTAGGAAACCGTACGCGCAGAACATAGGGATCGAGGCAGCAACGAGTAGGAACTTCCACAACTCTGTGCTCTGTACTGCTTTCCAAAGCACCCACACGGTGCCGACATGTAATAAAACGGTTACAAGCCTGACACTCAGGTTCTTGAGTATCAAGCTTGTTGCAGGGACAAGTGCCGCTGAAACGGCTGTCATTAGGCCCACCATAGGCGGGTGATCAAAATATCCCCAGGCTAAAAACTGTCCGTAGAGCCGGTAATAGGCTTCGTCGGCGTGTATCTCACAGAAAAGCGCACATAGCAAATCCACAATACCCCAGAGGAGCAACCAAGGCCATATGCGCTTAACACCGTACATTAGATTCCAAACAGATTTTGGAAGAAACTCTTCTTCTGACTTGAGCCAGGCACGATATTCGGGCTGTCTTGCAGTTTCTCGATGAGTTTCCGCTCGTCATTGCTCAGTTTCTCCGGGATATAGACGCCAACGTTGATAAGCAGGTCGCCTGTGCCGTAATTGCGTCCGTATTGGTCGATACGAGGTAAGCCTTTGCCGCGCATGCGCAGTACTTTACCCGGCTGGGTACCCGGCGTGATCGTTATCTTCACGTCGCCCGTGAGGGTAGGTATCTGCACTTGTCCGCCGAGCACGGCTGTCGGCATATCGAGCAGGAGGTTATAGATGAGGTCGCTCTCCTGACGAATGAAGTCCTTGTGCTCTTCCTCTTCGATGAGCACGAGCAAGTCGCCCGGCACGCCTCCATGCGGTGCTGCATTACCCTTACCGGGCACAGTGAGCTGCATACCGCCTGCTACACCTGCCGGGATCGTCACGGTGATGACATCTTCGTCGCGAACGACTCCCTGACCGCCGCATTTCGGACATTTATTTTTGATGATACGTCCTTCTCCGCCGCAAGTCTCGCACTCGGTCTGCATCTGCATCATACCGAAGATACCGCGTTGTGCGCGGGTTACGCGGCCGGATCCTTTACAGGTCGGACAGGTCTCTGTCGTGCCGTCTGCGCTACCTGTTCCGTGGCAGTCCTTGCACTCCACGAGTCGGCGCACTTTGATCTTCTTCTCACAGCCGGTCGCTATCTCTTCGAGTGTCAGGCTGACACGTCCGCGCAGGTCACTGCCGCGACGAACACGGGGACCGCGACTGCTTCGACCGCTACCGCCGCCGAAGAAATCGCCGAGGTCAAAGCCTGCGCCGCTGAATATATCACCGAAGTGTGCGAAGATATCTTCCATCGACATGCCGCCTCCCGAGAAGCCTCCCATACCGTTCATGCCGGCGTGACCGTATTGGTCATAACGCTGACGTTTCTGCGGGTCAGAAAGCACCTCATAGGCCTCGGCAGCCTCTTTGAATTTCTCCTCAGCCTCCTTATCGCCCGGGTTCTTATCCGGGTGATACTGTATCGCTTTCTTGCGGTACGCCTTTTTTATCTCTTCCGCGCTGGCCGTTTTGGGCACTTCCAGCACTTCATAGTAATCACGTTTCTCTGCCATA
>CACYGT010000013.1 GCA_902774075.1 uncultured Bacteroidales bacterium
GAACGGCCGTGAATCAGAAAGCAAACGTCTTGGCGTGAAGATCTTTGGTGGTCAATTCGCAAAGGCAGGTAACATTATCGTACGTCAGCGTGGTACCGTGCATAACCCGGGTGAAAACATGGGTATGGGTAGCGACCACACTCTGTTCGCTCTCTGCGACGGAATCGTAACGTTCCGCAAGAAACGCGACAACAAATCGTACGTTTCCATTCAACCGGTAGAGGCGTAAATATGTTAACATTAAAACAAATTTACGACGACAAGGCGAAAGTCATTGCCGGTCTCAACAAGAAGCACTTCTCAGGCGCCCAAGAGGCAATCGACGAAGTGCTTCGTCTTGATGGAGAGCGCAAGGCTGCGCAGCAACAGAAAGATGCCGCAGCAGCTGAGATGAATAAGATCAGCAAGTCGATCGGTGCACTCATGGCGCAAGGTAAGCGTGAGGAGGCAGAAACCGCCAAAGCGCAGACCGGTGCACTCAAAGCACAGATCGCGGAGTTCGACCAGAAGATGGCTGCAGCCGAAGAGGCACAGACCAAACTGCTGCTGACCATCCCGAACATTCCCTATGACATTGTACCGGAAGGTGCATGCGCAGAGGATAACCTGGTCGTAAAATCCAACGTACCCCACCATGGTGGTGACACTGTAGGTACATGGGTAGGTGAGGTGAATAACGACGAAGCGAAACTTCCCCACTGGGAGTTGGCAAAGAAGTACAACCTCATCGACTTCGACCTCGGCGTCAAGATCTCGGGTGCAGGTTTCCCCGTCTATATCGGTCAAGGTGCGCGCCTCCAACGTGCGCTCATCAATTTCTTCCTTTCGGAAGCCAACAAAGCCGGTTATACGGAGATCATGCCGCCTACTGTAGTCAACGCCGCTTCGGGTTACGGAACAGGTCAGTTGCCGGACAAAGAGGGTCAGATGTACCACTGCGAAGTGGACGACCTCTACCTCATCCCGACAGCTGAAGTGCCGGTGACCAACCTCTACCGCGACGTCATCATCGACGAGGCTCAACTGCCGATCAAGAACTGCGCCTACACGGAGTGTTTCCGTCGTGAGGCAGGCTCTTACGGCAAGGATGTACGCGGTTTGAACCGTCTGCATGAGTTCTCCAAGATCGAGATCGTACGTATCGACACGCCCGAACATTCGGACGCTTCGCACAAAGAGATGCTCGAGCACGTAGAGGGTCTGCTCCAGAAACTGGAACTGCCCTATCGTATCCTGCGCCTCTCAGGCGGCGACATGTCGTTCACCGCAGCGCTCTGCTATGACTTCGAGGTCTATAGCGAAGCACAACACCGTTGGTTGGAAGTATCCTCCACGTCTAATTTCGACACCTATCAGGCGAACCGCCTCAAGTGCCGTTATCGTCGTGCGGAGGACAAGAAAGTGACGCTCTGTCACACCCTCAACGGCTCTGCCCTCGCTCTCCCGCGTATCGTAGCTGCGCTTCTCGAGAACAACCAATGCGAAGAAGGTATTCGTATTCCGAAGGCCCTCCAACCGTTCTTCGGAGACGATATGATACGCTAATTTGCAAAAAAAATGTAGAAAAGAATGGCATATGCTTGCATATGTCATTTTTTTTGTGTAATTTTGCAGGCAAAATTTGTAAAGAGGAAAACTATGCAAACAGCGTTGTGGATTATATTGACCATTGCGGTGCTGATTTTCGGGTTCTGGATGATCCAGTACTCGGGTTTCCGCAACGAAGAGAGAAAGCGTCAGTTTGAGTTGAAACGGGAGAGCCAAAAGGCCGTTTCTCCTATACGCCTGCGCGCGTATGAGCGCCTCACGCTTCTTTTGGAACGCACGAAGCCCGAGCATATGATCTTGGAGCTGCAGCAGAAAGAGCCGGAGGCCTTGCGCACATGGACGGTGGGTCAGGTGCAGCAGTACCTGCTTCAGACCATTCGTGCGGAGTTTGACCACAACCAGAGTCAGCAGGTCTATGTGTCGGACGAGGTATGGGATCTCATCATCAACGCGCGTGACCAGATGGGTGCATTCGTCATCACCATCGCCTCTCAGTTACCCGATGACGCTACCGCGCAGACCTATGCTACGGCCCTGCTGACTGCCTTTACCAGCAACGGTACCACTCCCAGCGATAAGGCCCTTGAGGAACTGAAGAATGAAGCGAAAGAACTTATGTAACATATTGCTCATTGCTCTTTGTTCTTTGTTCTTTGTTCCGGCATATGCCAAGAACGATAGCATCTATCAGGCAACGCAGATCAAGTTGGATATCGCGAGTCCGATCGTAGTGCCGGCCGCGCATAAATGGCAGATACAACACTATGAGGTAGCGGTGAACGTACGACTCAAGAACCGCTTCTTCCCTACCCTCGAGTTGGGATACGCAGGCGGTAACACCACACAGGGCGACACGGTCAGTTATAAAGGACAAGGAGGGTTCTTCCGCGTAGGATGCGACATCAACCCGCTTAAGAAAAATCCGGGGAGTCCGCATTCGTTGTTGATAGGCGTTCGTCTGGGTACCGCAGTACAGGGTTTTGACCAAGAGGTGAATAACAGTAAGTTTGGAGCACGTGAGGTGAAAGGTACGCAAGCTGACTGCTGGGGAGAGATAGTGGCGGGATGTCAGGTAGAGGTTGCCCAAGTGAACAAAACCGCTTTTTATATGGGTTGGATGGGACGACTCAAATGCCTCTTCACCCGCTCGGAAGGCAAGACAGATGAGATGAGCGTCAACACCCCCGCGGTGATCTACATTCCGGGCTTCGGTCCAAGAGACACCATCGGCTGGGGATTGAACTATTATTTAGGATGGAGATTTTAACAAAACAAAAATACATTACTATGAACAAGACACAACTTTTGAATCGTGCGGCGGATAACATCCGTATCTTGGCCGCAGCGGCAGTAGAGAAAGCTAAGAGTGGTCACCCGGGCGGTGCGATGGGTGGCGCAGACTTCATCAACGTCCTCTTCAGCGAGTTCCTGGAGTATGACCCAGAGAACCCGGGTTGGGAAGCCCGCGACCGTTTCTTCTTGGATCCGGGTCACATGGCTCCGATGCTCTATAGCCAACTCTGCCTGGCAGGTAAGTTCACCCTCGACGACCTGGCTAACCTCCGTCAATGGGGTTCGGTCACACCGGGTCACCCCGAGCGTGAGATTGAGCGTATGATCGAGAACACCTCCGGTCCGCTGGGTCAAGGACATACCTTCGCTGTCGGAGCTGCGATCGCCGCCAAATGGTTCAACACCCGTTATGGTGCTATCCATAACCCGACGATATACGCCTTCATCTCCGATGGTGGTGTGCAGGAAGAGATCTCGCAGGGTGCAGGTCGTCTGGCCGGTCACCTCGGACTCGACAACCTCGTTATGTTCTATGACTCGAACACCATCCAGCTCTCCACCGAGTGCGGTGAGGTAACGAGCGAAGATGTAGCAGCCAAGTACGCTGCTTGGGGTTGGTACGTACAGGAGATCCCGGGCAATGACCCCGACGCTATCCGCGAGGCCATCATCAAAGCCAAAGCAGAGAAAAACCGTCCGTCGATCATCATTGGTCATACGACCATGGGTAAAGGTTGTGTCACAGCAGAAGGTGCTAACTGGGAAGGTAAGTGTTCGACCCATGGTGCACCGTTGAGCAAAGCCGGTGCATCCTTCGAGAAGACCATCGAGCACCTCGGTGGTGATCCCACCAACCCCTTCCAGATCTTCCCAGAAGTCAAACAACTGTACGACGAGCGTGCAGCTGAGTTACGCGAGATATGCAACAAGCGCTATGCCGCTTACTACGACTGGAAACAGGCGAATCCGCTGGCAGCGAACGAATACGAGACCTTCATGTCGGGCGAAGTGCCATGCATCGACTGGAGTCTGATCGAACAGAAACCCGGAGACGCTACCCGTAATGCCAGCGGTAAGGTGCTCTCCTTCCTGGCTGAAAACGTCGGTAACATGATCGTTTCATCGGCTGACTTGTCGAACTCCGACAAGACCGACGGCTTCCTCAAGAAGACCCATGCCCTCAAGAAAGGCGACTTCAGCGGTCAGTTCCTGCAGGCCGGTGTAGCCGAACTCACCATGGCATGCGTATGTATCGGTATGGCCCTGCACGGCGGTATCATCCCCGCTTGCGGTACCTTCTTCGTCTTCAGCGATTATATGAAACCTGCCGTACGTATGGCTGCCCTCATGGAGCTGCCGGTGAAATTCATTTGGTCGCACGATGCTTTCCGCGTAGGCGAAGACGGTCCGACCCATGAACCGGTAGAGCAAGAGGCACAGATCCGTCTGATGGAGAAACTGCATAACCACCATGGTGCACCCTCGATGCTCGTTGTTCGTCCGGCAGATGCCGAAGAGACGACGCTTGCTTGGCGTGCTGCAATCGAGAACACCGCCACCCCGACGGCCCTTATCCTCAGCCGTCAGGACATCGCGCCGGTGCCCAACGTCAACCTCGAGGGTTTCCGCAAAGGTGCGTACATCGTCTCCAAGGACGAGAACCCGCAGATCGTTCTGTTGGCTTCGGGATCTGAGGTATCGACACTCCTCGCAGGTGCTGAACTGCTCCGCGCAGAAGGTATCCGTCTGCAGATCGTGAGCGTACCGAGTGAAGGTCGTTTCCGTCAGCAAGACAAGGCTTACCAGGACGAGGTGCTGCCGAAGGGTATCAAGCGTTTCGGTATGACTGCCGGTCTGCCTTGCACGCTCGAAGGACTTGTGGGCGAGAACGGCGCTATCTGGGGACTCGAGAGCTTCGGTTTCTCCGCTCCGTACAAAGTGCTGGACGAGAAACTCGGCTTCACCGCACAGAATGTTTATGAGCAAGTAAAAAAACTCTTATAATTAATGGAATATAATTTTAGTGACATAGAGCGCAAATGGCAAGAGGCCTGGGCGAAGGAAGGCGTTTATACCGTCTCCAATGAATCCGACAAGCCCCATTACTACGTGCTCGATATGTTTCCTTACCCCTCGGGAGCCGGCCTCCATGTCGGCCACCCGCTGGGTTATATCGCGAGTGATATCTACGCGCGCTACAAACGTCAACAGGGCTTTAACGTACTCCACCCGATGGGTTTTGACTCGTACGGTCTGCCCGCCGAGCAGTACGCTATCCAAACCGGCCAACATCCGGAGAAAACGACGTTCGAGAACATCGACCGTTATATATCGCAGTTGAAGAAGATCGGTTTCTGCTACGACTGGAACCGCGAGGTACGTACCTGCGACCCCAAGTTCTACAAGTGGACGCAGTGGGCCTTCATCCAGATGTTCAACTCGTATTTCGATCCCAAGACGCAGAAAGCACAGCCGATCAGCAAACTGATTGCCGAGTTCGAAGCCAATGACCCGAAGTGGGCGACGCTGAGCGAACGCGAGAAGCAAGAGCGCCTGATGAACTACCGTATCGCCTATCTCGCAGATACGAAGGTCAACTGGTGCCCGGCTTTGGGTACGGTGCTGGCGAACGACGAAGTGTCGGAAGGCCTCAGCGTACGCGGCGGTTATCCTGTGGAGCAACGCGTGATGCGGCAGTGGTGTCTGCGTGTGAGTGCATACGCAGGACGTCTGCTCGAGGGACTCGACCGAATCGACTGGACGGAGAGCCTCAAAGAGACCCAGCGTAACTGGATCGGTCGCAGCGAAGGCGCTGAGATGCAGTTCAGCATCAAAGGACAAGACGAACCCTTCACGATCTTCACCACCCGTGCGGATACGGTCTTCGGTGTGACCTTCATGGTACTGGCACCGGAGAGCGAGTACGTGCAGCGTGTCGTCACCGACGAGCACAAAGAGGAAGTGGAACAATACCTCGCATGGGTCAAACATCGTACGGAGCGCGAGCGTATCGCCGACCGCAAGGTGACGGGTGTGTTCACCGGCTCGTATGCCATCAACCCCATGACACAAGGTGAGATTCCTATCTATATTTCCGACTACGTGCTGGCTGGATACGGTACCGGCGCTATCATGGCTGTACCGGCACACGACAGCCGTGATTATGCTTTCGCCAAACACTTCAACCTGCCTATCATCCCGCTTATCGAAGGCGCGGATGTGAGTGAGGAGTCGTTTGATGCCAAAGAAGGCAAGATGATCAACTCGGGCTTCCTCAACGGTATGGAGGTCAAAGAGGCCATCCAAGCCATGAAGGAGTTTATCACCAACACCGGCATCGGACGCGTCAAGGTTAACTACCGCCTGCGTGATGCCATCTTCTCTCGTCAGCGCTACTGGGGCGAACCCTTCCCGATCTATTACAAGGACGAGATGCCGTATACGGTGGAGGAGAAAGACCTCCCGCTGCTGTTACCGGAGGTGAAGGAGTTCAAGGGCGTCAACGGTCAACCGCCGTTAGGCAACGCCGAGAACTGGACCTATGAAGGTTATCCGCTGGAGCTCTGCACCATGCCGGGCTTTGCCGGTTCGTCGGCGTATTACCTCCGTTACATGGACCCGCATAACGACGAGGCACTCGTCAGCAAACAAGCCAACGAATACTGGCGTCAGGTGGACCTCTATCTCGGCGGTAGTGAGCACGCGACGGGACACCTGATCTACTCCCGTTTCTGGAACAAGTTCCTCTACGACCTCGGTTATGTGTGCGAGGACGAACCGTTCAAGAAACTCATCAACCAGGGTATGATCCAAGGCCGTTCGAACTTCGTCTATCGTTATATCGGCGAAGGCGCGACGGGTAACCTCTATATCAGTTATAACCTCATCGAGAACCCCGAGTACAAGGACAAAGTACAACCGATACACGTCAACGTCAACATCGTCAACAACGACGTACTTGACATCAATGCCTTCCGCGCATGGATGCCGGAGTTCAAGAACGCCGAGTTCGTCTTCGCGGACGGCACGTCTTCCGAACTGACAGGTTATCTAGCCGGTCCGAAGCAGTATATATGCGGTTGGGCGGTGGAGAAAATGTCCAAGTCCATGTTCAACGTCGTCAACCCGGACGACGTGATCGCGAAGTTCGGTGCAGACACCTTGCGTCTCTACGAGATGTTCCTCGGTCCGTTGGAGATGTCCAAACCTTGGGATACCAACGGCATCGACGGCGTGCATCGTTTCCTCAAACGTCTGTGGAACATGTACGAGAACATCGTCGATGAAGAACCGACCAAAGAGGAGTTGCGCAGCCTGCACAAACTCATCAAGAAGATCACTTGGGACATCGAGAACTTCTCGTTCAACACCTCCATCCCTGCTTTCATGATCGCGCAGAACGAGTTGAGCACCCTCAAGTGCAACAAACGCGCTATCCTCGAGCAGGTAGCCGTATTGCTCGCGCCGTATGCGCCGCATATCGCCGAGGAAATGTACCATCGATGCAAAGAAATGTCAAATGACAAATGTCAAATGTCAAATTTCGTTGTAAACGAATCGTGGCCGGAGTGCAACGAGGCATACCTCGTAGAAGACAGCCAGAAGTACCCCGTACAGTTCAACGGTAAGGTGCGTTTCACCTTCGAGTGCCCCAAAGACACCCCGAAGGAAAAGGTAGAGAAACTGGTGATGGCGTGCGAAGAGACGGCTAAGTACCTCAACGGAGGCACACCCAAGCGCGTCATTGTAGTCCCCGGAAAGATCGTGAATATCGTAGTATAAATCAAGGGAGGCGAGTTGCCTCGTCTCCCTTGAGTGAACCAGCTGGGGCTCGAACCCAGGACCCCATCCTTAAAAGGGATGTGCTCTACCTGCTGAGCTACTGATTCAACGCCTTTTTTCAAAAGCGGGTGCAAAAGTACTACATTTTTTTGACATACGCAAATAATTTTAAAAAAAAATGCATTTTTATGCAAATAAAATTAGAATATAAGCGCAGAAAGACCACAAACATACAGGTTGGAAACATTTTTTTAGGCTCCGACTACCCTATTCGTGTGCAGACGATGGCCAACACCGACACAAACGATATCGACGGTTCGGTGGAGCAAGCCAGACGTTGTATCGAGGCCGGCGCTGAACTGCTTCGGTTCACTACACAGGGCCTTCGCGAGGTCGAATCGCTCAAAGAGATCCATGCCCAGGTGCTGACTGCCGTACCCTTGGTGGCTGACGTGCATTTCCAGGCGGACGTAGCAGATGCGGCTGCCGAGTTTGTAGAGGCCGTGCGCATCAACCCGGGTAACTACTCCAAAGATCCTACCAAAATCAGAGAGCGTTTTATTCACCTCATGGATATCTGCCGCGAGCACGAGACGGCTATCCGTATCGGCGTCAACCACGGTTCGCTCTCCGAGCGCATGATGGACAAGTACGGCGACACCCCGGAAGGAATGGTCGAGTCCGTCATGGAGTTTCTGCGCATCGCCGTAGAGGAGGAGTTTGACAATATCGTCATCTCTGTCAAGGCCTCCAACACGCGCGTGATGGTGGAGACCGTGCGCCTGCTCGTCAAGACGATGAACAAGGAGCATATGGCTTTCCCGCTGCACCTGGGTGTGACCGAAGCCGGGGAAGGCGAAGACGGACGTATCAAATCTGCGGTAGGTATCGGGGCATTGCTCGCAGACGGTATCGGCGACACGATACGCGTAAGCCTGAGCGAAGCGCCGGAGAACGAGATACCGGTGGCGCAGGAGTTGGTCGACTACTTCGCCGACGAAGACTCTATCCGTTATGACGGATCGGTAGTGGCCGAAGTGCTGGATAACATAGGCGGCGACGCAGAAGTGCGTTATACGAGTTACGAGGATAACTGGGAGACTTTCGCTCTGCAAGCCGCAGCCGAATGCGGACGTCTACTCTGGGAATTCAAAGCCCGCGAACTGACGCTCGTCAATCCCAACTTCAATGAGAACAAACTCAACTTCCTCAGTAAGGACATCCTCCAGGCCGCACGCGTACGTATCTACAAAACGGAGTATATCTCCTGCCCCAGTTGCGGCCGTACCCTCTTCGACCTCGAAGAGACCATCCGTAAGGTCAAAGAGGCCACAGGGCATCTGACCGGTCTGAAGATCGCCATCATGGGTTGTATCGTCAACGGTCCGGGTGAGATGGCAGACGCCGACTACGGCTATGTAGGCGCCGGACGCGGACGTGTGAGCTTGTACAAAGGCAAAGAGTGCGTGCTCAAGAACATCCCGCAGGAAGAAGCCGTCGAACAACTGCTTAAATTGATTGAATCCGATAAAAACTAGGGTCCTAGTATCCTAGGTCCCTAGTATCCTAGATAACTATAAACAACACTAAATAATTAACCATTATGCAAAAATCTCCATTACAGATTGCCCGTCAGAGCTATCAGCCGAAGATGCCGGTAGCGTTACAGGGCGCAGTACGCCTGGTAGAAGGCGAGAAAACACACTCCGTAGCAGACCAAGAAGAGATCAAGAAACTCTTCCCGAACACCTATGGTCTGCCGCTCATCACTTTTGAGCCGGCTGAGGGCAAACCCCAAACGACCGAGCCGTTCAATGTAGGTGTGATCCTGTCGGGTGGTCAAGCCCCTGGCGGTCATAACGTCATCTCCGGTCTGTATGACGGACTGAAGGCGCTCAATCCGAACAACAAACTGTACGGTTTCCTCGGCGGTCCTTCGGGTCTGATCGACGGTAAGTATCAGGAGTTGACCGGCGCTATCATCGACGAGTACCGTAACACCGGCGGTTTCGATATCATCGGTTCGGGTCGTACCAAACTGGAAGAGACCTGGCAGTTCGACAACGGTATCGAAGTATGCAAACAACTGGGTATCAAGGCGGTAGTCATCATCGGTGGTGACGACTCCAACACCAACGCATGTGTGCTCGCTGAGTACTACCTGCAGAAACAGTGCGGTATTCAGGTCATCGGCTGCCCGAAGACCATCGACGGTGACCTCAAGAACGAGATGATCGAGACCTCCTTCGGTTTCGACACCGCTTGTAAGACCTATGCCGAGCTCATTGGTAACATCCAACGTGATGCCAACTCCGCGAAGAAATACTGGCACTTCATCCGCCTCATGGGCCGTTCGGCTTCGCACATCGCCCTCGAGTGCGCCCTGCAGAGCCAACCGAACATCTGTCTTATCTCCGAGGAGGTAGAGGCAAAGAATATGACCCTCAATGATATCGTAGAAGATATCGTGAAGGTGATCGTTGACCGCGCTAACGCAGGCCTTAACTTCGGTACAATCCTTATTCCGGAAGGCCTTATCGAGTTCATCCCGGCAATGCGTATCCTCATTCAGGAACTCAACGACATGCTGGCTGCTAACGAAGAGTTCACATCTCTCGACGGTGACGATGCAAAACGCGAGTACGTCAAGAGCAAACTGAGCAAGGCTTCCTGCGACCTGTTCCGTTCATTGCCGAAGGGTATCGCGAAACAGCTCACCCTCGACCGCGACCCGCACGGAAACGTGATGGTATCGCAGATCGAGACCGAGAAACTGCTCATCGAGATGGTTGGCAAACGTCTGGCTCAACTCAAAGCCAACGGCGAGTACAGAGGTAAATTCAGCGCCCTCAACCACTTTTTCGGATACGAAGGCCGCTGCGCGATGCCGTCGAACTTCGATGCCGACTACTGCTACTCGATCGGTGTGAACGCTACCCACCTCATTGCAGCAGGCAAGACGGGTTATATGTCACTCGTTCGTAACCTCACCAAACCGGCCGCTGAGTGGCTCGCAGGTGGTGTACCTATCACCATGATGATGAACATGGAGAAACGAAACGGTAAGATGAAACCTGTGATCCAGAAAGCCCTTGTGAAGCTCGACGGTGCACCGTTCAAGTACCTGCAGGCACACCGTGCTAAATGGGCAGACGCGAACACGAGTTATATCTACCCGGGGCCGATCCAGTATTACGGACCGAGCGAAGTATGCGACCAGCCTACACGCACACTCTTACTCGAGCGCGGCAAGTAATTGCAGCACTCTGCATCTGTATGTCTCTATCCGCACAGACCACTGCTGCGGATAGAGACCTTTTCGATGCGTACAATGCCGAGGATATGTCGATATGGAAGACCTATATCGACACTGCTGCGGTCACGCCGGCACTGCTCTCGTATGAGTACGGTTACTGCGGCGCCATGACGGACAGCAAGGACAGCACGGCCCTCACCTATATCCAACGTTTCCGCCGGCATATCGAGTGTCTCAAAGACCAGCTGCCGGCCGGGCACTACGAGATGTACATGAGTGCGGTCTATGTGTACGAACTGCGACTGCATGCCTCTTTCCACCCTGTCACAGCCATGACGATGGCCAAAGAGGCTGTCAACAAAGCGCCGGAAGACCCGATGACCATTTGCTATTACGCGACCGCGCTCTACTATGCCCCAAAGGCGTTTGGGGACAAGAACAAAGCCAAACAATTGTTTGAAAAAGCGAAGGAAAAGTTCCAAACACCGGCTTATCTGTACAGCTGGTGGAGACCTTTCTGTGAACTTCATTTATCCAAGTAAAGGAAAAATAGAATATTTCTGTCTAATGCAACAAAAAATTGCATGTTTTGGCATGCTTTTTGTTGCGGTATACGGCGGAAAAAAAACTACAAATAAGATGACAAAACGCTTATCATTTATTTTGATGGCATGTGCGCTGACGGTGGCCGCATACGGTGCGGACACGCTCCGATACACGCTGAAGGACTGCCGTGAGATGGCCTTGACCAGAGGTACATCTGCACAGACCAAGGAGGAAATGCGTCTGGCCGCCGAGTATAACCGCAAGGCAGCCTTAGCGGCGATGTTTCCGCGTATCAGCGCCAACGGCGGATATATGTGGAACTCCAAGAACCCGCATCTGTTAGCCAATTCGTCGGAGTTGTCGTATGGTACGGCAACGGTGAACCAGGACGGAACGGCATCGTGGACATGGAAAGACGGCGCGACGGGAACGATTCCTGATGCGGTAGGACAGACGATAGCGGATGTATACAAGACGGTGTATGACAAGTTGACCCTCGACCTGCAGCATGTGGTCGTAGCGCAGGTGGGTATCACCCAACCGATCTACACCGGCGGACGTCTGACACAACTCTATAAGATCGCCAAAGCCACAGAGACAATAGCTAAGATCGAGTCGGAGGCCAAGCATGACGAGATCGTCTATGCCGTCGATGAGGCCTATTGGCGTGTGGTGTCTGTGGGTCGTAAGAAAGGCTTAGCCGAACAGTATTATAACCTGCTGTGCCAACTGGAGAAAGATGTGCAGGAGGCAGTGAACGAAGGTGTTGCTACGCAGGCAGACCTGCTGAAGGTCGTCACCAAACGCGGTGAGGCGGAAGTAAAGAAACTGCAAGCCGAGAACGGACTGACGCTCTCGCAGATGGCTTTGGCGCAGGTCTGCGGACTGCCGCTCGGTTCGGTCTTCCAATTGGACGAGAGCGAACTGAGTAATATCAGTCTTCCCGCTGTAGATGCTGACGCAGCCGTATCCAACCGCAGCGAGTTACGAATGCTGCAGGAGTCGGAGAAGATCGCCAAATACAACGCCAAACTGATGGCAGCCGGGCTGCAACCGAACATCGTAGCATCGGCCGGATATATCTACACCAACCCGAATGCGGATAACGGTATGAGCAGTAACTGGGACGGCACAGGATTCTTCTCAGCCGGTGTGGTAGTGAACGTACCTATCGCGCATGCGGATGATATCCTGCGCTATAAAGCCGCCAAGCATGCCGCCAATGCGGTTAAGTTACAGACGGAACAGACACGCGAACTGCTAACCTTACAGACCACACAGGCGAATCAGAAACTGGCAGAAGCACAGCAGAAGATTGCACTGGCACGTCTGACGCAGAACAATGCCGCTGAGGTACTGCGTATGGCCGAAGCATCGTACGAAGCCGGTATGATCACCGCCTCGGAACTGATGCAGGCGCAGACCGCTTGGTTAGCCGCAGCCACAGACCTCGTGGATGCCGAGACAGAAGCCAAGACAACGGAAACACAACTACGTAAATATTTAGGACAACTATGATGAATAAGGAGAAAGAAGGAAGTCTGCTATTGGGTCTGATCGCCCTGCTGGCAGTCGTAGTTATTGTCGCTTTAGTAGGCGTACTGGCGCTTCGTCCGGAGAAGACACTTATCCAAGGCGAGGCAGAAGCCGCAGAGTACAGGGTTTCGGGTAAGGTGCCGGGACGTATTGAGATGTACCTGTACGAAGAAGGCGAGAAAGTGAAGAAAGGCGATACCTTGGTCATCATCTACTCGCCGGAAGTGGAAGCGAAGAAAGCGCAGGCGTTGGCAGCTCGTGAGATGGCAGAGGCGGTGAACCAAAAGGCCAAGAATGGCGCGCGCAATGAGCAGATCCAGGGTGCGTATGAGTTGTACCAGAAAGCGAAAGCGGGAGAGGAAATCTATCGCAAGAGCTATGAACGTGTGCAACGACTGTATGAGAAGGGCGTTGTAAGCACCCAGAAACGCGATGAGACAGAAGCGCAATACAAAGCGGCCGAGGCGACCGTCAAGGCAGCACGCAGCCAGTACCAGATGGCTTTGTCCGGCGCTCGGGAAGAGGATAAAGCAGCTGCCGAGGCACAGGTTGCGCGCGTGGACGGTATCTTAAAAGAAGTAGCAGCAGCCGAGGCGGAGCGTTATCTGCTCTCCCCCTGCGACGGTGAGGTGTGCGAGCGATTCCCGAAAGTCGGCGAGTTGGTAGGCCAAGGCAGTCCGGTGATGTCCGTCGTGGACCTGGACGATGTATGGTTCACGTTCGCCGTACGCGAAGACATGCTCAACCATTTCATGGTAGGCAGTATGATTCAGGTACGTATTCCGGCCCTGGGCAATGTCATTTATCCGTTGCAGGTGACGCATGTCAAAGCGATGGGCACGTATGCTACTTGGCGTTCAACCAAGCAGAACGGCGGATATGACGTGCGCACGTTCGATGTCAAATGTCGTCCGACGATGACTATTCCGAACCTCCGCCCGGGTATGAGTGCGCTGATGGTGGAGAACTGAGAACTGCAAATTGAAAACTGTTTTCCAAAATATTTGGCAGGTGCTGCTGCGTGAGTTGAAGCAGATGTTCGCGCGGCCGCTGTACTTGTTCGCGTCGGTAGGTGTGATGGTACTCTCTACCTTCTTCTTCATGACGCTGATGAAAGGCGGCGCGGCGGAGCAGATGCCGGTAGCGGTGGTTGATATGGACCAGACCACTATCTCCCGCAGGCTCATTCATGAGATGCAGGCGACACCTTCGGTGGATATAATCCTGACGACCAACTCCTATCCGGAGGCGCGCGAGGCAATGCAGCAGGGACTTCTGTACGGTATCTTGGTCATCCCGGAGGGGTTCTATGACGACCTCGTATCCTTCAAGCGCCCGCAGATGGACTTCTATGTGACAAACGCTTACACGGTAGGCGGCAACACAGCCTATAAGCAGTTCCTGACGATGGTCAATCTTACTTCCGGAGCGTTCCAACGCGAGGTGCTGCGTAAGAAAGGTATGACGGACGATGTCATCATGCATCGTATCCAACCGCTGGCTATCGATGCCCATATGATCGCCAACCCCTGGAGTAACTACTCCGTCTATCTGGTGAGTACGATCCTGCCGGGTATCTTAGGCTTGATATGCCTGATGCTGACCATCTTCGCCATCGGTTTTGAGTTGAAGACCAAGACTTCGCATGACTGGCTTCGTGCGGCGGGTGGTAACTACACGGTCGCGATGATTGGCAAACTCATTCCGTACACGCTTATCTACCTCATCCTGGGTATCGGGTGTCAGTTGATCCTGTACCGTTTTGCGGGCTTCCCCGTTTATGGCAGTTACGGCCGTCTGTTCATGGGTCTGCTGCTGTTCATCTTCGCCATGGAGTCGTTGGGTATCCTCATGATCGGTCTGCTACCGACCTTGCGCGACGCCCTCTCTATCGGTGCTTTGTACTCGATGTTAGGCTTCTCACTCTCCGGTTTTACCTATCCGCAGATGTCGATGTTAGCGCCGGTGAAAGCGCTCAGTTATCTGGAGCCGCTGCGCCATTATTACCTTATTTATGTGAACGAGGCACTGATGGGAGCCCCGGTACAGAACAGCCTGCCATCTGCCTTTGCGTTGGTAGCCTTCATGATAGCCTCTCTGCTGGTCGCACCGCGGCTGCATAGAGCGCTCATCTATCAAAACTATCCCTCGAAATGATATCACGTCATCTATATCATTATTGGTTGCAGTTCAAAGAGTCGGGATGGATCTTCGCCAATGAACTCAAGCGCATCTTCCGCGATCCGGGAGTGGTCGTTATCTTCATTGTCGCTACCCTTGCTTACCCGCTCATCTATAAGGCTTTGTACTGGAACGAGCAGATCACCAACGTGCCTGTGGCTGTCGTGGACATGAGTCAGACGCAAGAGAGCCGTGCTTTCCTGCACCGCTGGAATGCCGCACCGGATATCAAACTGTGCTATTCCTGTGCCTCGATGGCCGAAGCGGAACAGTTGCTCCGAGACCAGAAGGTACACGGCATCATCTATTTCCCGCGGGACTTCTCCAAGCAGTTAGCCGACCCGCTCGGACAGGCGCATATATCGCTCTACTGCGACATGTCGTCGTTCCTGTACATGAAGGCGATCTACCTCAGTTGCAACAAAGTGATGCTGGAGTCGATGCAGAATATCCAGATTGACCGATACGAGAAAATGGGTATTGACAAGGAGTTCGCTTGGGCCCTGGTACAAGACGCGCCCTATTCGGAGACGGCACTCTTCACGCCCACAGGCGGCTACGGCTCGTTCCTCATCCCTGCCGTGCTGGTACTGATCCTGCATCAGACGCTCTTCTTCGGTATCTGTATGTTAGGCGGTACGGCGCGCGAGGAGAACAAAGAGCTCTACCGTATCCCCGGTCGGCGTCGAGGCATATCCGTGCTGCGTATTGTGTTAGGTCGTGCTGGAGCTTATTTCGTACTGTACTACGCACTGGCAGCTATCCTGTTAGGTTTCTTCCCGCGTCTGTTCGATATCCCGCATATAGGGGCGATAGAAGATATCCTGCGTCTGAATGTACCGTATATCCTGGCTACCATCTTCTTCTCGATGTGTATCAGCGTGTTCATCCGCAACCGCGAATCGGGTCTGGTACTGCTGATATCGTCCTCGCTCATCTTCCTGTTCATGGCCGGTATATCATGGCCGAAAGAGATGATCCCGGAGGCTTGGCGGTATGTAGCGGCGCTCATTCCATACACCTGGGGGTCGCATGGCTTTATTCACATCAACTCGATGGGGGCATCCCTGTGGACAACGAGAACGGAGTATATCGCCTTATGGATTCAGACCGGAGCGTATTTTGTGCTGGCATGCGTCTTATTGTACCTCAGCGGATGGCTCTCTGAGCGCAAAAAAGCATAAAAACGCAGTTATTTTGCATTTTTTTGCAAAAATATTTGCTCATGTCAAAAAAAAGCAGTACTTTTGCACCCGCTTTTGAAAAAACGAAGTAAAAAGCAGCGGTCCATTAGCTCAACTGAATAGAGTACCACACTACGGATGTGGGGGTTGCAGGTTTGAATCCTGCATGGATCACAAGAGAGTGCAGCCGAACAGGTTGCACTCTTTTGTTGATAGAAAAGGCATGAAAAAAGATACGATTGTTTTTGATTTAGGCGGCGTGCTGATCAACCTGGATGTGCCGCGTTGTGTAGCGCACTTCAAACGTCTGATGCCGGAGGAGTATATCCGAACGGTGCTGGGCATCAATGACGAAGGCGAAGGAGTGGTAGCGGTGAGTGCAGCGACCAAGCAGTTGATGCATGATTTCGAGTACGGAAACATCGCGTCGGAGGATTTTCTGAGGACGATACAGGCCTTTTGTCATCCGGGTACAACCGTCGAGCAGATACAAGAGGCGTGGATGAGTATGCTGGAGGACCTGCCGCAAGAGCGTCTGGACTATATCGCATCACTGCGGAAGAAAGGCTATCGAACGATCCTGCTGTCCAATACGAATGATCTGCATTGGCAGTATATATGGGAGCTGTATCACTTAGGAGACTTTTTCGATGTTGTGTTCGCTTCGCACCTCTTGCATATGGCTAAGCCTAATAAGGATATATTCGATCATGTGACGCGTGAGACCAAAATAGACAGCGCCAAGACGATCTACGTTGATGACCTGGAGAAGAACCGCAAGGCAGGTGAGCTGTTCGCCGGATGGCAGACATGCGAAAGTATAGAAGAGTTAAAGACCATTCTCTAACGAAAAAAGACATCTGAAAGGATGTCTTTTTTATGTTGCCGAACCAGGACTCGAACCCAGACAGACAGAACCAGAATCTGTAGTGCTACCATTACACAATTCGGCAAGATATAGTGCCTTTTTTCAAAAGCGGGTGCAAAAGTACTGCTTTTTTTTGACATGAGCAAATATTTTTGCAAAAAAATGTCATTTTTATGTGTTTTTGTGCAAAAACGAACAAAAAAGCCCCTTCTTTAAACTTTAAACTTTCAACTTTCAACTATTTTGCGTACCTTTGCACCCGTTATGAAAAAGATTCTCTTTATCGGCATGATCGGTCTGTTGCTGACCGGATGTTACGCCAAGACGGACAGCCCGCGTGGAACTTGGGCAAAAGGAGCCGACCTGAGTTGGCTCAGTGAGATGGAGCATGATAGCATGTTCGCGTATGATTGTATGGAGCGCATGCGCGCGGAGGGCATGAATGCCGTTCGCCTGCGCGTGTGGGTCAACCACAAGACCGGCTGGAGCAACAAACCCGACATGGTCTCTCTTGCCAAACGAGCTGCCAAAGCCGGACAACGCATCATGATCGATATCCACTACTCGGATTTCTTTGCCGACCCCAGCCATCAGACCATCCCCGAGGCATGGCGCAACTACGACTACCCCACCATGCGCGAAGCCGTCAGCGAGCACACACGCGACGTGCTCTATGCCCTCAAAGAGGCAGGTGTCCGTCCCGAATGGGTGCAGATAGGCAACGAGACGCCGAACGGCATGTTGTGGCCCATGGGCAAGGTCCATCAGGCCGAAGGCAACTGGGACGAGTACGCCGGTTTTACCGCTGCAGGATACGCGGCGTCCAAAGAGGTCTTCCCGGATATCATCGTCATCGTCCATGTCGATAATGCCTACGAGCAACGCGACTGGTTCTGGGAGTCAATGCAGGCGCATGGCGGCAAATGGGACATGATCGCTCTGAGCCACTACCCGATGATGAGCGCCTGGAACGGAGGTAAGAGTTGGCAGGAGATGAATGAACTGGCCGAGACCAATATCCGTCGTCTGATCCGTCAGTGGCACTGCCCCGTCATGGTAGCGGAGATCGGTATGTTCGCCAATGACAGCACGTCCTTGACCGTCATGCAGGACTTCATCAGCCGCGCCACTGCCATCGACTCCTGCGCCGGTATCTTCTATTGGGAACCCGAGGTGTACGGCAACTGGCGACCGGCGGAGTATATCCCTCTCGGCTGGGGCAGTTATGACATGGGCGCCTTCACACCCGAAGGCCAACCCTCCGAGGTCATGCAAACGCTCCTGCGTTCCTCTTCGCCCTATTCTCTGCCAGACGTCCGTTAAGAAACAAAAAAGTTTACTTTTTTCTTGCATATGTCAAAAAAAAGCAGTATCTTTGCAGCCGTAACAATTTAAATCTAACGAATATGAACAACTTATTCAAAGGCGCCGCTCTGTTTGTAGGCGGTATTCTCGTAGGCGCAGCAGCTGCGCTATTAGTGGCTCCCAAGAGCGGAGAAGAGTTACGTAATGATCTGGCAGACCTTGCTGCAGATGCGAAGAAACGCACGCAGGAGTACTGCGAGCAGATGGAGGCAAAGGTAAAGGCTGAGGTAGAGAACCTGAAGGCCAAAGTAGAACAAGCAACGGCTCAACCTGCACCCGCTAAACCGGCTGCTAAACCGAGACCGCAGCATAAGCACCCGCAACCCAAGAAGGAGGCTTAAGATGGAAAACGGTTTCTTCAATCAAATCAAACAAGAACTGACCCAATACGGCCAATCGTTAGGTGAGGTAGGTCAACTGCGTCTGGTGGGTCTCATCAGCCGTCTGTTGGGTCTATTCCTGCTCATCTTCACGCTTGTCCTTTGCGTGCTGGCATTCTTCACCTTCGGTGCGGTAGCCCTTATCGACATCCTTGCGCAGTACATGGCGGTATGGCAGGCTGCCCTCATCGTAGGCAGCGCCTATGTGCTTCTTATCGTCATTGCCATCCTCTGCCGCAGACCGCTCTTCATTCACCCGTTCATCAAACTGCTCACCAAGCAGATCAAGACCGAGGAAGAGTTGGAGCTGAAGATCATCGAGGCGGAGCATAAGGCCGACGTACAGCGCGTACGTATGGAGTGCCAGGTAGAGAACGCTACCCGCGAGTTTGATTTCTACATCAACCTCATCTCCCGCGTTTGGGACCTTATCAAAGGCTGGCTGCGTAAATGACCCGGAGGGCCAAGTACACATGCCTAGTGCTGTTATCCTGCGCGTTGCTCATTCCGGCACACGCGCAGGACGAGGTATTAGTGAGTCCCGACCGACCTGGAACAGGTACCGGTTCGGAAGTCCTCGGAGCCGGTTGTATCCAATGGGAGACCGGCTTCGAGTGCTTGCATGTGTTAGGGACACACATCCTGGCCATGCCCACCACCCTCTTTCGTTTCGGTGTGCACCGACGCGTTGAGCTGCGCATGGAGTACACCGGTGTCATGGCGGTCTTTGACCACCCGGACGATGACCCTTCCTCTCAGGATGAGCTACTCTATACGCCCGAGCATCTGTTACTGGGCACCAAGATCCTCTTATGGGACCATCGCGGCGGGACGCTCAACCAAGCATGGGTCCCCCGCACTTCCGTCTTGTGTTACCTCGGCTTGCCGATGACTACGATCATGGCACAGACTTGGCCTGTGGTCGGTTCGATAGACTTCCTGTTTGAGAACAACGTCACCGACTGGCTGTCCATCGGTTATGACCTTGGCGTGCGATGGAACGACTGGGCCCCCACACCCGATATCTTTGCGTCCTTAGGTCTCAATTTTGCCCCCACCGACCGTCTGGGCCTCTTCGTTGAGTGTTTTAATCTCTTCGATCCCGATGCGATAGAACTGACTACGGGCAAGACCTATACGCATTGCCATGTCAACCTCGATTTCGGCCTTACCTATGCCGTACACCCGCGCGTGCAGTTGGACGCCTATGCGGGTTTTAACGTCTATAACTCCGAGCAGATTCTCTCCCAACCGCAGAACTACGCTTTCTTCGGTTTCGGGGTGACTTGGCTCATCAGTCATCGCCCTCAAATATAATTTTTAGACCCTTATGAAAAAGTCCCTTCCGATAGTATGTGCAGTGTTTCTCGTGATCGCGATGACGGTACAGTTCTTCGTGTCCTATAACCGAGAGAAAAGAGACCTGATGCAGCAGATCGAGTACAAGATGGATCTGTCGCAGAAGGATTTTCTGTTTGAGGTGTACGACGTGCATGAGGCGACGGATGAGATCACCCATTTCTTTCCGGAGTTTGAGAACAACACGAACGACTTATACGCGCTGTTAGAAACAGTCCTTGCGCATTATCCGGACCTGTATTGCTGTTATCTCACCTTCCCTCCCGAGACTTCGCCGCACCGCGGTCAATGGTCCTGTCTGACGGCTTTTCGCGTGCAGGGAGACTCGATCATCACGTATGATGCCAAGCACACCATCCATTATGAGCAGCGCGATTGGTACCAGGGTGCGCTAGAGAGCGAGGAGGACGGTTATTGGAGCTTACCCTATAACGACGGCACGCACGAAGACCCGGTCTTTACCTACTCGCAGAAGATCTACGACAGCCGGGGCAAACTGGTCGGTGTAGCCGGTGTCGATTGCACCTTGGCTTGGACAGCCCAACTCTTAGAGGGCATCAAACCCTATGACGATGCCGTCTGTCAGTTGTTCAGCGACGACGGCACACTCATCGTCGGTTGCGGTCATAAGGCCGATCAGCACGACCGGATCATCTTCGAGAAAACACTGTCTCCGACCGACATGCGTATGGTAATCACGGTGCCTAAACGCCATATCCGCAGAGGTATCGCCGGTGTCAGCCTCATCACCCTCTCGGTCCTCCTGTCCGGTATATTGATCATCGGCCTGCTGCTCCATCATATCAAGAAAGAGCAGGATGCGTTCACCCGCATGGAGACCACCAACAAGCTGATGGAGAAAGAGATGCAGATCGCCCATGATATCCAGATGGGTATCCTAAAAGGGAACAATGGACAATGGACAATGGACGATGGAGGCATCGATCTGTATGCGTTGCTGATCCCGATGCGCGAAGTGGGAGGCGACTTGTATGATTTCTTCCGCGAAGAGGACAAACTATGGTTCATCATCGGCGATGTGAGCGGCAAGGGCGTCCCCGCAGCGATGTTCATGAGTGCAGCCGTCAACCTCTTCCGCGCAGCAGGCGCACATTCCGACTCGCCCAAACAGATCATGGAGAAGATGAACGCTGTCTTGAGCGAAAACAACCCCTCCCTTACTTTCGTCACCGCTTTCATCGGTCGACTGCATATACCTACCGGCGAACTGCTCTACTGCAATGCCGGCCATTGTCAACCGCTCAAGGTGACGGGTGACGGGGCACAGGTGACCGGATTAGAGATCGAGCCGAACATACCTTTGGGCTACAAGGGCAACTACTCGTTTGTGGAGCAGGGAACCATGTTAGGCCAAGACGAGACCCTCGTGCTCTACACAGACGGCATCACCGAAGCGCGCAACACCAAACGGGAGATGCTCGGTATGAAACGCTGGGAGAAGATCGTAGCTAAGGAAAAAGATCTGCCTAAAGCCATCAAACAGTATACCGGATCGGCAGAGCCGACGGATGACATCACCCTTATGACCATTCGCAAGACCGGCGCGGTGGAGCCGCTGACCTTGCGCGTAGAGAACCGCATGGACTGCTGGCCTCAGATGCGTACGGCCTTGCATGAATATGGGCTGTGTGCCGGTTTGGACTTGCGCACGCTCAAGAAAACCGAAGTGGCCATCGAAGAGGCGGTGGTCAATATCGTCAACTACTCGCAGGCAACTTGGATGGAATTAAAGGTGAAAGGTGAAAGGTTAAAGGTGAAAGGTTTAGAGATTACTCTTTCTGATAACGGCATCGCTTTTGACCCGACGAAGCAGGCAGAAGTGGACACCGAGCAAGTGACGGCCGAGCGGCAGATAGGTGGCTTAGGAATAGCCCTGCTGCGTAAGATAACCGACGAAGTGCGATACGAACGTACCAACGACATCAATGCTTTGACAATAACAAAAAACATATAAACTATGCAAGTGAACATTCAACCGAACGGTCAGGAGTATACCGTTCAACTTATCGGTGAGTTAGACACCATGGCAACCACCGAACAGGCAGACGAGTTACAACAAGTGCTGAACATCGCCGACAAGGCCCTGCTCATCGACTGCAGCGAGATGGAGTATATCTCTTCGGCCGGACTGCGATTCTTTATGCAACTCAAACGCGAATCCGAAGCCAAAGGCGGTTCGATCCGCATCGCACATCTCAACGAAGATGTAGCCGATATCTTCCGCATGAGCGGTTTCCAGAATATTTTTACGATTGAGTAAATAGCAATAACCATGAAAAGTCCGTTGAGTCAAGCGCAGGGAGGCGTGTACTATGCCTGTGAGACGTCTGTTTCAGACGAGTATAACTACCAAAACCCCGTCCTTTTTACGCTTCCGGAGGATGCCGATCTGGGGCGCCTGCAGCAAGCTGTACAGAATGCCCTTGCCGCACACCCGTATCTGGGAAGTAAGGTGGTGGTGAACGACGAAGGAATCCCCGAGATGGAGTCTAACGTTGAAGGTGTAGCGTTTAAAGTGGAACGTTTTGAGGTTTCCGAAGCAGAGTGGAAAGCCGCACAAGAGACCTTCGCCCAAACCATGGATATCCACTCCGACAAGCTCTATCGCGCGGAGATCTATTCGGTGAACGGTAAGAGTTATCTGTACATAGATCTGCATCACGTTCTCGCAGATGGTTTCTCTGTCACCCTGCTGCTGCGCGATATCGAGCGTTTGTACAACGGCAAGAAACCTGCCGGCGAACTGATGGACGGTGCTGCGATTGCCAATGACGAAGCGGCACAGCGTGCGGACGAGGCACTGATGGGCGAAGCTAAAGAGTGGTATGCCAAGACCTTCTGCGATGCCGCCGACACCGACTCGTTGCCAATACCGGAACCCATCTTAGCGCTCAGCGATCAACCTGCCGAGAGCCGCTATCAGATGTTCCCGCTGGCAGTCAGCAAGGACGAGATACAGACCATCGAGAAGCGCTTCGGAGCGAAAGAGAGCGTCATCATGCAGACGGCCTTCGCACAACTCTTAGCCACCTACAGCGCCGAAGAAAAAGCGTCGTACTGCACCGCTTTCTGGGGACGCACCGACCGCCGTACCTTGGGCTCCATCACCATGATGGTGCATACGCTACCGGTCTTCCTGCAGACCAAAGCCGACACACCTATCGCCGACATGCTGGCTAGCATGGACGAGCAGTTGCACCTCACGCAGAAATACCAGTTCTATGCCTACCCAGATGCCGTACGCGACTTAGGCCTCAACAACCAAGTCATGTTCGTTTATCAGGGCGCTGTGCTGGCCGACAAACGCGGTCTGCACCTCGGCGAGACGCTTGTGCCTTATACGGACCTGCGCAAACCGACACCGGGTTGGAAACTGTGCGCCGAGCTCTTCGAGACCGACGGACAGTATGCCCTCAAACTCAGTTATAACACCGCCGACTATTCGGAGGCATTCCTGCAGCAGTTGGCCGCAGCCTACAGTATGATCCTCCGTTCGATGGTGACGGCTGAGTGCGTCAAGGAGATCGAGTACTGCGCTGAAGAGCAGATAACTTGGCTCGATGCGCTCAACCCCAAAGACCCGCAACCGTCCAAAGGCAGTCTGGTGGCGCGCTTCAAAGAGCATGTTAAGAACCAACCGAACGCGCTGTGCATTGTGGCCGGAGACAAACGCCTCACCTACGCCGAAGTGGACAAACTGTCCGACAGCCTTGATCCGCAATACACCCAACGCTGCGGAGAGCATGTGATCGGTTATTCGGTTCCGCGCAACGAGCAGATGATCATCGTGCCGCTGTCTATCGCCAAAGCCGGCATGACCGCCATGCCCTTGGATAGTTCGTATCCCGCAGAGCGTCTCGATTTCATGCGCTCCGATGCCGCCCAGTACGAAGGCGGCGAGGCCTTCATCCTCCTCTATACTTCCGGCACAACCGGCACCCCGAAAGGTGTGATGCTCAGCGAACAGAACATCCTCACTTTCTGCGATTTCCATACGAAACGCATCGGTCTGACGAACGAGAGCCGTTATGCGACTTATGCCGGATACGGCTTCGATGCCTTCATGTGCGACCTCTGGGGCTGTATGACCGCCGGCGCGTCGATGTACGTCATCGGCGACGATATCCGTTTTGACCTCGATGCCATCCACGACTATATCCTCAGCGAGCAGATCACCCATATCTTCATGACCACTCAGGTGGCGACACAACTCGTACAGAACTTCCCCGATATCCCGTGTCTGCAACATCTGGGCACCGGTGGCGAGAAGCTCATGTCCCTTGATCCGCCGACATATAAGCTGCAGAACGCCTACGGTCCGACGGAGTGTACGGTCTATGTCAGCTGTTATTATGTGCACCAAAACGAACCCAATATCCCGATCGGTAGTGCCAATGACTCGGCACAACTGTTCATCGTCAACAAGTACGGTCACCGTGTGCCTTGGGGTGCAGCAGGCGAACTGCTTATTGCCGGTCCGCAAGTCGGTATCGGTTATCTCAACCAACCGGAGAAGACCGCGCAAGCTTTCGTCGAGTGGAACGGCAAACGCGTCTATCGTACAGGCGATATCGTTCGCTACCGTCATGACGGTGAGATAGAGTTTGTGGGCCGTAAGGACGGACAGGTCAAGATCCGCGGTTTCCGTATCGAACTCAAAGAGGTAGAAGCCGTTATTCGTCAGTTCGAAGGTATCAAGGATGCTACTGTGCAAGCCTTCGACTACCCGAGTGGCGGTAAGTTCATTGCGGCTTATATCGTCAGCGATCAGAAGATCGACATCCAGGCTTTGAATGCCTTCATCATGGACCAGAAACCGCCGTACATGGTGCCGGCGGTGACCATGCAGATCGATGCCATCCCGCTCAACCAGAACCAGAAAGTGAACAAACGGGCCCTGCCCGAGCCGAAGGCGCAGACCGATGATACGCCCAAAGAGGCGGCACCGCTCAATGTGCTCGAAGAGCAACTGGCGGATATTGTAGCCGGTATCGTCAACAACCGCGATTTCGGTATCACGACCGATTTGCGCTATGTGGGCCTCAGTTCGATCTCGGCCATCAAACTGGCCACACAGGTCTATAAGCGTTTCGGTGTCCAACTCGATGCCAAACTGCTCGTCAAGGGCGCCAATATCCAAACGATCGAAAACGAGATCCTCGTGGCTATGTTGGGCGGTCATCGGGATACCGTGATACCGGAATCCTGGGATACCGAAGAAGATTTGACCGCCCCTTATCCTCTCAGCCACGCCCAGACAGGTGTCTATTTCGAGTGCATGAAGAACCCCACTTCTACACTCTATAATATACCTATGCGCGCGAGACTGCCGCTGGAGATTGAGAACGAGACCCTCCGCGCAGCAGTAGAGCAAGTGGTCAATAACCACCCCGAACTCTTCGTTCATTTCCGCACCAACGATACCGGCGTCGAGCAGATCGTCGAGCAGCAAGAACTGAAAGTTGAAAGTTTAGAGTTGAAGGAATCCGAACTCGAAGCCTTCCGTGCGGAGTTCGTTCGGCCGTTCAACTTGAGCAAAGACCTGCTGTGCCGTTTCGCCATCGTGCGCACCGAAGTGGCGCTCTACCTCTACTGCGACATGCACCACCTCGTTTGCGACGGCGCGTCGTACGATGTGTTCTTCAACGAACTCTGCGCCCTGCTCGACGGCGGAGCCATCGACAAAGAGATGTGCTCGTACGCCCAGTTCGTAGCTGATGAACAAGCTGCCAAAGACGGCGAGGAATATGCATCGGCGAAGGAGTTCTTCCATTCGCAACTTGCACAGGTAGAAGGTATTACCGAACTCGCACCGGACCTCACCAATCCCAAAGACGGAGAGATAGGACAACTCTATGCGCCGATGGATATCAAGGCCGCGGAGAGTCTGGCTAAGATCGCAGGCGTCACCCCCGCCGGTGCGACCCTCGCCGCGGTCTTCTATACCCTCGCGCGCTTTGCGAACGCTGACGACCTCTGTATCACCACCATCTCCAACGGACGCTCTAACCTCAAGATGGCGAACACCGTCGGCATGATGGTCAACACCCTCGCGCTAAGCAGTAAGATAGCCGACCAGACCGTCGAGGACTTCGTCCGCGAGACCGGAACACATTTCGAAGAGACCCTCGCCCACGAGAACTACCCGTTTGCGCAAATCGCAGCCGACTACGACCTCACGGCGGAGATCATGTTCGCTTACCAACTTGGTGTACTCTCTGAGTACAAGATCAAGGGACAAGCCATCACGACCGAGAACATGGAGCTCAACGTGCCCAAGTTCAAGATTGCGTTCTATATCGTCGAAGTGGAAGGCCAACCGAGCGTCGCTATCGAGTACGATAACGGCCGTTACAGCCGCGAACTGATGCAGTCGCTCGCGCAGTCGGTAAGCAACGCCCTCAGTGCCTTTGCCGCTCAGCCGAAGGCTACCCTGCGCTCGATCTCGCTCATGGGCGAAGCGCAGACGAAGCTGCTCGACAGTTTCAACGAGACCGCTGTGCCCTACGATAACACGCAGACCATCCTCTCGCTCTTCAAAGCGCAGGTAGCCAAGACCCCCGATGCCCTCGCGCTCGTCTATACCGACAAACGCTTCACCTACCGCGAGGTCGATGAACTGTCCGACCGCATCGCCGCGGGCTTGCACCCGACGACCAACGTCATCGCCATCAAAGTGCAGCGCAGCGAGTGGATGGTACTCGGTGCCTTAGCCGTCCTCAAGACCGGCTGTGCCTACCTGCCGCTCGACCCCTCGTATCCCGAGGAGCGCCTCGCTTACATGCAGCAGGATGCCAACAGCTGCATGCTCCTGACCGAAAAAGAGTTCGAGGAGCTTCAGAATACTCCCGTAACCGGTAAACCCTTACCCGTAACCGCTAAGCCCTCCGACCTCTTCATCTTGTTGTACACGAGCGGCTCGACAGGCGTGCCTAAGGGCGTCCAGCTCGAGCACGGTAACCTCGTCGCGTTCTGTCACTGGTACCAGCGGTACTACGACCTGCATGTCGGTCATAAGGTAGCGGCATACGCCTCCTTCGGTTTCGATGCCTGCATGATGGACCTCTATCCGGCGCTGACGTGCGGCGCAGCCGTTTATATCGTGCCGGAAGATCTGCGTCTTAACCTGCCCGAACTCGGCCGTTATTTCGATGCCGAAGGCATCACGCACTCCTTCATGACCACCCAGATTGGCTATCAGTTCGCGACGAACGTGGACTGTCATTCGCTCCTCCACCTCTCCGTGGGCGGCGAAGCCCTCTCGGCACTCAACCCGCCGACGAACTACAAGATGCACAACGGTTACGGTCCGACGGAGTGTACCATCTTCACAACAACCTACCTCCTCAACGAATACGAGCAACATATACCTATCGGCAAACCGCTTGATAACCTGCAGCTCTTCATCATGGACACCAACGGCCAACGTCTGCCGCTCGGTGCTACCGGCGAACTCTGGGTCAGCGGTCCGCAGGTCAGCCGAGGATACCTCAATCTCCCCGAGAAAACCGCCGAGACCTTCGTCACATGGAACGGCAAGCGTTGCTACCGAACCGGTGACATCGTGCGTTACCTGCCCGACGGCAATATCCAGTTTGTCGGCCGTCGTGACGGACAGGTTAAGATCCGCGGTTTCCGTATCGAGCTCAAAGAAGTAGAGGCGGTCATCCGTCAGTTCGACGGCATCAAGGATGCCACCGTTCAGGCCTTTGACTACCCCAACGGAGGTAAGTTCATCGCTGCCTATATCGTCAGTGACCAACAGATTGATATCCAGGCGCTCAACGCCTTCATCCGCGAGCGCAAGCCGCCGTACATGGTGCCGGCGGCTACGATGCAGATCGACCTCATCCCGCTCAACCAGAACCAGAAGGTCAACAAACGTGCCCTGCCTGCGCCGAAGATTCAGGCAGACGACCACGACTACGTAGCGCCAGCCAACGATACCGAGAAACTCTTCGCGGATATCTTCGCGTCTGTCCTCTCGCTCGACAAGGTCGGTGCCACGGATAACTTCTTCGAGCTGGGCGGTACCTCGCTCATGGTGACGCGCGTCATCATCGAGGCCGACAAAGCCGGCAAGCATATCGCCTATGCCGATCTCTTCGCCCACACTACCCCGCGCGAACTGGCGACCCTCGTGGACGGACAGGGAGCGGCGGACGAAGGCGAGACCGTCGATCGCGAGATCACCGAGTTCGACTATACCGCTATCAACAACATCCTTCAAGCCAACAGCCTCGAGACCTTCAAGGCCGGCGAGCGCCAGGACTTGGGCAACGTCCTCCTCACCGGAGCGACGGGTTACCTCGGTATCCATGTGCTCAAAGAGCTCATCGACTCCGACGCCAAGACCATCACCTGTCTCGTGCGCGGTAAGAGTCATGAAGATGCGGAGCGTCGTGTGCGTAACCTGCTCTTCTACTACTTCAGCCGTCGCTTCGACGAGCTCTTCGGCACGCGTATCTTCGTCGTCCAAGGCGATGTCACCAGTGATTTCAAATTACCAATGACAAATGACAAATCACAAATAGACACCGTCTTCAACTGCGCGGCCAACGTCAAGCACTTCTCCAAGGGTACGGACATCGAAGATGTCAATATCGGCGGCGCACAGCGCTGTGTGGACTTCTGTCTCGCTACAGGCGCGGCACTCGTCCATGTCTCCACGACCTCGACGGGTGGTGTCTGGATCGGCAATAACATGCCGGCACCGACCCTCACGGAGCGGAACATATGGTTCGGACAGTACCTCGGCAACCAGTACATGCACTCGAAGTTCTTGGCTGACCGCCTCATCCTTGATGCGGTCGCTACCAAGGGTCTGCGCGCTAAGATCATGCGTGTCGGTAACCTCGCCGCGCGTAGCTATGACGGAGAGTTCCAGGTTAACTTCTCCACCAACAGTTACATGGGACGTATCAAGATCTTCAACATGCTCGGTTGCTGTCCGTACGACCAGTACGATAACCCCACAGAGTTCTCGCCGATCGACCAGACGGCCAAAGCGATCGTGCTGCTGGCAACCACGCCGAAAGAGTGTACGGTCTTCCAGCCGTATAACACCCACACGCGTCTGTTAGGAAACGTGCTGCAGGTACTCGACAAACTGGGTACCGAGATGCAGTTCGTTGAGCCCGAGGCCTTCGGTATGGCCATCCAGCAAGCGGCTCTGGATCCACAGAAAGCGCCGTTATTAACGACGATGCTGGCGTACCAGAACATCGCGCACGGTCAACCGACCCAGATAGTAGACCGCAACAACGAATACACGTCTCAAGTACTGCTGCGTCTCGGTTTCCGCTGGACCGAACCCGATAACGAGTATATCGGTCGCATGCTGACCGCGATCAGCCAACTGGGATTCTTTGATGTATAAGGAGGTAGAGGTATGTTCTTTTTGAGCATCTTATTGGCTGTCTCGTTGCTACTGGACGAAGTGAGTGTGACGGGACACCGTGCTGAGGTGGAATCGGACAACATGCGTCTGGTGATGACGCTGAACGCAGAAGACGTACAGTTATTGCCGGTGAAGACGGTGGCGGACTTGCTCCAATACCTTCCCGGCATCGACGTACGTCAACGCGGCGCCAGCGGGGTGCAGATGGACCCTTCTGTTCGGGGAGGCTCCGCAAAACAGGTCAAAGTGCTGCTCAACGGCATCGACATGACCGATCCCCAGACCGAGCACTACTCGATGGATATCCCCATCGATCCCCTCGTCATCGAGCGTATCGAAGTGCTGCAAGGCACCAACTACGCCATCGATGCCTTCTCCGGAGCGATCAATATTGTGACCAAAGCGGTTACGGGTGACGGGGTACAGGTGACGGGTCAGATGACGGCCGGAGAGTACGGTTTGGCCCATCCGGTGATGGCGGTGCGGGCGCATAAAAACGAATGGTACGTCAACAGTTCGGCTTCGTACAACCGATCGGACGGCTATGACCACAACACGGATTACCAGATCGTCAACGCTTTTGTGCAGACCGGTTACCAAGGGCTGGATATCCAGGCAGGCGCGCAGTTCAAGGATGCAGGCGCAAACAGTTTTTACACTACCAAGTATCCCGATCAGTTCGATGCCACACGCATGGCTTTCGGTTCGATAGCCTATCAGCACCGTTGGCAGAGCGGTTGGGCGGTGCACACCCATGCCTATTACCGCACTCACTATGACCGGTATGAGTTAGTCCGAGGTACGCCGCTTAACCGCCATTGGACCCACACGGCCGGGGTGCATGCCGAAGGCAGTTGGTCCAACGAATGGTCCAAGACGATGGCGGGTGTGGAGGTAAGAAACGAGTATATCCGCTCCACCAACATAGGTATCCATAACCGCACCCAACTGCGTTATTTTGCCGAGCAGCGTTTCTTCTGGCGCGGCCTGAGTGCCGCCGTAGGTGCTGCAGGCATCTGGAACACCCAGTTCGGACACGATTGGTCGCTGGGCGCCAACATAGGGTATGAACCGATAGCGGGTCTGCATCTCTTTGCGAACGTCAACCGGGCTATCCGTGTACCGACGTTTACCGACCTCTATTACCATGCCGCCACCCAACAGGCGGACTCGCTCACCAAGCCCGAGAAAGCGCTGCAGGTGGAGTTGTCCGCGCAGTACAGCAAGGGACATTGGTTCGCCTCTGTGGCCGGTTATTACCGATGGGGAAAAGATATCATCGATTGGATCAAGGCCCCCGACCAGGAGGTCATCGTCTGGCGCAGTACCAACAACTCCCGCGTCAATGCGGCAGGTGTCGAGGCGACGGTAGGAGTACAGGGCTATGAATGGATCAAACGTATCGAACTCAGTTATGCTTTCTGCGATGTACAGGCAGATGCGGGCGGAATGATGTCGCTCTATGTGCTGGATTACCTGCGCCACAAAGCCACCCTGCGTATCGAGCATCGCATCTACAAAGGCTTTGGTGCCTCATGGGCCCTGTCTTTCCGCCAACGTGAGGGAACCTACACCTCCCGCGAGGGTACAGTAGAACACTACCATCCTGTGTGGCTCTTGGACGGCAGTGTCTATTGGCATAATGAGTTCTTAAAAGTGAGTGTGGACGCCAAGAACATGGCAGACCAACGCTACTATGACTTCTCAGGTGTGCTCCAACCGCGCCATTGGGTCAGCGCCACCGTACAGTTCACTCTCTGACCGCTACGCAGCCATGCTGCGGATATAGGCGAGGATGAGGTCTACGGCCGCGTCCTCGTTTATCTCGTCCATGTTGATGACGAGCTGGTAGTTGCGGGTGTCATAACGCGATGTGCCGGTGAACTCACGTACGTAGTTCTCGCGCATCTGATCCACTTTCTCGATCACCAGGCGCGCTTCCTCTTTGGACATGTTCTGTTCCCTCGCCACACGAGCCATGCGGCTGAGCATCGAAGCTTGGATGAAGATATTGAGGTGGTTCGGATGGTCACGATACATATAGAACGCCGTACGACCGGCGATGACACAGGAACTATCCTTGGCCAGCGCCTTGAGGATATTCGTCTCCGCGCGGAAGACATCTTCGGTTTCAATACCGGTCTGGTTCAGGTCGTAGCCCGAGTCCGATAAAGTCATCATACGCACGAACTCAGCTAACCAGCTCTGCTTGCGACCTTTTATTTCTTCTATATCCTCAGCAGAGAGGTTATAGCGCTCTTGCAATGCCTTGATGACAGCTTTGTCGTAGTACTCCACACCTAATTTTTCAGCCAACTTACGGCCGACCGTGCGACCGCCGCTTCCTAACTCACGATTGATCGTGATGACAAATTTATTATTGATATTCATATTGAAAAATTATTTCTGGTATTTTTGTATAATAACAGCATTCCAAGACATAAAAGGTTAAGCTGTTTAATCGTTAAGCTGTTAACAAAACCGCTGCAAAGGTACGCAAAAAAAATGACATATGCAATATTTTTTGCATTTTTTTGGATATGTCAGATTTTTTTTGTACCTTTGCGGCAAAATTGACTCACAGATATGAAAACGGCTGTATTAATCAATCTTTACCAGAGTTATAGTGACCGCGGGGCATTTGTCCAGAAAGGCGTGTGGCAGAGTACGGAAGTAGATGA